>CAJJXN010000014.1 GCA_905197115.1 uncultured Bacillota bacterium | reverse complement strand
GAAACAGAAGAGTTAGACACTTTTGAGACTACTTACAATTTTGAAGTAGAAGATGTTCATACTTACTTTATTGACAGTGAAGGTATTCTTGTTCATAATTTGTGTGCAGAATTAGAAAATAGAAGCTTACAACATGAATTTTCAAAACACGCAAAAGATTTTGGCATAGAGGGCAATTGGAATACTAAAAACGCAGAAATATTTAAGAAAAAAATTATTGATCATGTGAATAATGAATATACAATAAAAATTAATTCCAGTTATAGAGGAGTAAAAACAAAACTTTATTATAATCCAAACACAAAAATTGGTGTACATTTAAAATCAAGAAACATTTTCTGGACAGGATGGAAATTATCTCCAAATCAACTTGAATATAATGGTTTAACATAAAAAAGGAAGGTGTAAAATTTATGGGAAGTATAGTAACATTAGGATTTTCTTTTGAGAATTCTAATAATAATCTCAATTTTTTTATAGAACTTTTACTCCAAAAATTAAATTATATTGATGAGATTTTAATTGATCATTTAGAAAATGAATCATGGAAAAAGGAATTTTTTAAATTGCTTTCAAAAGAAAAATTAAATTGGATATTAACAACTCAAAATTTTAAAATAAAATTTAAAGCAAAAATAAATGATAATATTTTAAATGTTTTTATAGATAAGGAATGTTTAGAACATTCTTTCGCTATTATCATAAATTTTAATGAAGAAGAATTATTAGCTTCTTTTGATAACATTTTTTTAAGAACAAACTTATTTTTAGATAATTTTGTTACTGAAATATTTCAAAGTTATTCTTTTAAATATGCTTTTTGTGATAATAATGCTTTATATGAATATGAGATTTTAGAATTTTGCTATAAAGCATATAAAAACTTTTCAATTTCATATATTCCGTTTGAAAGTAAACTAAAAATAATTAGACAAAATTGGGAAATTGATGGTTGTACAAATAGAAAACCACAAATTAAATTGATTAAATAAATAATACAAGACTCATCACAAAAAAATTAATATTAATAATTATTTTAACTGCAAGTTTCTTGCAGTTTTTTTGTAATTGAGATAATAACCTATCACTTCTATATTAAATTGTTGTATAATATTTAAATAGGAGATGATAGAGTGATAAAGATTTTCGTTAAAAAATTTATTAAGAACCATGAAAATGTGCATGATAAAAAAGTTAGACAATCTTATATTATTTTAGGCAGTATCTTAGGTATTATTTGTAATCTAGTTTTATTCTCACTTAAACTTATAATTGGTCTAATCATTCATAGCATGAGCGTTTTATCCGATGCTTTCAATAATTTATCCGATTCAGGTTCTTCTATAATTGGCTTATTTAGTGCAAAATTAAGTAATAAAAAACCCGATAAAGACCATCCCTTCGGTCATGGTCGAATAGAATATATCGCTTCCTTAATCGTTTCTTTTTTAATTATTTTCATGGGAGCACAATTACTTATTACTTCTATTAATAAATTAACTAAGGGACAAAGTGCAGTTATTTTCAACCCTATATTAGTTATCATTTTAGGTATTTCTATTTTAATAAAACTATGGATGTTTTTTTATAATCGTTATTTAAGCAAACAAATTGATTCACTAGTATTAAAAGCTACTGCTCTTGATAGTATAAGTGATGTTATCACATCAAGTTTAGTTATTATCTCTTTAATTGTCGGTAAATACGTATCTTTTCCTCTAGATGGTGTAATGGGTATTTTAATGTCTTTATTAATTATTTATAATGGCTTTAAATTAACAATTGAAACCAGTGGCACATTACTTGGAAAAAAAGCAAATGAAGAATTAATTAAACAAATTGAAGATATTTTTTCAAAAGAAGAAAAAATTTTAGGAACACATGATTTAATCGTTCATGATTATGGTCCTGGTAGACAAATGGCTTCTATTCATGTAGAAATATCCGATAAAGAAAACATCGTTGCAATTCACGAATTAATTGATGATTTAGAAAAGAAAATAGAAGAAGAACTTTTTATTCATATGGTTATTCATATGGACCCTATTTCAATTGATAATGAAGAATTGAATCAAATTCATGATTATCTTAACCAAATTATTTTAGAAACACAAAAAGATGTCACTTTTCATGATTTAAGAATGACACAAGGAGAAAAAAATAAAAATATTATTTTTGATTTAAGTATTCCTTATCAATTCAGCGTTCAAGATAAAAATGATTTTATTTCTTATCTTAAAGATAAGATTAAAGAAAAAGACGAACGTTATTCGATTGTGATTAATATTGATTATCATTAAATCCCTAAAAGGGATTTTTTTTATAAAAAAAACGTCTCAAAGTATTTCTACTTTAAGACGTAATTTATTATTTTAACTATCTTGGATTTTTAATTGCAGCTTGAGCAGCAGCTAAACGTGCAATAGGTACACGATATGGTGAACAAGATACATAATCAAGTCCAATTGAGTGACAGAATTCAATTGAAACAGGATCTCCACCATGTTCTCCACAAATACCACAATGTAATTCTTTACGGGTTGTACGACCTGCTTCTACAGCCATTTTCATTAATTTTCCAACGCCATTTTGGTCAACATGAGCAAATGGATCATTTTCAAATACTTTACGTGAATAGTATTCTTCTAAGAATTTTCCAGCATCATCTCTACTGAAACCAAATGTCATTTGTGTTAAGTCATTTGTACCAAAACTGAAGAATTCAGCTTCTTTTGCAATTTCACCTGCAGTTAAAGCTGCACGAGGAACTTCAATCATTGTACCTACTTTGTAATCTAATTTGAAGTTTTGTTCAGCCATTACTTTTTCAGCAGTTTCTACAACTACCTTTTTAACGTATTGTAATTCTTTTAATTCACCAACTAATGGAATCATAATTTCTGGATTTACTTTTAATCCTTCTTTATTTACAATGATTGCTGCTTCAATAACCGCTCTTGTTTGCATTTCAGCAATTTCAGGATAAGTTACAGCTAAACGACAACCACGGTGTCCAAGCATTGGGTTAAATTCATGTAAACTTTCAACAGTTGCTTTTAATTTATCAAAAGTAATTCCCATTTCTTGAGCTAACGCAGCAATATCTTCATCAGAATGAGGTAAGAATTCATGTAAAGGTGGATCCAAGTAACGAATTGTTACAGAATATCCTTTCATTTCTTTATAAATTCCTACAAAGTCTTGTCTTTGCATTGGTAAAATTTTAGCTAAAGCTTTTCTACGTTCTTCTACAGTTTCGGCAACAATCATTTCTCTCATTGCCATAATTCTGTCTGCTTCAAAGAACATATGTTCAGTACGACAAAGACCAACACCTTCAGCACCAAAGTTATAAGCTACTTTTGCATCACGTGGATTGTCAGCATTTGTTCTAATTTTTAAAGATCTATATTTATCAGCCCATGCCATTAATGTAGCAAAATCACCTGTAACAGCTGCTTCTACAGTAGCAATTGCTTCACCATACACATAACCTGTATTACCATCAATTGAAATCCAGTCTAACTCATTGTAACGAACACCATTTACTGTAAAGTATTTTTCTTCTTCGTTAACATGAACTTCACCAGCACCTGATACACAACAAGTTCCCATACCACGAGCTACTACTGCAGCATGAGATGTCATACCACCACGAGCAGTTAAAATACCTTGAGAAGCAATCATACCTTCAATATCTTCTGGAGATGTTTCTAAACGAACTAAAACTACTTTTTCACCTTGTGCTTTTAATTCTTTTGCTCTTTCAGCTGTAAATACAACTTTACCACAAGCAGCACCTGGAGAAGCATTTAAACCTTTTGTAATTGGTTTTGCTTTTTTAAGAGCAGCTTGGTCAAATCCTGGGTGCAATAAAGCATCTAAAGATTTTGGTTCAACCATTAATACAGCTTCTTTTTCTGTAATTAAGCCTTCATTTACTAAATCAATGGCAATTTTTAAAGCCGCTTGTGCTGTTCTTTTACCATTTCTTGTTTGCAACATATATAATTTACCTCTTTCGATTGTAAATTCCATATCTTGCATATCTTTATAGTGTTTTTCAAGTGTTTTTGCAACACGAACGAATTCTTCATATAAAGGTTTGTTGTCTTGTTCTAAGTGAGCAATTGGGTTTGGTGTACGAATACCCGCAACAACGTCTTCACCTTGTGCATTAAATAAATATTCACCATATAAAACATTTTCTCCAGTAGCAGGGTTTCTTGAGAATGCAACACCTGTTCCAGAATCATCACCCATATTACCAAATACCATTGATTGAACATTAACTGCTGTTCCCCAATCATATGGAATATTGTTTAAACGACGATAAACATTTGCTCTTGGATTATCCCATGATCTAAATACAGCCTTAACTGCTTCATATAATTGAACTTTTGGATCTTGAGGGAAATCTTCACCCTTTAATTCTTTATAGCGTTCTTTAAATTTTTGAACACAAACTTTTAAATCTTCTGCATCCAATTCAGTATCTAAAGATACACCTTTTTCTTCTTTTCTTTGATCAAAGATTTTTTCAAAATTTTCTTTTGCAACTTCCATAACAACGTCTGCAAACATTTGAATGAAACGACGATATGAATCATATGCAAAACGAGGATTGTTAGTTAATCTAGCAAGTCCTTCTACAGATACATCATTTAAACCTAAGTTTAAGATTGTATCCATCATACCAGGCATAGATGCTCTTGAACCACTACGAACAGATACAAGTAATGGATTGTTGATATCTCCAAATTTCTTTCCACACACTTCTTCTAATTGATGTAAAGCAACTTCGATTTGATCCACTACTTCACTAGCTAATGTTCTACCATCTTCATAATACTTTGTACAAGCTTCAGTAGTTACTGTGAATCCTTGAGGAACCGGTAAATTTAGAGAAGTCATTTCAGCTAAGTTTGCACCTTTTCCACCAAGAAGTTCACGCATATGGGCATTACCTTCTTTAAATAAATAAACGTATTTTGCCATGTGTTTTCTCCTTTTTCTCTATCTAAGTAGTTAATTAATAATTTTATTATTAATCACTGATAAATATTATATAAGAAAAAGGCTTTAAAATCAATGAATACGCAAAAAAACATTCAATTTTTGTTCATTTTTGATTTAATTTTATCTTCATTTAAAAGATAAATAATGTTTTTATTAAAAGGTTGATATTGGATAAATAAACCCAATCCAATAATCGAAAAATAAAACCATTGAAAAGAAAGTTGACGAGCTTTTGTTCCGACATATTGAATTTGAATAGTATAATTTCCCTCACTAATTTGAAATGCAACTAAGCCATCAATATTTTCACATGGAATATTTTTTATTTCTGCACCTCTTATAACTTTAATTTGATAACCTGGATAATAAAACAAAGGCATTTGAATAATTCCTGCTTCAGTTATTGTTACTTCCAAAGTATATTTAGGTGCATACGCATTTTCAACAATTATATCCCCTTTTCCTGTCAATAAAACAGGTTTGTATGCATAGTCTTCTTTTGTAAAATCGTATTGTAAACGGGTACGAATTCGATTGTAAAGCGATTTAGTGTATTTAGATTGATAAGAAGAATCAAAAAATACTTGTGGACAATATTCTTTATTAAAACCTAATGCGACATTATAATCTAAAAATTTTTTATCCACATTTTCTATCCAATATTGTTTTCCATTTTCATAAAAGATTCTTTTTTCCATGATAGGCTGATTTAAGATAAGCATAAAACTAGCAAGCACTCCCCCAACACAAAAAACATATTTAACTCTTTTAAAAGATGTACATACAAAGCCAACTAAAATTGAGAAAAACACTTGAATAAATGCCCATAATCTCCACGGAAATTGAATGTTTAAAAAGATAGAAGGTAATCGGTACCAAATCCAGTCGGAGTAAATACAAAAAGCTAAAAAGAATAAGATAACACTTAAAAAATAAAAATCGCGATTTTTCAATAAATTAAAATTAAATGTATTACTTTCTTTTTCTTTAAAATAAGAAAAGAAAATATATAACATATAAAATACGATTCCAGCTAAATATACTTCCACTCGATTTGAAAGCAAATAAAGAAAAGTTAATAAGAAAATAAATGTTATTCCATCATGAAAATATTTCATTTTTGGAATTCTTTTTAAGATTTGATCGATAAAAACACTGATTAAAGTAAGACACAAAAAAGAAATGGTATCCGTAATTAAATATAGATTATTACCTAATATGGCAATAATTCCATAACGAAATTCAAAAGTAAAAAAGATAGATAAATCCCACTCGTTATTTTTGATTGTGTGGTGTGCAACTTGCGATGCCGAAGTCCACATCCATTCAGGATTAGAAACATTATATAATTTAGTTTGTAATAATTCAAATTGGCTTACCCAAGATATTGCACACAATCCAAGCATGAAAAAAATAGATAACACACAATAAACAACAAAATTTTTCTTTGAAAATAAGCGAATAATACTTTTAAAATGAACTAGTAAATAGATAATTCCAATTAAAAACCCATAAAATCCCAAAACATTATGCGACAAATATAAGAAAGAACCACCGATAATGACTTCTATAAAAGGTTTTTTAGAAATATTATCTTTTAAATGAACAATATCATATAATCCCATGAAAAATAAAGGTAAAAAAGTAATTCCAAACGCTTCTCCTATGGCTGCACGACTATAAATATCAAACATTCGATAAGGATATAAAATAAAAACAGCAGCCGCTATTAAAGACGCACTTTGATTATTCTTAGATAAATGCATAATAAAGCGATACATGAAAATTCCCGAAATAAAAATCGATAAAAACATCATTATTTTATAAGAAGTAATGATAGAAAGATGAAAAAATTGCGCGATTAATGCCAACATAGCAATTGAAAGATGAGGTAAAGGCGAGTAAAACAAGCGATTTCCTACTCCTAATCCCATCGCTAAATTTCCACTTATAGATTGAAGAGAATGTCCTGATTTAATTGTTTCATATATATCTATAATATTAGCAAAATGAAAATAAATATCATCTCCACTTCCTATACCTTTATAAAAAAGAACATAACTTCCAATTAAAGAAAATATAAAAATCATTAAATAAGGTAAAACTTTTATTCCATCTTTTTTCGCTTGATTCATATATTTTCCCTCTTTAATTTATAACTTATTATTTATTATAAGTTATATTTCATTTTTTATCAACCTTAACAAAAAAGAGAAATTCATGATTAGAATTTCTCTCTTTATTAATTAAATTGAATACTATTTAAAATAACGTTCAAGTAAAGCTTTTAATGCACGACCATGACGAGCTTCATCTTTCGTCATTTCATGAACTGAATCATGAATGGCATCTAAATTTAATTCTTTCGCTCTTGTTGCAATGCGTTTTTTACCATGACAAGCCCCATTTTCACCAGCTAACATTTTTTCAAGATTTTCTTTCGTGCTACTTGAAACTAATTCGCCTAACATTTCAGCAAATCTTGCAGCATGTTCTGCTTCTTCATGTGCAATTTTTTCTAAAACAACTGCAACTTCTGGATAACCTTCACGATCAGCTTGACGAGCCATTGCTAAATACATTCCAACTTCACTACATTCACCTTGGAAATTACTTCTTAAACCTTCAAGAATTTCGTTATCTACGCCTTTCGCAACGCCTAAAACATGTTCATCTGCCCATACCATTTCTTCTTCTACGAATGGAACTAATTTGTCACCAGTTGCTCCACATACTGGACATTTGTCTCCTTCAAATACTTGTCCACAAATTAAACATTTTACTTTTGCCATTTTTTTCTCTCCTTTTAATTATTTTTTAAACATTTAGGACATACACCATTAAATATAATAGAATGCGCTGCTATTTTGTACCCACTTTTACTTTCAACAAGCGAATTTAATTGCGTTTGATATTCCATGTCCATGTCCATAAATTCGCCACACTTACTACAACAAAGATGATAATGATTTGCTGTCGTTTTATCAAAGCGATCAGGTTGATTTGGAATTAATATGCGAATGATTTTACCTTCTTGCGCCATTTTGTTTAAATTTCGGTAAACCGTTTTTAAACTAATGTTTGGAAATTCTTTGCTAACGTTTAAGTAAACTTCTTCCGCTGTTGGATGTGTACAAGAAATTGCAACATAGTTATAAATGCTTCTATATTGTTTTGTGTTCCTATATTCCATGGTTTCTCTCCTTGACAATTCTTATTAACAACTATTGTCATTAATATTATAACACTTTCTTTTTCTTTTGCAACAAAAAAAGCAAACAAAGTTGCTTTTTATTTTTTTATAAAATAAACAATTAGAATAATGATTACTGCAGGAATTCCAAACACCCCTACTGCTAAAGCATTATACCATGTAATTGGCAAACTGATTGAAGGAATGAAATTAATCAAATATAAAATAATTCCCCCTACTAACGAATTTATAACTAATTTCAAAATAATTTTAAAACTAACTTTAAAAATAGATAACACAATTACCAATACAGCTAAAACTGAAAGTAAAATCAAAATACCAGTTGTTGTAAAAATCATATACTCACTCCTTTACTACTTTTATTTTATTCTTTTTTTATTATTATACTCTTTTTTTCATTTATAAAAAGACTTTTAATTTATTTTTTCTAATTTATATATAGTGGTTTAAATAACCACAGCTTTTTAAAAGGAGAGTAGCAAATGATTCATCTAGCCAAGGGGATTATAGCGTTAGATAAATAAATTAGGAGGGTAAATGGAGTATCTTACCATCATTATTTTGTTTTTAATAATGATTATGATTCTTATTAGTTTATTAAATAAGAAGAATTAATAATCCTAATTTTTACTGCTATAATCCATTAAAAAGTTGAAAGGCAAGATCCTCTTTCTTGCCTTTCGAATTTTACTGCTATACTTTAATTATATACATTTTATAAATTTAAACAACTATTTTTATTATTTAATTTATTGAATATTTTTTTATTTAAATGAACATTTCACTTGGATAAAATTAGAGTAGGTTTTATTTGAAGAAGTATAACCGATATTGTAATTAAAGTTTAATTCAAAAGAAGAATTATTTTTTATTTCTAATAAATAACAATTATCTGCACTCGTTGTAATCGTTTGATAATCTTTTTTAATTTTATATTCGCTTTTAAAAGAATTTTTAGTTGAATCAGTCGAAAAAACTAATTTATCATTTAAAAACGAAAAAGCATTTTTATTGTATTCAAATTTTTCAGTATCTTCATTTTCATAAAACAATTCAGCATAAATCAAATTAATCTTAGATGTAATTTGAATTTTTCCATTAAAAGATGATGAAAAATAACTAATGTCTGTTTCATTTAATGGAAAAGATTTTTTTAATGTATAGTAATTATCGAATTGTTGATTCGTTTCAAATCGCGTAAAAACACTACTAATTGTCGCATTTGAGCGATAAAAATGCTCATCATTGTAATATGCTACCATACCTGGCGTAAAAGAAGTCATGGCATGGATTAAATATAAATCCGATACATCCGTAAAATCTTTTATGCGATGAACTTGTATTTGAGTCGTTGCATATCCATCTTTTTCTTGCATAGTTAATTGAAGACCACTTTCTCCAATAAAAACTAACTCATTTTCATTTTTTGGCATATCATATAATTCTATTTTTAATTCTTTCATAGATGTAAAAGTTTGTTTTTTCAAAATTTGTTTTTCATTTAAAAGGAAGCCAATTGATAAACAAGCTGAAACTAATATAATTCCGATTAATATTAAAAGAATAAATGATTTTCTTTTTTCTTGATGAATAATGTTGTTTTTACTTACTAATTTTTCTTCTGTTTCTTGATTTGGTAATAAATAATTTGGTTCTACTTTAAAATAATTACATATATCTTGTAAAGTATCCTTTGTAGGCAAAGATAAACCATTCTCGAAACGAGCCACTAGACTTCTTGAAATATGTAATATATTTGCTAAGCTTTCTTGAGTTAAATTTTGATTTAATCTTAATTCTTTTAATTGATCTTTAAATTCCATTTTTTTCACCTCGTCTATATTATATAAAAATCTTTTTTTCTTTTTTGTTAATCCTTGTTAATTTTATCATATTTTGCTTTTCTTATTAAATTTATTTTTGAATTTATCGATAAAAAGAGGATTATTTACATAACCCTCTTTATAAAATATTTTTTACACAAGTTCGTAGCGCACTGTTTTTTGCTCATCTATCATCTCAATTATTTTTTTAAATCTAAGAGAATACATAACTTCATCTTGTGTGTTTACAAATTTAACTCTTAAAAAAGTTTCATTATTTACTTCTTCTTCTTTAATTTTAAATGTTTTTTCATTTAATCTTAATTTAATGCTTTTTTCTAATTTTTCATCTTCTAATTCTTCTTCATACTTCAATTTATAATCATAAATCGTTTTTTCATTTTCAACAATTGTATACCGATATTCATTTGATATTTCATCTTCTTCTTGCTCTTGTTCTTGTTTTACTTGAATATAGGATGTTTCAGATTGATATAACGTAAACGTAATGGATTCTTCTTTTTCATTGATTTCTTCTTCGCTTTCAATTTTGCATTTAAAATTAAAAGTCAAATCATCCATAATGGCAATTCCTTCAATTTTTTGTTTTACTTCTATTTCATCCTCTTCTACCTTTTGTTTTTCTTGAATAGAAGTATAATACAATTCATAAGATTGCTGATTGCCAGCAAAATCAGAAAAAGTAACAACATCTTTATAAGTATATTCTTCTTTATCTGATTCTACTCTTGTTTGGCTAAATTGATTGTCATTGGATAAGATTAAATCAATTTGGTCTAAATATTGAGTAATTTCTTGTATTTCTGTTTCAGTTGGTTGAAAAACTTGTTTTTTTGCAACTCGTCTATTGGTTTGTAATCGATTCATTAAGTTTAAAGTAGTAGTTGCTTCAAAGGCAAATGAATGTTCAAGATGATTTTTATTTTGCGAATTTTCTTTGCATCCTGTTAAAGAAACAAATGTAAGGGGTAAAACTACTGCAGCTAAGATTTTTTTCATAAATTATTTCCTCCTTTATCTTGCTTTCATAATAAATACGAACAAGCAAGTCTTTTTATTGGAAATTTTTTATAATTGTTTTTTGTGTTTCACTTTCTACATATATTTTTTTATGTTTCTCGTATGTTAATTCCATCATTCCTTCAGCCATTGAGGTATGGTAAAATATGTTTTCTTTCCATTCGTTTAAATGTTTTATAACAAATTCATACGATTTCTTTTGGTCTTTAATCGATAATTCCTGTTCTTGTTCTTCACTTGAAAATTCTATTTCCGTAATTTTATCTTTATTTTTATAAAGATTATATTTATATTCAAACTCTTTTTCTTCTTGTTGTTGTTCAATTTCAACAAAGTTATCTTCATCAAAAAAGATGGTGATTTCGTATTCTTTTTCTTTTGTAGAACTTTCTGTTTCTGCATAGACTTTATAAATTTGATCTTCCGTATAGATTTCACCATGAATTTCCATTTCAACTTCATCGTCATCTTTTTCAATTTTTCCATCGTAATAAAAAATTAATTTTTCATTACCTTTGATTTCCATTTTATAAGGATAAAATTCTTTAAATTTTCCTTTAAACTTTCCTTCATAAACTTTTTTATGCATTTTTTTATTGAATAAGTAAGAAGATTGTACTAAATCACTTGCTTTATCATAAATTTCTACAATCTCTTCAAATTCTTCATCGTTAGCTGCTTTATTTTTTCGACTTAATCTATTTTGTTCTTGATTAGTTACAAAATGAGATAGTTCAATTCCTGAAAGAAGTTGGAAAGCAACATTATTATTTGAATCATCTTGAATTTCATGAACTGTATTTGGTTTAAAAGAAAGCATAAAATAAGCTAAAAATAAAACTGAACAAATTGTAGCAAAAATAGAAAAACCTTTCCACCAATGAATTGTTTTTTTTGTTGTTTTTTCTTCTTGAGTTAAAACATAATTTTTAAGTATTTGAGCAGAAGTTGTTTTAATTTCATAATTATTCATTACATCTTTTAACTTATTTTCATTCATACAGTTCACCCATTCCTTTCTTTAATTTTTTTATTGCTTGTTGATAACACCATGTAATTGTTCCAATTGGTTTGTTTAAAATAATTGCAATTTCTTGATGACTATAATCATGCAGAACTTTCATAATATAAATTTGAAATTCTTTTTTATTTAATATTTCTCTAATTTTTTGGATTATATCTAACGATTCATCATATTGAAATTCACTTTTTATGTTTTCTTCTTGGTTGTCTTCAAATGCAATTTCTTTGCTTTTTTTTCGATAAAAATCTTTCGATAAATTATAAGATATTTTAAATAAATACCCCATAGGAGAATGATGTTCATCAATTTTTGAAAGATTCTTTAAGAATGTGACAAAAGTTTCTTGTAAGATTTCTTCTGCATCTTCATAATTATGAACAATACTTAAAATATTATAAAAAACATCTTTTTTTATACTTTCATAAAAGAGGTCAAAATGTTGAAAATCATTTTTTTTAAATTCTTGAATGTAATCATATACTATTGGTGTTTTCATTCCATCTTCCCTCTTTATAAATACGTTTTTTAAACCAATTTTATTGGAAAAATATAATTTAAGTATAAAATAAATTTTTTAAAAAATCAAAAATATTAGTATAATCATGAAATTTTAAAAAAACAATAAAGTTACAAATAAAGTTAAAGGAGCAAAGATGAAGCCATATTTTATAAATTCTTTAAATCCATAATGGATATCCTTGTTTTTTAATATATCAAGCCACATAATACCTGCTAAAGACCCAATTGGTGTTAAATAAGCACCTATATTTGAAGCAACAATACATGGATATATTGTCGATGAAAACGATGAAATATTCGTATTTTCCATAATAAACGAATATGCTAAGGTCATTGGAATATTATTTAAAACATTCGCCGAGAATAAACTTCCAAATCCATATTGATAACGCAAAACATACTTATTATTTATTTTATTATAATAAGTAGCAAGTGATGTAAAAACATTTACTTCTTTTAAAGATAATACTAAAACAAACATTGAAAGTAAAAAAGGAATTAAATTATAAGGCAGTTTTAGTAAACAAGATTTTATATGATTTTTCTTTGTAAATAAAGAAACTAATATTAATATAAGACATAAACTACTTGCCACAATCAAACACAAAAGATACATTTCTATTTTCAATAAATTAGCAATGCATAATGAAAAAAGACATATTCCTAAGTGAATTAATGCTACAATTAATAACCCTTTGTGTTGAATTTTTATTTCTTCTTGGTAATTTATCTTTAAAGGTGTTTTTAATTTTTTATAGAATAACATTAAGAGTAAACACAAAGAAACCATTCCAGCTACCATTGTTGGAATAAGCATATTAGAAATATATTCCATAAAAGAAATATGAAAAAAATTAGTTAAATAAATGTTTGTAGGATTTCCAATAACAAGAAGCATTGAATAGGTATTAGCAGTAACAAATTCCATAATTAAATAAGGAATAGGATCTATTTTCATTTTTTTAGAAAACAAACAAATGATCGGTGTAAAGGTTAAAATTATAATATCATTGCTTGTAAAAATGGTTAAAATTGCAATTAAGATATAAAATGTAAAAAACAAATGAAATTGAGATTTTTGAAATCGATTTGCACACCAATTTGCTATAAAATTAAAAAAATTTAAATAGTCAATTACCACAGACAAGAAACTGACACACAAAAATAAAACTAATATTTTTATGGGATTCACTGCATTGTTAGTTGTAATTTGTTGAATAAAAGATTGAGCTAATCCTTTTTGTGTTATTAGCAAACAAATTGCTCCTATTACTGGAGCAAAATAAAATGTTTGAATTTTTTTTGTTTTTATGATGATATATGGCTTTTTTATTATAAAAAAGATTAAAAATATGATTGTTAACAAAAAAATAATGAAGTTAAATAACATTTTTATCACCAACAAAAAAATATCTTACTCTAAAAATTCAAATTGTCAATTCATAAAGAAAATTATTTTATATTTATTTCTATATTCAAATATTTTAAAAAATAATCATATATTGCTTCTTTTGAATTTACACTTAATTTTATTGGTAAATTATCTTTATTAAACCATTTAATTTGGTTTATTTCTTTATTTTCAAATTTTATTTCTCGTTCAAAGCTATGACAACCATAAACAATATCGATAAAATATTTTCTTTATCATCTCCAATAAATTTTATTTTACTTTATTCCTTTTGTTTTAATCATTTCTAAACTATTTTTTACCATTTCTTTTATATTCTCATAACTACAATTAATAAAAAACTCTTCAATATCCATATATTTAATCTCTAGAACTCTTTCCTCTTTCACTTTAGGATTTCCTTGTTTCATTACTTTAAAACAGATTGGATAGATTGTCTTTTTTATAGGTTGGTAATGATGATCTATAAATTGAATCACAAAAGGCTTGGCATCTAGTAAATAATTTTTTCTTGTAATTTCAATATTTGTTTCTTCAAAACATTCTCTAATTGCAGCATCTATCGGCATTTCAGAGACTTCTATATGCCCCTTAGGACAAGAAATCACTTCTTTACCATATATTAATTCTTTTGTGGTAAGAATTTTATCATTATAAAAAACAAGAGCCATTGCACTTTCTTCCACTTTATAATCTGATAAATGAATCCAATAATAATTCATTTTGTTAAAGGTTCTATCCAATATTCCTCCACACGAAAGAATTACTTTTTGTGAAGCTATATTTTGTATATCTGTGGTTAACAAAAAATCTTTCATACCAACATCTAAACCTAAAAGCAATATTTTCTTTAAAGCTGTTTTAGCATAACCTTTGTTTCTTTCCCAAGGTGCAATTCCATAGCCTATATGTCCTGCATAATTTAAAATGGGTTCATTGGTGTCCATACGAAGGTTAATTCCTCCAACGATTCTATTATCTACATATATCAAATAATAATTGGCCAACACAAATCCTTCTGGTAAAGTATCTTTATGTTTATACTTTTCTAATTCTTTTAAAAAATTTGAAAATGTTAAGTTTTGTGGATTAAGAACAAAAGGGATTTTTTCTTTTCCACATGCCGCTTTATATTTCTTTTCAAATTCGCAAAATAATACTTCATCTTCTTTTGTTATTTCTTTTAATTCAAGCATATTTTTCCTTCTTTATTTTTTGTTTTTTTTATTAACTAAATCAAACCTTCTAAACGAGTATATTTTAATGTTTTTTTCTTTTTTTCGCAATTAATTAAATTTGAATTTTATTAATACACCATAAAAAAATATTATTTTTTCACTATCACATACATTAGTGAATCAAAATCTGGCAATGACTTAGTAATTCCTTTTTCTACTATCGAAAGTCCATTTTTCTTTATTTCATTTTCAAAATAATTAAATGATACCATTCTGCAAGAAGTCGAATTTACCAACACTTTACCAATTTTATGTTTTCGTTCAACAATATCGAAAGCTTTGTTAATATCTGTTTGCATTTCTATTTTTCCATCACCCATTGAACATATTAAAGCTAACCCTGTGTCAAGCAAATGTTCTCTAATAAAACTAAAATATTTGTTTCTATCTTTATCAAGTATTAACATATGAATGACAGCAACAGAAAAAATAAAATGATATTTTTTGTCTGTATTACTATTAAGAAAATCAAAAACGGCAAAATTGTTGAAGAATTGATTATATTTATTTTTACAGTATTTAATAACTTGTGGTGAAATGTCAGTTGCAGATAAATTATATCCTTCTTTTAAAACTGGATAGCTATCTCTTCCTTCCCCACATCCCAATTCTAAGATATCTAATTTATGAGAAATATTATATTTTTTTATGGTTTGTAAAACGATTGGAGTAGGAATATCACTCGACCAACGACATCCTTTTTCATGCATAACTTTATACCTACCATCATAAGCTTCGTAATATTTTTTCTTCATTTTAATTACCATCTCTTTCTTTAGCAATATTATATAATGTTAAAATATAAACTATCTAGTTTATTAAATAGTTTCTAGATTTAATTCTAATGATTCCTTACTTATAGAAATGTTCATTTTCATAATTACGTTATATCAACATCATTATAATATTTTTGCTGTCTTGTTCATTTTATAATAAAAAACCCCCTTTATTGTAACATCTCTGTCCAATAAATGGGGTATATTCATTTCCTATGGAGCAGATGACGGGAATCGAACCCGCATAGCAACCTTGGCAAGGTTGTGTTCTACCACTGAACTACATCTGCATTATGTGCTATATAATACTAGCACATAGTTCTTTTTTTTTCAATATTAAATTTTTATTTTTCTAAAATTTCTTGTATTTGTAAAATATTCTCCATTAAACATCTTGGTAAATGGAAAGGTCCTTTAAAAATATTTCCTTTTAGAGGAGTTGATACAGATCCATCTCTATGTAAATATCCATACCATTCACCATACTCTTTATCTTTAAAATGACTAAATGAATAATCATGAACAAGTTTATATTTATCTAAATATTCTTCTTTATTTGTTAATTTATAAGCCATTAAGAAAGCAATTAACATTTCATTATGTGGCCACCATAATTTCATATCCCATTCTAATGCTTGCACAGGTTTATTAGCGACATCTACGAAATAACGTAAGCCGCCAACATCACTATCCCACCCTAAGTTGAATGACCAATTCAAAATATTTAAAGCCATTTCCATTAATTGTTGATCATGATTACGATAAGCAGCTTCATTCATCAAAAACCAACTTGCTTCAATTGAATGTCCAGGATTAACTAATCTTCCTCTTGAACCTTCTGCGACTGAACCATCTGGATTTACATTTTCAAATACAGCTTTGAATTCAGGATGATAATGTAATTTTATTTCAGCAATTGAATCATCAATAATTTGATGATAATAATCTTTTCTTTCAACATCAATATCTCTTAAAAGTTGACAAGTTACTAATAAAATCATTGGACTAGCTAATGAAATTGTATTTACTGTTTCAGGATTAAATTTTGGCTCTGTTTTAATTTCTCCTGATTTCACTTTTAATAATGTATCAAAAGTTTTTCTTGCATTATCTAAATATTTTTTATCTTTAGTTGCTTTATATAATTCAGCTGAACCAACAACTGAAAAAGATTCAGAAAACCAATATCTTCTTTTTTGTATGCTTCTTCCATCACCTGTAACCGTAAAAAACATACGATTATCTTTGTCGTAACATTTTGTTGTAATAAATTCATAAGCGTCCTTAGCAGCTTTTAAATAATTTGGATCTTGTTTAATTGAGTTGTACGCTTTTGAAAAAATCCATAAACCTCTTCCTTGTGCCCATACAGCCTTGTCTGTATCATAAACACTACCATTTCGATCTAAACAAGTATAAAAACCTCCATGTTCTTTATCATATCCATAGTTATACCAAAAAGATAAAGTATCGTCTAATTCATTTTTATAAAATTCTAATAATTCTTCAAAATATTTTTTATCCATTTTTTTTCATCCCTTTTTTATTTTATTTTAACACTCTTCATTTTTAAGTCAAAGAAAAATGATTCTTAAAGAATCACTTTTTAATTATAAGTTCTTACTGGAAGAATTAATTCAATTAAATTTGTATTAGTTTTTGATTTTAAGATAATTGGTTTCATATCTCCTGTAAAATGTAAAGATATTTCTTCACTATTTAAAGCTTTAATGGCATCTACTAAATATTTTGCACTAAATGAAATCATTAATGGATTTCCTTCATATGCATAGTCATTTAATTTTTCAACAGCATATCCAACTTCCATACTCTTTGCTGATACAAAAACTTCATCGTTTTTCATATTTAATTTTACAACATTGTTTCTTTCAGTTAATAAAATAGAAGCACGATCCACAGCGCCTAATAAATCTTTTGTTGAAATCG
Organism: uncultured Bacillota bacterium; assembly: GCA_905197115.1. GTDB lineage: Bacteria > Bacillota_I > Bacilli_A > RFN20 > CAG-631 > Caccosoma. The sequence goes on along the minus strand of CAJJXN010000014.1, from coordinate 9,830 downwards.
TTAAGGTTTGATCAAATACATTTGGAATCAAACGAGAAGTATCAGGATAAGTACCACTAATTAAACGACTAACCACAACACAATCGCCTAAATCAAAAATCACTTTCTTATCTGTGATGTAAACATGTATCATATTTCCTAATTCAATAATTTTATTTAATTCATCTAAAGAACTTTTTGGAATTGTAACATTAAATTCTAATGGATGATTGATTTCAACAATCTTCTTAGATAAACGATATGTATCTGTAGCGACAAATTCAAGTGTATTATTACTACATTTTACATTTAGACCAGTTAAGATAGGTCTTGCTTCTTTATCACTTGAAGCAAATAGCGTTTGATCAAATACATTTTTTAATTCTAAAGCATCAATACTAAATGGTTCACCAATAAAATCAAAATCAATATTTGGATAATCAATTGAAGGAATTGTATTTACACTAAAAATAGATTTATCACTTCTAATTTTAGCTAGATTGTCCATTACTTCAATTTCAATCATTTCAGATTCTACTTTACGCACAATTTCACAAATAATTTTTTCATTGATAACTGTTGATCCAACTTCTTCAACTTCAATAACTTTATCTCCGTTTATTTCTGATTTGATTATACAACGAATACATAAATCATTATCACTACCAATTAATTCTAATGAATTTTGACTTAAGGTAAATTTAATACCTGTTAAAGCTAAAAATGGAGTTTTATTATTAACAGCTTTTGATACTTTGGATAAATTAGCTAATAGAACATGTCGATTAATTTTAAATTTCATTTGAATCGCTCCTTACTTAATATTCTTTTTTACTTTTCTTTTTTATAACAATAATAATAAGGGCTGTTGATTTGTGGATAAGCCACATCATTAATTGTTATATATATTATAATATATATAAATGAATAAGTCTAGTAAAATTATCTGTGGATAAGTTGTTATTTCATCGTGAGTAACTTTTTAATTTTGTTGATAGCGAGTTTATAATCTTCATCATTTTTATACAATTGTTCAATTTTTAAACAAGCATTCATGACAGTGGTATGATCACGATTTCCAAATTCATTACCGATATCTTCAAAGGTCATATTCAGTAAAGTACGACATAAATAAATTGCAATATGTCGAGGAATTGTTAAAACATTTGTTCGACTTTTTGAAATAAGTTGAGAAGTTGTTAAAGAATAATATTCAGCAACTACATTTTTTATTTGATTAGCCGTCAAAGACGATAAATTTCCTTTTGGAGGAGTGATGGATTTAAAAGCATCCATCGCTAAATTAAGATCGATTCGATCGCTTTTATTAATTGTTGTGGCATAAAAGAATAAACGCGTTAAAGAACCTTCAAGTTGCCGAACATCACTTGAAAAATTACTTGCTAGATAATGCAATACATCATCATCAATATTTTTAATTCCTAGATTTTTAGCTTCAATTTTTCTTTTTAAAATAGCATAAGCTGTTTCATATTCAGGGGCATCCATGCCTACCGTTAAACCAGATGCAAAACGACTTACTAATCGTGATTCTAATCCTCTTAAATCGTTAGGATAACGATCAGAAGTTAATACAATTTGTTTTTTTTCATTAAAAAGATTGTTAAAAATATGGAAGAAAACTTCTCCTGTTTTATCTTTACCGGCTAAAAATTGAACATCATCAATTAATAAAACGTCAATACTACGAAATTTTGTTTTTAAAGATTCAACATCTTTGTTTTGATTAGATTTCATGAATTCATCGACAAAATCGTTTGCTGTTGTATAATAAATATTCATGGTTTTATTGTGGTGTTCTTTACAATAATTGCCAATGGCATGAAGTAGATGGGTTTTTCCTATACCACTTTTACCATAAATAAATAAAGGATTATAAAATTTCCCAGGTTCTAAAGAAGCTGCTAAAGAAGCTTCATAACATTCTCTATTGGATGGTCCAACAACGAAGTTGTCAAATAAAAATTGGGGATTTAAATTTGAAATAAAACGAGGAGATAAACTTTGTGACGGAATGGAAGTTTTTGTTTCGGTTTTTTCTGAGGCTTCTTTTACTACCAAATAAAAATCAGTTTCCGTAATCACTTTTAGATAATCATTAATAGTTTGACCAAATTGACCGATTAAGACTTCTTTTACAAATCGTGAAGGAGCTTCAACAACAAATTGTTGGTCGTCTACATATAAAGGAACAACAGGTAAAAAGAATGTGCTATATGCATTTGCATCAAATTTTTTTTCTGCTTTATTTAAGATTTCTTTCCAAATTTTTTGAATTGCTTGATTTTTATCTACTTCCATACTTAAAATCCTCCAAATAATTTCTAAAAAAAATATAACATATATTTGTGGAAAAGTAACTAAAAAACATACTTATCCACAAAAAAACAAAGAATTATATATAATATAAAAAGATTTATCCACAATTTTTGTTTGTGGATAACTTGTGCATAAAAATAATTAAGGTGGAATTGTGGATTATAAAAAAGAAGTTATCAACAATAGCAAAAATTTATCGTTATAAAATCCCTAAATTCAAGATTTTTAATGAGTTATCCACAAAATTATCCACATAAAAAAATGATGATTTATATTAATAATATAAATATATTGTTTGACTTATAGCCAAAGAAAGGATATAATACGAAATGCATAGTGAAAAAATCGGAGGTGTAGTAGATTATGAAAAGAACGTATCAACCAAGCAAAAGAAAACACAAAAATGTACATGGATTTAGAGCTCGTATGGCCACTCCTAATGGAAGAAAAGTTATTGCGAGAAGAAGACGTAGAAATCGTCAAGTGCTTTCAGCTTAAAAATGGTGGCCACTAGCATTGTGCTAGTGGTTTTTTCCATTTAATAAGAGGTGTTTTTGTGAAAAAAATTTATAGACTAAAAAGAAATAAAGATATTTCCAAAATCGTTAATTTAAAACAGGTTAAAAATAGCATTTCTTTTTCAATTTATTATCAAACAAATGAATTAAATCAATCTCGTATTTGTGTCTCGGTTAGTAAAAAAATTGGAATTGCTGTTGTTAGAAATAAGATTAAAAGACAAGTTAGAGAAATGATAAAACATTGCTTTGACTTTAATATAAATAAAGACTATGTCGTAGTTGTAAGAAAAAAATATTTAGATTTTTCTTTTGAGGAAAATGAGAATATTTTAAAAACAACATACAAAAAAATTCAATAAGGAGTGAATTTATGAAAAATAAATGGATAAAAAGATTCGGAATTTTATTTGCTTTTGTATTTTTGTTTATTGGTACAGGATGTACATCTAATCCATATAAAGGATCTTTTTGTGGAAATGCAAAAAATCCAAGTACAGAATATGGAAAAATTCGTTTTTCTTATATCGTTGATTATGTTGCTGATAAAGAAGAATTTAGTGAAAGATTTGTAATGAAAGAAGATAAAAGTTTGCAATTAGACACGAGTGATGCTGCAAATTATTTGTTTGTTCTTTATACAAATTACTATTCAAAAGAAACAGATGAAATCAAAACCGAAGATTATCAAAAAGCTGTAACAGATTATCTAGCTAATAAATTTAGTGTAGAATATAATCCTGATTATAACGTTGAGGAAGAAAATAGTTCTTTTTATACAGGTGAAGATGAAGAAAAAGTTAAAGATGCAAATAATTATTTAAACCAAGTTAAAAATGCATCAAGTGACTTAGTTAGAAGAGTAAAAAATCCAAATACAGATAAAGATGGTGGAAACAACAATCCATACAATGTTTATAATCGTCTTCAAAAATATTCAAAGGCTTGCTTTGTTGTAGGCAAAGATATCAAAGATCCAGATGGTTCAGGAGTTACTTTATCTCATAAAACTTGGAAAGATGCATTTAAAACAAAAAATGTTTTGAATTTTACTTTTGTTTATCCGATGGCTTGGTTAATCTCAGTTTTTGTAAATTTATTTGGAGGAACAGGAGCAGCCCAAGTTGGAGCGATTTTATTGGTTACATTAATTGTTAAAGTTATTGTAATGCTTGTAACCTTTAAAGGAACAATGAGTACGCATAAAATGCAAGATATTCAACCTGAAATTGCTAAAATTCAAGCAAAATATGGTGCAAATCCATCTCAAGATGCTCGTGCAAGAATGGGTATGGAGATGATGAATGTATATAAAAAGTATAACATCAAACCTTTTGCTCCATTCTTATCATTGATTGTGACTTTCCCAATTTTCATTAGTATGTATCGTGCAGTTAGTCAAACTGCGGTTTTAAGAACAGGGAATTTCTTAGGTGTTGTTTTGGGAACAACTATTTCTCAAAATATATTTGGAAAATTTAAAATTGGTGCTTTAATCATTTTCTTAGTTATGGCAGCGACTCAAATTTTATCAATGAAAATCCCAAATATTCTCAATCGTAAAAGAATGACTTATGAAGCCAAAAAAGCGCAAAAACAAACAAGTATGATGACAAATATTTTTATGGTAATGATTTTAGTAATGGGCTTTATGATGCCTGCAACGATGTCTATTTATTGGATTGCCAGTGCTATCGTTCAAGTGTTACAAAGTATTATTATGCATCATATCAATAATGCGTCAAAAGGAAAAGGTAGATACAAACTAAAAAAAGTTGAAAAAACTTACACGATTCCAAAAGGAACAAGTACAAAAGATTAATGGAGGTTTACAAAGATGAAGTATTTTAGTGGTAAAACAGTAGAAGATGCTTTACAAAAAGCAAGTGAAGAATTAAATAGTCCAGTAGAAAATATTAATTATGAAGTAATTGAAGAAACCAAATCTTTACTCGGGTTAAAAAGAAAAGTTCAAATTTCAGCTTATACCGATGCCATGGTTATCGAATTTGTACAAAATTATATTACAGATATTATTGAGGGAATGGGTCTTGAAGTAAGTTTATCTACAAAATATGAAGATGGCTTTATTCGAATTAAGATTTCAACGAATCATAATTCTATTTTAATTGGTAAAAATGGACGTACGCTTCAAGCATTAAATCAAGTTGTTCGTTGTGCAACGAATTTTACTTATAAAAAACGCGTTCGTATATTACTTGATATTAATGATTATAAAGAAGAAAAATATGTAAAATTGGCTTCTATGGCAAAAAGAGAAGCGATTAAAGTTTCAAAAACAAAAATTACAGCTGTACTTGATCCAATGACAGCGGATGAAAGAAGAATTATTCATAATGCCATAGCTAATTTCAAAAATATTAGAACGGTTAGTGAAGGCGAAGGTAAAAATCGTCATATTACGATTGTTTATGAAGAAAAATAATGTGATTTAGTCACATTATTTTATTATAAAAGGTGAGAAAATGAAAATTCATAAAGAGAATGTCAAATTATATTTTAAAGATAAAAATACAATAATTGCTTTAAGTCTTTTATTTGTTTTTCTTTGTGCATTTTTTTATACTTTATTTCCTTCTTCGACGGCTATAAAAGGTATTGCTGAATTATTTTCGACTTCTAAAATTGAACAAATCTATAGTAACAACTATTCTACTATTTATGCAGTAGATGAAAATAATAAATTGTATTATAGTTTTGATAAAAGAGTTCCAGGACATTTAAATAATTTTGAAGGGATCACTTCTTTGGATAATGAATATGGAGATGCAACTTCTCATTTTTATAATTTTATTTCGCTTTCTTATGAATTTTCAAGCAAGATTGTAAAAGTGGATGGGTTTAGAGATAATATGTTTGGTTTAGAAGGATATACCTTGATTTTAACGGAATTTAATGAGTTATATGCGTTATATAATAATAGTAAAAAAATTATTCAAATAGCAAGTGATATTATCGACATGGATGCAGGGTATTTTAATTTCACGGTATTAACAAAAGAAAACAAAGTATATGAATATATTAATAAAAATGCATATTTTTACCGTATTGACCCACACCAAGATAATGTAAAAATGATTTCAACTCAAGGGCAGAAAAAAATTGAAGATAACTTAAATGAATTTATATCTTATTATGTAACTGACGATAATAAGTTGATAAAAAATAGTATCGTTTTATATTATAATATAATTGAGCGATATGATCATATAGAAACAAGCATGTCTGAAACATTTGATATAATACAAGAAAATATAAATCATCAACAAATTATCAAAGAAGATGTTCATATTAAACAAATATGTTCAATTGAAAACACTACTTTTTATTTAACAAGCAACCAAGAAGTATATGGCATAGGTGATAATTATATGGATGAAGATATAGGGATTTTTGGAGTGAATGAAAAAATATCTTATGAAATACCTACTAAATTGAATTTACCTATTAAAAATATACAAACAATCTATACTTCTGGACCATTTGGTTTAATTTTAAAGAGTAATGATGCATATTATTATAGTGGGAATGTTGGTTTTGATCATTCTACAACCTTTAAAAAGATTAATCAATTTGGAAAAATGGATACAATTATTACAAGTTTGTATACAACTATTGTAATTAAAAAAGGAATCGTATATTATATTAATTATGATAGTAATAATCAATTTGTTCGAATGTATGATAATTTTATTGTACATTATATTGTTCGTTATGTAAGTGTCTTTTTAATTGTGATGACGTTGTTTTATTTAGTTTTATATTTTATAGAAGAAAACAAAAAATACAATCGATATTTTAAGGAGAGATACAGAAATGAAAAAAATGAATGTAAATAAACTTTGTGGAATAATATCTATTCCTGTAATGTTAGGACTTTCTTCTTGTTTTTTAACTGAAAAACCGAAAACTTTCAGTGAAAAAGGAATCACAATAACTTTAGATAATACTTTTTTTAAAGCTGATTTAGAAGGTGCTAAAGTGGCATTTTCAAGTTCTAAATCGATTAATATTGTTTTTTATGATTTAGATCAAAAAGTTTCTTTAGCTAATTTATTTAGTGCTTTTGATACAAAATATGTACTTAGTCCAATTTATGAAGGACAACATTATGATGAATTACATAACAAAGGAGATTTAACTTATTATGAATTTATGTTAGATCACAATAAAAAAGATATGTATGTATTATTAACCGCTTTTTCTGATACAATCTGTGAAGTAAATATGCCAATGGAAAATCATGAAAAGTATTATGAAACAAAAGTTTTTGAATGGTTGTCAACCGTTCAAGTTGAAGAAAATGTGAAAAAATAAAATTCTTAACAAGACGATAAAAATACGTTTTTATCGTTTTTTTATTATCTAAAACTTTTAATCAATTTTGGTTTTTAAAATTAAATGATTAAAAAAACGAATGTGACGAGTAATAGTTCTTTCACAATTACCTGATAGAAGAGCAATTTCTAAAAGAGTATATTTTTTGTCATCAAATATGATAAAATTCTTTGCTTAATGAAACATTATGGTAATAATCATATAATTGTAAATAATGATAAATAAAATTTAAAACTTCAAATTGATCGGTTTCTAACTTTGTTTTTTTATATCCACGCAACATTTTAATTTTGTTTATAATTACTTTCATTATAAGTGGATAAATAATTAAGTGATAAGGGACATTGACAAATACCTAAAATAAAGTCAGTTGATACTTGATAAATTTTAGATAAGTCAATTAGAACTTGGGTAGGAATATCTCTATTTCCTAATTCATAATGACTATAAGCTCTTTGGGAGCAATTTAATTTTTTTGCAACTTGAGTTTGGGAATATTCTTTGTGTTCTCTTAATTTTTTAATATTTGGATACTGCATAATTTATTCTCACTTTCTAAATCAATCATACAATATAAAAATAAAAAATGTTTATTTTAGAACAAATTGGTCTAGAATTTTTATACAAACGCTTTTAAAATTATGAATTTTAATTATTCTGCGTTTTCTTCTTTCTTTTTGTAACTCCAACAATAACCATCAAGACTTAATCTTCCATAGTGTCTATCAAAATTGTCAGGATTACCTGCAAAATGTACACAATCAAGACATTTTTTATGTACTATTTGACGGAGTCGATATTCATAATCAATACGAAATATTACTTCACCATTGTATTCTTCAATGAAGTTTACTTATGATAAATTAATATAAATAATCTTTTTGTTATCTTCAATAAAATATGGTTCCCTACAATGTTCCTGACTATATATTACCATCTTAATAAATTTTTCACCACATTTGTTTGTTATTGCTATAAATTCTTCAATTGTTTTTATTCCTTCAGGGAATTTATAATAATTTGTGTCAATTTGAATAAGTTTCATAATTTTTCCTCTAATCATACAGTTTTTTGTTACCTTGTTATATCATTTTTCTATTGAATAGTTTAATAATATGAAAAATACGTCTTATTGTGGGATGTAATGATATTAATTAATTTATTCATGGTGTTTTTAAAAACAATTTGGCTATTATTAATAAAAAATTTACTATTATTCCAATCGCTTTATTTAAATGATTAGTGACAATTTTATACCCTTATTGCATTTATTTAAAAAGGACCCTTCCCTATTATCGGAGATTTCATCAGTTTTTGAGGGGAAATATCTACAAAGTTTTTATAAAAAAATGCATCTACCACATGAATGTAGTAAATGCATCTAACTAATGAGCTGCTTTATTTAATTATTGTATATAATATCTTTTTGCTCTCACTTTTGTTTCTTTTTAAAATTTATTTTTAACAATTCTATTGAATTAATTAAATTTTCATTTTAACCAACTAAAATTTTATGTGCTTTTTTCTATTGATTTTTAGTAGCGCTTCATTTTCTTTAATAATGTCAATTTCATTTCCTACGTTTGTCATACGAACTCTAATTTCATTAATAAGTTTAATTACATCTTTTTTTGAAACATACATGACAAAGAAATTAATAATATCAGCATTTTTAGTTTTAATCGATAAATATGGTTTTTCAACTAAAGCAGAAACAAACCTAGATTTAATTGATTTTCCCTTTGAATTTTTCTTGGTCCAAATTATATCAACTGATACGATATCAATAAATTTAACTTCAGAATAATATTGGATTTTATTATTTTTATTATTCCAATCATCATTCATATACATTTTTTCATCTGTTAAGTGTATATTATTATGTTCAAAACGGATAAACATCTTTAAAATCAAGAAAGTAGCAGTAAAATATAAAACCAATAAAATTATTGAAACAAATTTATCAGCAATATTTTCGCCTAGTCCATTACTAAAAATCCCAATAATTAATTGAACTCCTAATATAAAACAAGTTACAAATGCAACAAGAAACATGAAGCAAAATAATTGCCAAAAAATATTAGTTTGATAAAATGTTTTTTTTCTCATTTAAAAACCCCCCTATTTTTTGATGAAACCAATTAATCATCCAATCATTTGCACCTATTGCATCCATTACACCAGAAACTCCAGCACCAATCATACTACTTAACATATTATATGTTAGCATTTTTGAAAATGTATTATATGAAATTCGTTTAATGGTTCCGTTAAAGAATTTGGTAGTAATTTGTTTCGTAATTGCCGAATAATTTCCTTTACTAGAAGTTAATCCTTTAATAGGAATTGCTTCAAACAATCCTCCAGCAGTCGAAGAAATTAATCCATTGATAGTTGAGACAAACATAATTTGACCAAATGTATAATTTTTACCTTCCCAAGCGTTTTCTAAACCCATTCCAATTGCTGTAGAAGCAAATCCTGATACGCCAGCAACTACCATTGCATTCACTCCAGGAATAGCAGCCAATGCTCCTCCTATTGCACCACCTAAAATGCTACCAACAAAACTCGCCCAAGACCAAGAAAGTGCTCCCGTAAACCCATAAGATACTATTTCGCTAGCGGCATAGG
>CAJJXN010000013.1 GCA_905197115.1 uncultured Bacillota bacterium | reverse complement strand
TTCAGTAGCATATGGATTGGCAGCAGTTTCTAAAAAAGTAGGTCCACACCCTATTACAAAAAGTGCAAATAAAAATGCATTGAATGAAACGTAATATTGCCCTGGAATAAACAGAAATGCTCCTAGTCCATATAACAACAAACCAAAGACAACTCCTTTTCTATATCCAAAACGATTAATAAAGAGACCCGCAGGAATTGCCATGATAAAATATCCCATATACATCGTTACCTGAATAAAGGCTGAATGGGTTTTAGTTATATTCAAAACTTCCTGAAAATGTTTATTCAACACATCCAGAATGGCATGCGCAAATCCCCACAAAAAGAATAATGAAGTAACCAATATAAAAGGAAGAGTATATTGCTTACTTACCAATGAAATGCGTTTTGTTTCCATATTTTTCAATTATTATTACTATATCATTTCAGTAGACAGCAAAGCCTCGGCAATCCGTATATCCTCAGGGTGTGTCAATTTGATATTTCTTCGCTCTCCTTCTGCTATATATAAAGGAAAGCGCTTCAGTTCTGCCATCAAAGTATATAAAGATTGTGCACAAATAGATTTTTGTTGTGCTTCCTGGTAAGCTCCAAATCTCTTAAAACAAATGTATGAGGAGTCTGTGCCTTATACATTTGTTCACGAGGAAAACAACGATACGAAGAAACTCCATCTTCAGTATACATAACAGCTTCGTTATCCCGGACAGCAGTAATTGCATTTCCATACAATTCACATATCCGGATATTCTCAGAAATAATCTTTGCCGATAGCAAAGGCCGTACAGCCTCATGAACTAATACAATATCATCCCTGGTGTAATAATGAGAAAGTCCTTTTATACCATTACCGATAGAAATATGGCTATTGCTACCACCAGAAAAGATATGCTGCAATTTAGTTATATGAAAATCATGTTTCACCCGTTCTACATATTCTTCCCATCCAGAAAGACACACAACAGCAATCACATCTATTTCAGGATGATTTTCAAAAGCTTTTAATGTATGTGCTATGACAGGCATACCCTGCAACAATAAAAACTGTTTTGGAGTTTCCATATGCATTCGCCCTCCATATCCCCCAGCCAGAACCAAAGCGATACGGTGCCTTTTTATAATACTTTCCATATCTTTATTTATAAGCTTCTAATTCTATCTCCTTACAGAGTTTCTCATGCCTGCTACGCATATAAAAGAAGATTACATTCATTACAGTTACTTCGAAAACCATATACAACCATGGTTCTTTTATTAATACTGATATAAATAAGACACCTGCACGCATATCAAATGTCAAGATATTAGTATATTTCATCAAAGGCTTACTTCCTACCCTAAAGTGTTGACGGAGTTCTGTTGGAATTTGATTTCCATATTTCTTTTTTAGTGTAAGTAATAAATGCTGGCATGAAGGCGACATTTTCTCCTGACTATGTGTATAACGAGCATAAAAAAATAAATAGATCTTTTCAAACCAGTCTTTACTCCATTTCAAGGCCTTCATTTTACGATATTGTTCTTCTGCGTCATCTACTAATTGTTCAATCTCGATAACTTGATTCGCTTGAAGTTTGTCATTTTGAATGAATGCTTGATAGCAGCCATTCACCATTTGATCGACTTTATTAAAGATATCTGCCAATTCGATTTCTCCTTCTTTACTATATACTTCATTGTTATCATAGCGTAAAAGGAAACATTCAAGTAAATTAACACAATGGTCACTAATTCTTTCAAAATCACGAATTGTATCTAAATATTTTGCCATTTCATGTGATTGCGATTTATTTAAATCAAATTGCGCCACTTTAATTAAATAATCATGAATTTTTAAATCAACCTCATCTACTTCGTCTTCTATTTTTAAAGATTGATTGTATAATTTCATATCTTTTTGTAAAGAAAAACTCTTCGCGTTCTCAAAAATATTGACTACTAAATCACCCATATATTCAATTCCTTTAAAAGCTAATTCCAAAGCAAATGCTGAGTCTTTAATATTGGCATTTTCCAAACTTTTAAGTAAATCGCTTTTTTCATCCCCTTTAATTAACACAAAAGTAAAGGAAACAAAATAACGACTAAACCAGCCAATTAATAAAGCAGCCAATATTTTATAAAGCACATCGGCTAAAGCAATTGTCATCATTTTATCTGCATGAATTTTGCTTAAAAAAGAAGTCTCAAGTAAAGAAATCAAATGCGTATATGGAGTGATGAATATCATAAATAAAATGGCTCCAATTAAATTATAAATAACATGGAATAAAGCCGCTCTTTTTGCTTGTTTATTTGCAGCGATGGAAGCAAGTAAGGCAGTAATCGTCGTTCCTACACAACTACCAAGCATAATTGGTAAAGCTGCCTTTAAGGTAATCGCACCGGTTCCATATAACGCTTGTAAAATCCCAATACTTGCACTTGAAGATTGAACAACTATTGTTACAATCAAACCAACCAACATTCCTAAAATAGGGATATTGGATAAAGTTGTAAACAATTCAATGGCAAATTTTGTTTCCATAATCGGTTGAACTGCACTACTCATTAATTGTAAGCCATAAAATAAGATTCCAAATCCAAATAGCGTTTCACCTAATAATTTGACTTTCTTTTTTGATGATAAAAAGGCGATAATAGCACCAATTCCTAAGATTGGCAAAGCAAATTGCGTAATATTTAAACCAATTAGTACAGAAGTAATCGCAGTACCAATATTAGCTCCTACAATGACCCAAGCCGCTTGTGGCAAAGTCATCAAATTCGCTGCTACTAAGGCAACAACAAGTGAAGTTGTTCCTGATGATGATTGTATAATTGCCGTAACTAATAAACCAACTAAAATTCCTTTTATGGGTGTGTTTGTATATTTTTCAATCAATTTCTTTAATTTTGAACCAGCTAGTTCTCTTAATGACTTGCCAACTAAATTAATTCCATAAAGAAAAATTCCTAAACCACCCATCAAATAAAAAATAATTTGTTTTACATCCATATCGTGCATCCTCATAAAAAAACAAGCAATAAATTACTTATCGCTTGTATCATAACATATTTTTTTTATTTATCCTAGATAAACTATCTTGAAAACATCACTTTTTCACTATTAAACATTTTTGTTAATAAGAAAATGATGATGGCTGAATAGACAAGATTACTTATAATCGTAATTAAAATTGGTAAAGCGGAGAAATGAAAACTAAAAATGTTACCCATTATTTTTAAACTATTATATACTGGAATAAGATAAATAAAAATTGAACCTTCTCCAGTTGATTTAGAAAACATCGAAATGATTCCAATAATTGTAATTAAAATCATCATTGGAGTTACTAAAGTAGTCGCTTCTTTAACACTTTTAGCATAAGCTGAAACCATACTAATCATTCCTACAAATATTAAAACAGTAGATATGATGATAAATAATAAGGCAATATAATCTCCAAATTGATATGGAATCGAAAGATTGATTCCCTCGCTATTCATCATTTTTGGTAAAGATAAAATTGTTCCTAAAAAACTACTTATCGCACTTAAGACTGCTATTACGCTTAAACTCGCTAATTTACCTATTGCTAATTCACTTCTTTTAATTGGTGTAACTAATAAAGTAGCAATCGTACCTCTTTCTTTTTCTCCTGCAATTGATTCTGGAGCCACAGACATGCATCCGCTAAATAAAAACATTAAAATTAAAAAAGGTAATAACATTCCAAAAATGGAGCCTGCAACATCTTCATTTGAAGCTAAGTCAAATTGAATTTGTGATTTTAAATCATTAATACTAAAATTGGTTTCTTGATACGTTTTATAAATCTCATTTAACATATTATAAGTCGCCATTGATTCCGTCTTCACGGAATTATAATACATATGAATATAAGCTGGCTGCGTTTTTAAATCAAAATTTTCACTAAATTCAATAAGTAAATCTACTTTTTGTGTTTGAATCTTTTCCTTGATTGATTCAATTTCATCTTGATTTGTTTTATCTATTTCTTTAAATTTGGCTTTAAAGTTCATTTGACTTAATGTGCCTTTGATTTCATTTTCAAAAGATTCGGGAGCTGAAATCGTATAAATGAGAGCTTCATAATTTTTATCAATTTTATCACTATTTAAAATGCCACTTCCCATTAAAGAATAGACTACAAAAATCAATAAACCTGGCAAAATTAAAGTTGTTGCCAATAATCTTTTATCTTTAAAGAAACGTGCAAATTCTTTTTTAATAATGGTTAAAATATTTTTCATTCTACTTCACCTACTTCTTCTTTATAAATATCAAAGAATACATCTTCCAATGATCTTCCTTGCGTAATATTTTCTAGTGTATCGCAACAAATCATCTTGCCATTTATAATAATTCCCACACGATTACAAATTTTTTCTACTAAACTAAAAATATGCGTAGAAACTAAAATGGTTTTCCCTTGATTTTTTAAATCAATTAAAAAGTCTGTGACTACTTTTGCCGTTAAAACATCTAATCCATTGGTCGGTTCATCAAAAACGATAATACTTGGATCATGAACAACAGAAATAACTAAAGAAATTTTTTGCTTCATCCCAGTTGATAAATTCGCCACTTTTACTTCCGCAAATTTGTCAATTCCAAATTTTTCAAACAAAGTCTTTTTTCTTTCTTGAGCAATTTTTTCGTCAACACCATGTAATTTAGCAAAAAAATCAAATAAATAATTCGGTGTGAAAAAATCTTCTAGTTTTAATTCGCTTGTTAAAAAACCGATGCGACTACGCACTTCACTTGGTTGTTTTTTAGCACTATATCCTTCGACAAAGACATCTCCACTATCACTTTTGATTAAAGTTGATATCATTCGTAGTGTGGTTGTTTTTCCTGCTCCATTTGGTCCAAGCAAGCCAAATATTTCACCTTTATATAATTGAAATGAAACATCATTTACAGCTACTTTTGAACTTAAATTTGTTTTTTCAATTTTTTGTTGCTTTTTAGACAAATAAAATGTCTTTTTTAAATTTTTTGCTTCTAAAATTATGTCCATAACTTCCCCTCCTCACAAATCATTGCTTATTTAGTATATGCCTATTCTTTAGTATTTTCAATTATTTGAAGTTTAATTTAAAAATAAAAAATAAAACTTAATCCATATTTATTTGATAAAGATAACTTTTATTTTCTTTTCCAACTCGTTTTACAACCTTCATGTCCCATAAGACGTTTAAGGTTACTTGAGCTAAAGCACGAGAAATTTTTGCTTGCTTGGCTAAATCAAATGATGTAAAGATCATCGGCAAAGATGATGGCAAAAATATTCGATAATCACGCAATTGAATAAATTGTAATTCTTCTACTAATTCAATAGGAATGGCATCATAGCGCTGTAATTTTTTATCTTTGAGATAGCGATATTCTTCCACATTCATTTTTATAATTCTTAAAGAAAAATGTGGGTAATGTAAATAAGGTTTTATTTTATATAATTCTTTAAATACTTGATACAAGCTGCCTACTTTAGGAGATCTTCTTCGTTTGTTCTCATCTAAATAGCAAATATATTTAAAATGAGTCATAGGATAAACAACCTCTACACGATAATTTGTTAAAAAAAAATCTAATTTTTTCTTTAATTTTTCAAAATTTCTCGTTTGTATTTCATAAATTTGATTTTGAAAACAAACATCGGCTACAAATCGTTGAATTTTTACCTCATGATATTTTTCATCCCATTCAAGATATTTTTTTAAAATCGCATGTAAAAACTTTTCATTTAATTCTCCAATATGATCCTTATTGTCAAGTGAAAAAACAACAAAGTCTTTGGCTTGTAAAAAACGATAATTATCCACACTAATCCTCCTTTACAATTTTAAAGGGCTGTAAAATTAATTTACAACCCTTTTTTTTTACTTGCGAACTTTAAATCCTTCTTTAAGAGCATTCAATGTTTCTGTTAATTCTGAATCTAATTTTAGATAGTTCATAATTTTACTTTCATCTTTATAAGTTGCATAGTCATTACAACTAAACCATATCGCTGCTTTAATATTTTTAACAAATGGATACGCATCCTTATTTGTAGCGTTAAAGTATGAAAACATTTCTTCTACCCATTTCGCTTGTAAATTTTGATTTCTTCCTAAAGTGGTTTCAACTAATGCTCCGCCTTGACTATAATCATGCATTACTTCTCCACCAGCTCCAGCAGCAAATTCAGATATGATTGCAGGATATTGATTAAAATATGGTGTATTACGATTATATAAATCTTGATAATGGTCTTTAAATGAACGATATTCTTCAGCATCATTTCCCATTTCATAACTCGTTAAGCCTAAAAGTTGAACATAGTCATTTCCAGGCATATAATTTAAATAATCGCCCCAATTACTATATGGAACCGAACGTGCAATTGGATTAAAAATCCACATCGCATTATTAACACCATTTTCTTCAAAAATCTTATAAAGTTTAATCCAGGTTTCAACAAAAATATCAGGGTCTAATAATGTTAAGATACCAGCATAACTTGTCCAGTCGGTATTCATTTCATTATTTAATCTAAATAAGACAGGCTTGCCATATTTTTTTACATCACGTGCTAAACGATTAAAGTGATCATCATATTCTCCTCTTAAAATATCAAACATTGGTGTATATGAATGTAAATCCACATTGTTTGATATCGTAAATTGATAAGAATATTGAAGTACAGGCTTACCATTAAAACCATTGCCTCCAGCTAATGCAGTAGCCATCTTATATGGGAAATAGTGTTTGCGATCATACCAAGCGATATGTTGATAAGTTGGTAAAATATCATAGGTAAAATCACAAGCTGCTTCAAGTCTTCTCTTTTCCGCTAATAATCTTTCACCTGTAGTTGTGTAGTCACTTGCATTATCATTTGGCATACTGACTGAAAACATTCCCCAATCCACTGTATTTTGATTTTGTAATTTACTAAAATATGCTTTTGTTTCTTCGCTCCAATTTTCAGGTATCTTTAACTCATATTCTTGTTGGATGTTCTTCGCTATTCCTTGTTTATCCATTGTTTTAAAGGAATTCATGATCATATTGATTTCTTTTGTACTTCTATCTTTTGATTTTAATACAAATAAATGAAAATTGATATAATCCAACATTGGACGTAAAATGCGAATGTGGTAATATGGATATTCGATATTTTTATTGTCTAAAATTTCGATATCAAAAGAGCGTAATTCATAATTCACATTTACTCTTTCTACTTTTGGCTCTTCAATATATTGTAATTTATTTGCTTCTAAAAAAGCAGGATCATTAATATATGGAATCAACCACTCATTTAAATAAACATTCCAGCCATGATCTGTATCTCCATAAGGATTTTGATTTTCTAAACTAAGTGTTAGTACAGAACGATCACTAAAATATTTTGTGCGTAATTTACTTAAAGATACATCTGCACTCATTTTCATTGCAGGGGAAGTAAACATATAGCCATCTGCCACATTTACAACTCTTGTACCATTCTTTCCAAAAAACATATGTTTAACATCTTTATTTTCTAAATTATCATCTACATCTTTAATTTCTACGCCGTCCACATATGTTTTCGCATTTTTTATATCTTTAATACTTGTAAATCCATTATCCGTATCTTGATAATTATCTCCCCAATATGCTTGTATTAAATGTGTATTGACGATTTCTGTTGATGGGGCTTTTCCTTTATTACAGGATACTAATAAAACTGCTAATGCACCCATCATAAGCCATTTCTTTTTCATATGACTCCTCCTTTTAAATTGCGACTATTTTTATTCTACCACAATAAATTTTAAATTAAAATGCTTATATTACTTTTTTTATTCTATATAATATGGGTATTGGAAAGAGATGGTGAAAAGTATGAAAATTGCCTTTGATAACGAACGTTATATTAAGATTCAAGCCGAACAAATTTTAAAAAGAATTAACCAATTTGATAATAAATTGTACTTAGAAATTGGGGGAAAATTATTTGATGATTATCACGCTTCCCGCGTTTTACCCGGTTTTTTACCTGATTCTAAGATTACAATGTTAAAAGAATTAAAAGATCAAACTGAATTTGTTATCGTTGCAAATGCGAATGATATTCAATCAAATAAAATTCGAAATGATACGGCGATTACTTATGAAAATGAAGTATTGAGATTAATAGAACTTTTCACAAAAATGGGACTTGTAAAAGGAAGTGTTGTCATTTCTCGTTATGACCACCAAACAAACGCGGATTCTTTCATCATCAAACTTAAAAATATGGGTCATAAGGTCTACAAACATTATTTGATTGAAGGCTATCCTCATCATACAGATTTTGTTTTAAGTGATGAAGGATTTGGAAAAAATGAGTATATTGAAACGACGATGCCTTTAATCCTTGTAACAGCTCCAGGTCCTGGAAGTGGAAAAATGGCCACATGTTTATCACAATTGTATTTAGAACATCAACGAGGCATTCAAGCTGGGTACGCGAAATTTGAAACTTTTCCTATTTGGAATATTCCTTTACAACATCCTGTCAACTTAGCTTATGAAGCAGCCACGGCTGACTTAAATGATATTAATATGCTTGATCCATATCATTTAAATGCCTACAACAAGGTTGCAGTTAACTACAACCGTGACATTGAAGTTTTTCCCGTTTTAAAAGCGATTTTTGAAAGAATCTATGGAACGAGTCCTTATCAATCTCCAACCGATATGGGCGTCAATATGGCAGGTTTTTGCATTGTCGATGAAGAAGTCACCAAAGAAGCTTGTAAGCAAGAAATTATTCGTCGTCATTTAGATAGCATAGTAAAAAATAAATCAGGAAAATTTCCTGATTCTGCGGTTGATAAAACTTTTTCTATCATGAAACAATTAGATGCTTCTATTCAAGATCGTGCTTGTGTGCAAGCAGCACATGATAAATTTGAAGAAGAAAAAGTAACCATTACTTCTATTCAACTTCACGATGGCACGATTATTACAGGAAAAAGTTCAAAATTGCTCCGTTCTCCTTCTGCTGCTTTAATTAATGCTTTAAAATATTTGGCTGGAATACATGATGACTTGCTTATCTTATCTCCTTCTGTTTTAGATCCAATTATTCGATTAAAATTAAATAAACTACATTATAATAATCCACGCTTACATGCCAATGAAGTTTTATTAATTTTAGCTGTTTCTGCTACTACAAATCCAATTGCGGAACTTGTTTTACAACAACTTGAAAAGCTAAAAGGAACCCAAGCCCATTGTACCGCTATTATGTCTTTTGTAGATAATAATATGTTTAATCGTTTAAAAATTGAATTGACAACTGATCCAATTGTAAATAAAAATTAGAGGTTATACACCTCTTTTTTTTTATAAAAAAAAGGAGACATTTGTCTCCTAATGAAATGTTTCAAATTGGCTATTATATAAATTACAATAAAATCCTTTTTGATCCATTAGTTGTTGATGGGTGCCTTTTTCGATAATATCGCCATCTTTCATTACTAAAATTAAATCCGCATTTTTAATGGTCGATAAACGATGCGCAATGACAAAAGTCGTTCTTCCATTTGTCAATTTATCCATTGCATCTTGAATCAATTCTTCTGTACGTGTATCAACACTTGAAGTAGCTTCATCTAAGATAAGCATCGGCGCATTTTCAACCATTGCTCGAGCAATCGTAAATAATTGTTTTTGTCCTTGTGAAATATTACTTTCCTCATCTAAAATCGTATCATAGCCATGTGATAAAGATTCGATAAAATGTTGAATATTTGCTGCTTCACACGCTTTTTTAATCACCTCTAAATCAATATCTTTTCTTCCATAAGCTAAATTATCTTTCACTGTTCCTTCAAATAACCATGTATCCTGTAAAACCATACCAAACATTGCATGAATATTTTCACGTGTTAATTGTTTAATAGAGACATCATCAATTAAAATATCGCCACTTGTGATATTGTAAAATTTCATTAACAAATTAACGATTGTCGTTTTTCCAGCACCAGTTGGTCCAACAATCGCTACTTTTTGACCTGGTTGAATTAAAGCACTAAAGTTTTTAATAATAATTTGATTTGGATCATATCCAAAACTTACGTTTTTAAATTCTACTTTTCCCACAACATTTTCAAGTTTTGTCACAAAATTTGTTTCATCTTCCATTTCTTGGGCATTTAAGAATTCAAACACTCTTTCTGAAGCAGCTGCAGTCGATTGTAAGTTATTACTTACTTGAGCAATTTGATTAAGTGGTTGGGTAAATAGACGAATATAAATAATAAATGACGTAATCGCCCCAAAGCCAATTTCACCTTTTAAAATTAAAGAAGCTGTAAACACACAAATAACAATATATGCTAAATTACCGACAAAACTCATAACTGGCATCATTAAACCTGACAAAAATTGTGATTTCCAAGCACTATCATGTAATTCTTGATTAATTGTGTTAAATTCACTTAAAGTGTCTTTTTCTTTATTAAAAGCTTTAATAATCGTATGACCAGAATACATTTCTTCAATATACCCATTTAAAGTTCCTAAATTAGCTTGTTGTCTTTTAAAATATTTTTGTGAAAATTTCACAATAATCATCATACAACCTAAACTTACAGGAATGATAAGCAAAGAGACAAGAGCCACCTTATAACTAATTGTAAACATCATAATTAATACGCCAATAAACATTGTTATGGAAGTAAATAATTGAATAATACTTTGGTTAAGAGTTTGAGATATCATATCTACATCGTTTGTAACTCTACTTAATACATCTCCATAACTTCGATTATCAAAATAACTAAGTGGTACTTTATTTATCTTTTGTGAAATATCTTTACGGAAACGATAGGTGACTCTTTGAGTTACCCCTGTCATAATCCATGATTTTGCATAATCAAAAATGATAGCAATTAAATAAAGAATAATTAAAGTTACGGCTATATTGGTTAAAGAAGCTAAATTGACTTTTCCATTCACCATCAAACCTGTGAATATTTTTTGAGATAAATCTCCTAACTTTTTGGGAGAAATAATATTACAAATTGTTGCAATAATAGCAAAAGCTAACGCAATAATAATCATGATCCAATAAGGCTTGATATATCCTAAAAGTTCTTTCATCGATCTTTTAAAATTTTTTGGTTTTTCATGAACTCTTGCTCCTCCGCCCATAGGTCCATGACCATGACGAGGCATATTATTTTTGATTTCTTTACTCATCTGCTAATTCCTCCTTTGAAAGTTGTGAATAAGCAATTTGGCGATACACTTCGCAATCTTTTAATAATTGCTTATGTGTACCTTTTCCAACAATTTTACCTTGATCTAAAACTAAAATCATATCAGCAGTCAAAATTGTCCCAATTCGTTGAGCCACTAAAATAGTGGTTGCTTCTGAAGTTTCATTTTTTAAAGCAAAACGCAATTCTTTATCTGTTTTATAATCTAAAGCCGAAAAACTATCGTCAAATATATAAATTTCCGGTTGTTTTGCAATCGCTCTAGCAATCGATAATCTTTGTTTTTGGCCTCCAGAGAAATTCTTTCCTCCTTGGGAAACATAAGCATCATATTGATCTTCCATTTTTTCAATGAATTCAGCAGATTTTGAAATAGAAGCAGCTTTTTTAATTTCTTGCATTTCAATTTGGTCATTTCCATAACCAATATTCGATTGGATTGTTCCACTAAATAATACCGCTTTTTGAGGCACATATCCAATTTTATCTCTAAGTACTTTTTGTGAATAATCTTTTACATTTATTCCATCTACTAAAACTTCTCCTTCTGTCGTGTCAAAGAAACGAGGAATTAAATTAATCAACGAAGATTTTCCACTTCCAGTTGATCCAATAATCGCAATTGTTTCCCCTTTCTTCGCCGAAAAAGAAATATCTTTTAAAACATACCCATCTCCATCCGGATAACGAAAAGAAACATTTTTAAACTCGATTTCTCCTTTAATCTTTGTTTGATTTTGTGGATTTTGTGGATCTTGAATACGTAAAGGTGTATTTAAAACTTCTAAAATTCTTTTTGCTGAAACACTTGCTCTTGGCAACATAATAAAAATCATTGTAAGCATCATAAAAGACATAATTACTTGCATTGCATACATTGTAAAAGTGGTCATTGCAGGTAAAGTTAACGCCCCTTTATTAATTAAATAAGCTCCAAACCACAATACTGTTAAGTTTAAGCCATTCATAATTAAAGACATTCCAGGAGACATAATTGAAATTAAACGATTGACAACTAAGTTTGTTTTTGTTAATTCTTTATTCGTTTCATCAAATTTTACTTCTTGATAATTTTCTGCATTATAAGCACGCACAACGCGAAGTCCTGTTAAATTTTCTCTTGTTACACCATTTAATTTATCTGTTAATTTTTGCAATTTAGAAAACTTTTTAACAGAAAAAATAAAGATTATGGTAATCATCGTAATCATTAATATGATTCCAAGTGCAGTCACTAAAGTTAATTCATTACTACTTGATTTAATTTTTCCAATAGCAGAAATGGCCATGATAGGTGATGAAATAGCTACTCTTAAAGTCATCACGATTCCCATCGTCACTTGTTGAATATCGTTTGTTGTTCTTGTAAGTAAACTTGAAGTAGAAAATCCATTAATCTCTTCCATTGAAAAAGAAGAAACTTTGCTAAACATTTTGTTTCTAAGTCTTTTTGAAAAGTCTGCTGCTAAACGAGCTGCAATAAAACCCACAATTACAGTTAAAACAACACTTCCTAATGTATATAAAAGCATTGTTTTTCCCACTTTCCAAATTTCACTTGTAGAAGCATGTTTTTGAATAAGAGCGGTAATATCACCCATTTTATCGGCAAGTCCTAGTTCAAATTGAACTTGTCCATAAATGATGACGACAAGCAAGGCGATAATAAACCAATAAATAGGTCGAAATTGTTTTAATAATTTAATCATCTCATCAACTTCCTTTCTGATTTTCTAAAATTTGAATTGCTTCTTGCAATTTTTTGACATTCTTTATGAGGTCGCTAGTTGTTTCCTCTCCCATAATTTCTATGATTTGCGTTGTTTGCTTATGCATTTCTTTCGCTTCTTTAAAAAGAATATCTTTTCCTTTTTGACTCATATTGTAATAAACAATCCGATGATTATGTGCAGGTATAATGCGTTCAATCATCCCTTTTTGTTCTAAATTTTTCATCACTCGACTTAATATCGTCTTCGACATATTCGTCCTTAGTGCTATTTCTTTAGCAATTAAAGGTTTCTTATTTTCATGTTCATTTTCTAAAAGAACATGCCCCACATGTAATTCCGCAGGTCCAAATTCTGAATCTACTAAGTGATGATGAAGTTTTCGAATGTTTGCAAAAGCAACGAGCAATTCTTTCGCTAAAATATCTTTTGTCATAATCAAATCCCTCTTTTAATAGTTAACAATGACAACTGTTAACTTTGCTAATTATAATGATTTCATAATCAAATGTCAATTATTTTTTTAAAAATAATTGTTATCTTTTCAATGCATGATTTTTAATTTATAATAAAAGTAGTTTTAGTTATTTTAGGAGGATAAAATATGGATATCTCTTCAACTATTATTCAAAAGATTCATCATCAAGATTATGAACTAGCACTTGACTTTATAAAAAAATCTTATTTAGAAAATATCTCTTTAGAAGATTCGAAACAAGGCCAAGAATATTTTATCGTTCATTTTTTATATTCAAAAGAGACCTATCTTGCTTTAAGCAATCAAACCATGCAATTATATGGATATTATATAAACCAAGAATTAGCAGGAGTAATTTCTTTAGACATTCATGGTTATATTCAATTTTTATTTGTTGACAAAACATATTTAAAACAGCGGATTGGGACACAACTTTTAGATTATGTCATTGCCATTGCAAAAAAAAGAAACCAAAACCATGTGTTTTTGGATTCTTCTCTCACTTCTTATCCATTTTATCTAAAATATGGATTTGTTAAAAAATCTGATACTTGTGTGACAAATGGAATGCATTATATACCAATGGAATATGAAATTAAAAAAAGTTAAACTTTTATCCGAATGCTTAATTTTTTCTCGTCAACTTTCATGTCAACAAGGAAAAAGTGACCATTCTTTTTTATATACTTTTTTAAAGCACTATACAAATCATTTGCAAATTGTTGAACATTTTCATATTCATCTTCTTTATTTATTTTCTTTAAGATACCTTTTAATAGACATTTCCATTTTATCACACTTAAGGGTACATAAAATAAAAAAGGTATTTTATTTTTTTTAATTATAATATGCATTATTCTACCGTAATCGTAACGTGGTCGCCCTCTACATTTTCCATCGAAACTAATTCTCCAATGATACCTTGCTCAATTAAAACAAACAATTGCGCAAAATCGATTCCTTCCAACATTTTATTTCCACTGATGAAATGGCTGATATTCCCATTTTCTAAAAAAATCTTTATAATCGCCACCGGTAAATTCACTTTTATATTGTCTCCTTTTTGCGTTTTGACTAAAATTTTTAACATCATTTTATTAATATCTTTTTTTTCATTTACGATTACCGAATGACTTTTTTCATTTTTAAGCAATTCATCTAATGAAATGTTGAAAATATCAGATAGCTTTATTAATGTATCGATATCGGGAGCGGTTAAATCATTTTCCCATTTACTAATGGCTTGAGCGGAAATATTTAATTTTTTGGCAAGATCTTCTTGTGTTAAATTATGTTCTTTACGTAGTTTAGCTAAACGGTTTCCAAAAGTTTCATTTGTTTTCATCTATTTTTTGACCCCTTTCTTGACAAACTAATTATACAAGAAAAAAGATTAATTTTAATCATAAATACGTTGAGTTTATATCGAATTTGTTAAGTATCAACTCAACTAAACGTTGAATTATTAAAAAAGCACGATTAAATCGTACTTTTTATCATTAATTGATTTGCTTTCCTTGTTTCTTTTTTCAGCCATATAATACACCATACAAAAGAAGCAATCATAGAAATAACCCACCCTACGCTAAAACCATAACAAATTGCTTTATAGCCCATTATTGGATCAAATAAATAGGCAAATGCCACACGTATTGCTAAATCTAAAAATGTTGTAAACATAAATGCTTTCATTTGTTTAGAACCACGAAGAACTCCATCACTAATAACCTTCATTGCTCCAGCAAAATAAAATGGTACGACAATATTTAAAAAGGTTTGTCCTGCTTGTATGACATTTTCTACATTTTCACTTTCATTTTCTTTAATAAAAAAGGATATAAGATTGCGCGAGAAAATTAAAACAAAGCATATAATAACTGCCACTAATCCAAAGCTAAATAAAATCATTACTTTATATCCTTCTTTCACCCGTTGAATATCTTGATTTCCTAGATTTTGAGCTGTATAACTTGACATTGAGTTCGATAAAGTAAAGATGCTCATGATTGCGACAGCATTGATTCTTAAGGCAGTCGCATATCCATCCATGATTTCCGTTCCATACTGATTGATCAAAGATTGAACAAGTAATTGGCCCACGGATACAAAAGATTGTTGTAAAATGCTTGGAATTGCAATTTTCATCATAGCTTTTAATTGAACGAAGTCAAATTTTAAATAAGGCTCTTCTACTTTTATACTTTTTAAACGATGAATCAATAAAGCTATCGCAATAAGAGAAGCCACACTTTGAGCTAAAAATGTTGCCCATGCAACACCAAGTACAACGTTTGAAAAAATTTTAGCAAATAAAATATCTAATAAAATGTTCGATAAAGACGAACCAATTAATAAATATAAAGGCGTTTTAGAATCTCCAAGACCTGTAAATATAGAATTTGCTATGTTGTATAAAAATAAGAAAAAGAATCCAAAAATATAAATTTCTAAATAAGCTTTCGCATTACTATATAAATCATAAGGAGTATCTAATGCTTTTAAAATAGGGCCTGTAATAAAAATGCCGATTAATGTACAAAAGAAAGCTAAAGTAGTTAAAGAGATGATAGCCGTCCATATAGTTGTTTTTAATTTTTTATAATCTTTTGCACCAAACAAATGAGAAATGACAACTGAACTTCCAAGCGTCCCACCTACGGCAATAGCAATAAATAAATTTGTAACTGGAGTGGCAGCAGATAATGAACCTAAAGCATTAATCCCACCGAATTTTCCAGCCACAATTGAATCGGCAATATTATATAATTGTTGAAATAACATTGAAAGTAACATAGGCAACGCAAATAGTAATAATACTTTCATTGGCTTTCCTTTTGTTAAATCCTTAATCATGATTTTCACCTTCTAATCAAAACTTTTAATATTATAGCACAAATCTTTTTTTTAATTAAAGTTTAAAAAAATATTTTTTTTATTGTGGTATACTATAGATAGAACTTTAGAAAGTGTGATAAAAATGAAATCCTTAAAAGAGTTGTTTCTTTATGGTCCAGGACCTTCATCTAGTCATACCATTGGACCTCAAAGGGCAGCAGAAATCTTCAAAAATCAAGTAAAAGATGCTTCATCTTTTTTCGTTATTTTATATGGTTCTTTAGCTTTAACGGGTAAAGGGCATTTAACCGATGTTATTTTAAAGAAAGTACTAGGCGAAAATACAACCATTATTTTTGATACAAATTTACAAAATTTAGTTCACCCAAATACCATGGATTTTTTGGCTTTTGATAAAAATAACCAACTTATTGCGAAAAAAACTTGCTATTCTTTAGGAGGTGGCGCAATTTCTTTTGAAAATGAAACTTATTTAAAAAGCAAAGAAGTATACCCATTTAATTCTTTTAACGAAATGAATCTATATTTAAAAAAATTAAATTTTAAATCATATGATGAACTTGTAACTTATTATGAAGATAAAGATATTCAAAATTATCTTCAATTTTGCCTCAATAAAATGTTTGAATGTGTAGAAAATGGATTAAAAGCAACAGGCTTGATTCCAGGAAAGTTAAAGTTAGAAAGAGTAGCTAAACAAATTTTTGAAAATGCCCAAAATGCTTCCTTAGATGAACAAAAAAAATTGTATATCACTGCTTTTGCGTATGCTGTTGCTGAAAATAACGCTTCTGGATTAAATGTCATTACAGCTCCTACTTGTGGTAGTGCAGGAGTATTAGCAGCCGTTCTTTATTATGAATATTTTTTTCATCAGCAATCACTTGAAAAATTAACTAAGGCTCTCATGGTAGCTGGTTTAATTGGTAATTTAGTAAAAACAATGGCTAGTATATCCGGAGCCGTAGGAGGTTGCCAAGCAGAAATTGGAACAGCGACTTCCATGGCCGCCGCTTTATGCACTTTATATGATCTATCTAATCAACAAATTGAATACGCTAGTGAACTTGCCATGGAACATATGCTTGGTCTAACTTGTGATCCTGTACTTGGATATGTTCAAATTCCATGCATAGAAAGAAACGCCATTGCTGCTCTTCGGGTTTATGATGCCTTTTTATATGCCAAAGTGATTTCGCATAGCCGAAAAAATCGTATTTCTTTAGATGATGTCATTAAAGCCATGAAAATAACAGGAGATGAGTTAAGTTTTGACTATAAAGAAACAAGTCAAGGTGGACTTGCAAAAATCCATGACATAAAAAAATAACATCGATTTGTGCGATGTTATTTTACTTCGTATCCAGCTTCTTGAATACTTTTTTTAATTTCTTCAACTGAAACGTTTTCTTGATAAGAAACAATTACATTTTTATCCGCTAAAGAAACTTGTGCATCTTCTACGCCTGCTACTTTTTTACAAGCGTTTTCAACATGTGCTTTGCAATGATTGCACATCATGCCCTCAACACTTAAAGTAATCTGATTCATCTTTTTTTCCTCCTTTTTTATAATTTCATCTTTTCTTTTCACTTTAAATAAATTAATTGTCAAAGCATTTAAAACGACTGAAACGCTTGAAATGCTCATCGCTAATGACCCAATCATTGGATTGATTTTAAAACTTGGTCGAATATAATAAAAGATTCCGGTTGCAATAATCACGCAAATTAAATTATAAAAGAATGCCCAAAATAAATTTACTTTAATCGTGTTTAAAACTCTTTTACTTAAAGAAATAACATTTAATACATCTAAAAGATCATTTCTTAAAAGAACTATATCGCTTGATTCTAAAGCGACATCACTGCCACCACCAATTGCAATCCCTAAATCTGCACTCGTTAAAGCTAACGCATCATTTACTCCATCTCCTACCATTGCCACAAGATTTTTATCATCTTTTTTTAAAGATTGAATTACTTTTTGCTTATCAGTTGGATAGACTTCTGCTATGACTTGATTAATTCCAACTTCTTTGGCAATGGCCATTGCAGTTTTTTGATTATCTCCAGTTAGCATCACAACTTCTATATTTTTATCTTGCAATTCTTTAATTGCTTGCTTAGATGTTTCTTTTACTTCATCTTTTATTGCGATTATGCCGACAAATTCTTCATTTTTTAAAATAACTAAAGGCGTTTTCCCTTCACTTGCAAATTGGTTATATGTTTTTTGAATATCTTTTAATTCTAGTTTGAAATCTTCGATAAAATGGTAATTTCCAATGTGGTATATATTTTCTTGAACGATTCCTTTTAACCCTTTGCCATCAATGGATTCAAATTCAGTAATCGAAAATAGTTGAGCATCATTTTCTTTTGCATATTCAATAATGGATAACGCTAGAGGATGCTCGGATTGATTTTCAATAGAATAAATAGCTGACAATAACTCTTTGTCTTCTTTGAAATTGATAAAATCAACTACTTTTGGCTTTCCTTTTGTAATCGTACCCGTTTTATCTAATACAATCGTTTTAATATGATGTGCTTTTTCAAGTATCTCAGCATTTTTTATTAACAACCCATTTTCTGCTCCTTTACCTGTTCCTACCATAATAGCCACAGGAGTCGCCAAACCTAATGCACAAGGGCAAGCAATCACAATGACTGATATCGCAAAATTAAGTGATAATTCAAAAGTTGAACCAGCTATTAAATTAAATATTAAAGTAAGAAAAGAAACAAGCATGATAATGGGGACAAAAATTCCAGAAATTTTATCTACTAATTTGGATATAGGTGCTTTTGAATTACTTGCTTCTTCTACTAATTTAATAATATTTGCAATAGAAGTATCTTCTTTTATCTTTGTCGCCTTGACTTTAATATATCCAGCCGACAAAATAGTACTAGCAAAGACTTCATCTTTTACTTGCTTATAAATTGGCAAAGATTCACCCGTGATATTAGACTGATCAATAGAAGCATTTCCTTCCACAATGACACCATCAATTGGAACTTGGCTTCCTTTTTTTATAATGACTATATCATTTAATTGAACTTCTTCCACATCGATTTCAATTTCTTTACCTTCTTTTAAAATGATGGCTTTTTTAGGAGCTAAATCCATTAGTTTTTCAATTGCAGAAGTAGTTTTCTTTTTTGAAATTTTTTCTAAATATTTTCCTAAAGAAACAAGTGTTAAAATCATTCCAGCTGATTCAAAATATAAACTATCATGATATGTATTTAAAACTTGTTTATAGTGTTCAATATGAATTTGATTTGCCAGATTTGCTTGAGCAAAACTAATCATAAAAAGAGCAAAAATTCCATATATAATTGAAGCCGTCGCTCCAAGTGCAATTAATGAATCCATATTTGGAGAACGCTTTATTAATTTTTTAAATCCAGATATAAAGTAGTGTCGATAAATATAAATAATAGGTAAAACTAAAATAAATTGAATCAAAGCAAATCCCATCGGATTTTTATGATGATCTAAAAAGGCAAAAGTTGGAAAATTCCACATCATATTTCCCATTGAAAAATACATTAAAATGAAAAGTAGTATGCCACAAATAATTAAATTTCTTAAATCATGTTCTTTTTCGTTTTTAATTGTTGTTTTTGTTTGTTTACTATATGCTTTATAACCTGCATTAGAGACTGCTTCTTGAATTTTTTCATTAGAACATTCTTTTTCATCATAGTCCACAATCATCGAGTTTTGTAATAAATTAACATTGACATCTTTCACGCCTTCTAATTTTTCTACAGCCTTTTGAACATGAATTTGACAAGCTGAGCAAGTCATCCCTTCTACATTAAACTTTTTTTTCATTATTGAAACCTCTTAAATAAATCTACGATTTCATCGACAATTTCAAAATTCCCTTTTTGAATATTTTCAATTAAACAAGAATGCATATGATTGTCTAAAACTAGATTCGCCAAACTTTTAATGGATTTATTAACAGCTGCCAATTGGATTAAAACATCATCGCAATAACGATTATTTTCAATCATTGCTTTAATGCCATTCATTTGTCCAATTAAGCGATTTATTCGATTAACAATATCTTTTTTTTCTTTTTCATCTCGAATTTTTATTTTTTCACAAGAACAGTTTTGATCCATTTTTCTCACCTCGTCTAAATTATATACCCCATATAGGTATTTTGTCAATTTTGTTTTCACATTCATTATGTCCACTTTATTCCATAATAAAAGAGATTCCCTTAAGAATCTCTATAATCAATAAGCAATTATTACTTTTACTATTTATCTTCTTTAAAGTGTTTTTTGGCATAAGTTACTTTTCCACATTGAGGACATTTAAGTCGTCTTTTTGTAAAAATATGCATGCCAAATAAATATGCCTTTAATGTAGGGACAAATCGATGATGACAATTCATACATTCAAAAGTTCCTGTTGTCGCTTCAAAGTCAATTACAGCAATTAAACCTAATAAAAAACTAATGCATCCATAAACAACAATTAAAATGCGATAAAGAAGTTTGATTTGACTCCATTCTGAAACAATTAAAATGCTTCCAATTAAAGATAAAACGCCAAAAATACATAATACAATTGCCATCTTATATCTTCTTTGATTTGCTTTTGTATTTTTATTGATTAATTCTAATAAATTTTCTTCTGCTTTCATGCTATACCCCTCCTTTGAGATCTTGCAACCCGATAATAGTTCATTTACAGTAATATTCAATTTTGCACATAACGGCAACATAAAAGAGACGTCCATCATTCCATTGCCACATTCCCATTTCGAAATGGTTTTAAAACTGACATTTAATGCATCTGCTAATTGTTGCTGAGTTAAATTTTGCTCTTTTCTACAGGCTTTTATAAATTGTCCTATTTTGATTTGATCCATCTTATCTATCTCCTTTCGAATTTATCATATGTTATTTTTCGTTTCTTTTACACCCATGTATCGTAGAGTTTAAAAAAAGTACTTTTTGAGTACTTATTTTAAGAAAATATTTTTAATTATTTTACCATAACAAACAATTTTTAAAAAGTAAAAGAAGATATGTACAAAGAATTTTTTAAAGAATAATTTCTAATTATCTCTTCCTTTCTTTGACTATCTTTATAAAATGTATCATAAGTAAAGGTCATTCCACATTTTAGTAACACTTTTTGAGCAGCTAAATTATTCAAAGAATGACTAGCGCGAATTTCCTTTATTTTTACTTGATTAAAAAAATAGTCAATGATTTGTCGTAAAGCTTCCGTAGCATAACCTTGATTTCTATATTTTTTTTCAATGTAATAATTTATTTCTATAAATTTTTTTTCTTCATTAATATTTACTACTCCTATCGTGCCAATTAATTCGTGGCTTTGTAATAGAAAAATACCCCATTGATAAAAATTTAAGTTTTTGTCATTCATCAGCGAATCTGTAATCTTTATTTGTTGTGCATTTAAAGATAAAAAAGTTGCAATGTCTTCATTATTTATTCGTTTGGCATCTTTTTTTAACAATAAACGTTTGGTTATAAAAGTTTCTATTTCTATGTTTTTCATAACTATCACCTCAAAAATTGGGAAAAATTATATCATAGTTTATACTTAAGAACAACATTTCTTAACCAATCTTAACCAATTTAAAATTTGTATAGCATTTTTTTTAATGATATAATAAATAATAATTAAAAAGGGGTTATTTGCAATGAAAAATATTGAATATAAAAATATTTTAATCGTCGAAGATTCAAATGAAATAAGGGATACTTTAGTAAAACATTTTTCTTCATCCAATAAAGTTTGTTCTTGTTCCACTTTAACGGAAGCGATATCTTCCATAAAAACAAACGATTTTGATATTATTTTACTCGATTTAGTCTTGCCAGATGGTAATGGTTTGAAACTTTTTGATTACGCAAAACAAACACCCATCATTATCTTATCTGATTTAGGTTCAGATGAAAATTTAATTGATGGTTATAGTGCAGGTGCTTTAGATTATATCGTAAAACCTGCTTCAAATGAATTAATTGAACTACGCATGTCTTTACGTCTTCTTCCTTCCACCGATGCTATTTTATCTTCTCATGGATTAAGTATTGATATAAAAAAAAGAATAGCTAAATATAAAAATAAAATATTGAATTTAACTTCCAGTGAATTTAATATTTTAATGTTTTTAATGCAAAATGCTGGCAATTTTTATACAGCCATTGAAATTTATGAGCAAGTTTGGAAAATGCCACACTTAAACACGACAACGATTAAAGCTCACTTATCAAATTTACGAAAAAAAATGATTTCTATTTCTGAAGAATGCGCTTCTTTAATTGTCACTGAATTTGGAAAAGGATATTGTTTTATTGGAAAAGGTGGAAAAAAATGAATTATTCAAAGAAAAAAACACTTATAGTCTTATTGACAATCATTTTTACTATTTTGTTTTTAAATATATTTAATCATTCCATTCATGAAATTCCGATAGCAAAAGAAGCGAGTGGAACGACTAGCACCATTTTTTATGAAAATGGAGAAACAAGAAAGGAAATCATTCATACGATTGGAAAAGATTTTGCGGCTATTCGTATAAATGAATTAAGTGACTTACAATCAATTACAAAAGTAAATTATGTTCCAAATGAATTTGTACACCCAGGATCCGTTCCTGAAAATTATCAAATAGTCGATTTAAATAAAAAATTTAATTTTGCTGAAAAAGGAAGTTTAATCTTCATTATTATGAATTTAAATCCAGAAAGTGATGATTTTATCGAACAATCAAAAAAGTTAGAAAAATATAAAAAAGGAGATTATTGGAGTTTTCATTTATCTTTACCAAATATTTTTAATGCATCTAATATTTATCAAAAAAGTCAATTGATTGCACGAAATGGTGAAATTGAAAATTACGATTTTATTCATTACACGACATCTTATACTCAAAAAACAGAACATTATTCTTCAAAAACTTCGACCACACAAATCGAACTTTCATTTTATTCTAGAAGAGATATACTGCAAAATAATATTAATAGTGGACAAGTTATCACCATACACTATCAATCGAATGGAGGTATTTATTCAGGAATAACCGATTTCCCTTTAATTGGAAAAGAAAGTAAAATTAATGCAATATTAAATGACACTGCCATTTTAAATTTTACAATTTTCATTTTAACTTCATTAATTTTAAGTATTTTTATTGTATTTTCTTGGTTAAAGCATACAAAGCAATATATTCCTGAAATAATATTAATGTTTGCGTTTTTATTTCTATTTTTTACTAATTTTATATTAACTCAGGAAACAACAAATTCTTTATTTTG
Organism: uncultured Bacillota bacterium; assembly: GCA_905197115.1. GTDB lineage: Bacteria > Bacillota_I > Bacilli_A > RFN20 > CAG-631 > Caccosoma. The sequence goes on along the minus strand of CAJJXN010000013.1, from coordinate 6,174 downwards.
GCTATTAATACAATTAATTTCTCCTTTAATTGTATTATTAAGCGTTATTTTATCGTGTGGGCAAAATTTTAAATATTTCCCATTAAAAGCTATAAGTTTATTTTTGCTTTTTATCGGTTTAATTTGTTCTATCGCTATTCCTTATATTTCTTATACTTCTGCTACTGTTTTGTCCCTAGCTATTGAAATAATAAAGGCGCTTCTCGTTATTTTTATAATTTGTTCTATCATCTTCTTATTTTTTGATAAAACTAAGGATCATAATATTTTAAAAATTGCTTATTTAAGTATAACCACGACGGCAATGGCATTCTCTCTTATTTCAAAATCTCGTTTTCCAATTTATTATAATGGGTTATTCTTTGTTCAAGTTGCAATCATTATCACTGTATTTACAACGGTATTTAAAAGTATTTGGGAAACCGAACAATCAAATAATTATTTAACAAAAAATCTAAATATGGAAGTCTTAAGACAAACCAATGATTTGAAAACCATTATTCATGAAAGAGATAATATTTTGCAATTTTTTTCTCATGATATGAAAAAGCCACTTGCTTCATCTATCCATTTAATCGACAATTTAATTGAAAGAGAACAAAATAATGAACAAGTTAAAGGCTTAAATATTATTAAGCAAAACACTAACATTGTCATTAACAATCTTAACGAAGTGGCTTCCTACGCTAAATATAATTATCTAGCTGAACCTTCAAAAATTATTCATTTGGAAAAATTATGTGAAACAATATGTGACTTTTATACCATTGATTGTGAAGCAAATGGAATTTATTTAAAAAATTATATATTAAAAAAATATAAAGTTTTTGCTAAAGAAAAAGGACTTGAAAGTGCGATTGCTAATATTATTATGAATGCCATCGAACATTCCTCTTGTAATACAATTACTTTAAGTGCAAAAAAAGAAAAAAACCATATCGTCATAGAAATTAAAGATAATGGCAAGGGAATTCAATCAGGTATGGATATTTTCAAACCATATGTTACTGAAAACTCAAATGAGACAAGTGGTTTGGGATTATTTATTTGCAAGAGTTCTATTGAAGCTATGAACGGGGAGTTAACATATTCTACTTCAAGTGAAGGAACAACTTTTTATATTCGTCTTTTAATTGCTTAGCATATTTTAACTAAAGAAGAGATATTTTTCATTTCTCTTCTTTTTCTTTTTTTAAATTTATATACGCATTTCTGATTAATTATTCTTTATAAGTACATATAATTTTTTAACATTTCTTTTGTTTGAATTTATTTTATAATTTTTTTAAGATGAACCACTACTTCGATCGATAAAAAGGTATTAATAAAATAAATGATTTATTTATTTTTTATATTTTTGTCTAAATATGAAAATAACGATGCTAAACTTAACTTGAATTGATGAGTAATAAAATTTAATTATTTGAAAACAAAAAAGTTAGAAGTGTTGGGAATGCTGAAAAGAAAGGATGATACTGCGTGATGCAAACTAAATTTCAATTTGAGAGAACAATATATATCATTCCCTAGTCTTTTTGGATTATTAGCTTATTTTTTAAAAAATATTGAAAATAATAAAAATATTTCATATAATATATATGACAAAGGTTGTGTCAAAAGGAAAAGGTAGGGTTGCACCCCTACCTTTTGTTTTGTTATGAAGTTAATTGACAAAGGTTGCTTAAGAACTAATCTTTGTTCTTAATAAAATATACTAATAACAAGATAAGTATAATCGCAAGAAGATAATCCATTGAATATACCTTTCGTTCTAGGAAACAAACTTATCAATTATGACTTCATAAGTTTCCCCAAAAATTTCATGTCAATCTCCTTTCATAACGTTTAAAATATATAATAATAATCATAAGTTGTCAATTTATTAATTTTTAATAAAAAACCATTTATCATGTAATTGCAAATACATTAGTATGCTGTATACTTGTGTAACCAAATTTACGTTTAAACGATATGTAATATCGCCAGTCGCAGATAAATAAAATGAAAAGGGAACAGTTGGCAATGTTCCCTTTTCGATTTTTCAAACTTTTATTTTAATATGAAAGTATTTAATATTTTGTTTTTAATTTAATAGCATCATTGGTTAAGTTAATGTCATCTTCTAACGCATACTCTTTCCAAAGAAAAACAAGCTCTTCGCTTAATTGATTGTACAAATCTTCTTCACTAGATGCAATTATATGAATATCAAAGTTCTCATCTTCACATACAAAATTTTTCTTTTCTTATTTAACTTGAAAAACATATGGAACCATAAACTCTAATTCATAATTTTTATATTTAAAATTTGTATTAAATTGTTTTAATATTTGCATTCACTCCCTAAAATACATTATATAAAGCACGTTAAAAATATGCAATATTTATACTAAAAATAGCAATTTAAAAAAAATTTTTTATACAAATTTTTATACATTTTATACAAGTCGCTAAAAAAAAGCCCTAGATTTAGGGCTTATTATACTAATGGGGCGGATGATGGGGATCGAACCCACGAATGCCTGGTTCACAGCCAGGTGTGTTAGCCACTTCACCACATCCGCCATATCAGCGCAATGTATATTTTACTATTTTTTTCATAGAATGTAAAGAGAAAATATATATTTTCTCTTATTTCTTTTAAATATGACATAAAAAAATCTACTTTCAAGGCAAAAACATTTTTTAGCACTCTTTTATTGACATTGCTAAAAAAAGAGTTATAATAATATTAGCACTTAAATAGAAAGAGTGCTAAAGAGGTGATATTTATGGATATGATGCCTGATTATTCAAAAGATAAAGATATTTTAGAAAAATTTGGTCGAAATATTGTTGAGTTAGTTAAAAATGGGAAAATCGATCCGGTAATTGGTCGAGACGAAGAAATCCGTGAGATTATTAAAATCCTTTCGCGAAAGACAAAAAATAATCCTGTTTTAATTGGTGAGCCAGGGGTTGGTAAAACTGCCATTATTGAAGGTTTAGCTGCTCGTATTGTAAAAGAAGATATACCTCAGGGATTAAAAGGAAAAACAATTTATGAACTCGATATGGGTGCTTTAATAGCTGGTGCTAAATTCCGAGGAGAATTCGAAGATCGTTTAAAAGCTGTTTTAAATAAAGTTAAAGAATCGGAAGGAAAAATCATTTTATTCATTGATGAAATTCATTTAATTGTAGGAGCGGGCAAAGCAGATGGTGCCTTAGATGCTGGAAATATGCTTAAACCAATGCTTGCAAGAGGTGAATTGCATTGCATTGGAGCCACAACTTTAAATGAATATCGAAATTATATTGAAAAAGATGCTGCGCTTGAAAGAAGATTTCAAAAAGTAAAAATTAATGAACCAACTGTGGAAGATACCATTAGTATTTTAAGAGGGCTTAAAGAAAGATTTGAAACTTTTCATGGAGTAAAAATTACAGATAATGCTTTGGTTAGTGCGGCTGTTTTATCTAATCGTTATATAACTGATCGTTTTTTACCAGATAAAGCACTTGATTTAATTGATGAAGCATGCGCATCTATTCGTATTCAAATGGATTCTATGCCAACTGAATTAGATGAAATTTCCAGAAAAATTACGCAACTAGAAATTGAAAAAACAGTTTTAGTTAAGGAAAAAGATTCCTTAAGTAAATCTCGTTTAAATAAAATTTTAGATGAGCTAAAAGAATTAAAAGATCAAGAAGAAGATTTAAAAAAGCGATGGCAACAAGAAAAAGATGAAATTAGCCATACAAAGAAATTAAAAGAAGAATTAGAAAAAGCACGCTTTGAACTTGAAACTACTTTTAATCAAGGTAATTATGCCCGAGCAGGAGAATTACAATATAGTATTATTCCAAAATTAGAACAAGAATTAAAGAAAGAACGTTCTTCTGAAAATCCAATTTTGAGTGAAGTAGTCGATGAAACAAATGTTGCCGATGTCATTTCAAAGTGGACTCATATTCCGGTTTCAAAACTAGTTAAAGGAGATAAAGAAAAACTTTTACAATTAAAAGAAACCTTGCAAAAAAGAGTAATTGGTCAAGATGAAGCATTGCAACTTGTAAGTGATTGCATTATACGTCAACGAGCAGGAATTAAAGATCAACGCAAACCAATTGGATCATTTTTATTTTTAGGTCCTACAGGAGTTGGAAAAACAGAAGTTGCAAAAAGTTTAGCTGAAGCTTTATTTGATAGTGAAAGTCATATTGTACGAATTGACATGTCAGAATATATGGAACGTCATGCTGTTTCTCGTTTAATTGGTGCTCCTCCTGGATATGTAGGATATGATGAAGGCGGACAATTAACCGAAGCAATTCGTCGAAATCCTTATTCAATTGTGTTATTTGATGAAATCGAAAAAGCCCATCCTGAAGTGTTTAATTTGCTCTTACAAATCCTTGACGATGGACGCATTACCGACTCACAAGGAAGAACTGTAGACTTTAAAAATACAATCATTATCATGACATCGAATTTAGGAAGCGAATTCCTTTTAGAAGAAAACGTAGATACACAATCTAAAGTCAATCAACTTCTACATACCACTTTTAAACCTGAATTTTTAAATCGTATAGATGAAATTATTACTTTTCATCCTTTACATAAAGAAATTCAAATTAAAATTGTAGATAAAATGCTTCTTGATTTAAAAAATCGATTAAATGAAAATGAAATAGATATAGAATTTAGTCAATCGTTGAAACATTATATTATAGATCAAGCTTTTAATGTTGAGTTTGGGGCGCGTCCAATTAAACGTTTTATTCAAAAAAATATCGAAACTTATTTAGCTCACAAAATTATTGAAAATAAGATTGAAACTAAAAATCATTACTTACTTGATTATGAAAACAACCAAATTGTACTAAAATAAAATATGGATGAAGGAATTAAATTTTTCCTTCATCCATTTCTTTTTTATCTCTATTTTGATTTAATGTTATGTTTACTAACCATTGTTCTTTTCTTACAAAATGTGTGGCTAAAAATACTTTTGATAAATCACTTAAGTGTGACAATGAGAATATAAATACCATTGATATTCCCCAATTCTTAGCATTTAAGCCAAAAATAATTGCAATTGGCAAACCTATTAAATAAGTAGGCAATTGATCTAATAGAAAAGCTCTTAAGCTATCGCCACCTGCTCTAAGGATAAAGAAACATACTGAATTATAAGAATAAATAGCTAAGAAAATAGCTGTTACAATTAATATTCCCATAATAAGATTTCGCGTTTCTTTCGATGTTTTAAACATGGATATGATAAATGGCCCCGTAATCACCATTAAAATACCCATTACAATTCCAAGCATCACTGCAAGACCCATTAATTTATTTCCATCCTCTTTTGCCTGTTTAAAATCACTTCTTCCAAGAGAAGCACCAATAATAACGGCTGAGCCACTTCCAAGCCCAGAAAATATAATGAAAAATAAATCGGTAATATTTTGAGAAATCGCATAAGCATTATACCAAAAATCATTATGATATGTATAAAATAAAGCAAATAAAGTTATTCCTAACGACCATAACACTTCATTTAAAACAACTGGAATTCCTTTTTTAATATATTCTTTAATTAAATTCTTACTAAAATACCACTTACTAAACAATTTTTTATTAAAATAAATATCTTTAGAAACTAAAATCACAATGATAAACACGATTGTTTCAATCACTCTTGAAATAACCGTCGCTAAAGCTGCTCCTCCAGCAGCCATTTCAGGAAATCCAAGTTTTCCAAAAATTAAACAATAATTTAAAAAGATATTTACAACAATTCCAGAAATACTCGCATATAAAGCTACTTTAGGTCGCTTTATGGAACGAAAAGCATTTGCAAAAGCCAAATTGATTGCAGTTATAACACTTCCCCATTTAAAATAATTTAAATAGTCATAGCCAAATTGTCTTCTTTCTTCTCCTTGAATATAAGCATTCACCACTGCATGTCCGCCAAATTGAATAATAAAAAATGAAATAATCCCAATAATTATGGATACAATCAACGATAGTTGCAATGATTCTTTTACTTTTTTCTCATTTTTAGCACCAAAATATTGAGCAATAAAAATACTTGCAGTTGCTGCCACACCTAGCCAAACAAAGTTTAATACAAAAACTAAACGATTTGCTGCGCTTACTCCATCATAAGCGGCTGTGCTTGC
>CAJJXN010000012.1 GCA_905197115.1 uncultured Bacillota bacterium | reverse complement strand
AATCACTGCAAATTTAGGTTGGATATGCCAAATAAATTCTTCACACGTAGAAGTATTACTGCCATGATGAGCAACTTTTAAAATATCTACTTTCAAGTTTTGATTATCTCTTATTATAAGTTTTTCTATTTCTTTATCAATATCTCCCGTAAATAAATATTTTGAATTAGCTATTTTTCCATATAATACAATACTTTGGTTGTTTTTATCCGTATAATTTACATGATATCGATTTAGATTCTTTAAAGATAAAGAGCCCAATTCGATTTTATCAATGTTAGGATCTGTAATGATTTTTTTTACAATAAATTGTTTTTTTAAAGAAGATAAAGCTCCATTATGATCATAATCATCATGACTAATTACAACCATGTCAATTGCCTTAATTCCTTTATATTCTAAATAAGGAATTATCTTTTTGCTAGCTATGTCATAATTTTTCAATCCACCTGTATCAATTAACATCACACCTTCTCCCCACTTACTTTCTAAGATTGCACAATCTCCTTGATAGACATCTAAAAAGGTAACTTGTTCATAACTAATCAATTTATTTTTATAATAGTTTATAAAAATCAGTCCACACATTAAACTAAATCCAAAAATAAAAGAAGGATAATGGTTCTTTTCCATGCTTGATAGAACCAAAAAGAGTAAAACATAAAATAATAATACAAATAATATAGAAGGGTTTCCAAAAATTAATGGTCTTGATATATTAGCTAATTGATTTATTGATTGAAAAAACAATTTATATATGAAACCAAAAATATTTCCCGATAAAAACGACAAAATCATTGATAAAATAACTAATAAAAATAAAAACATGACAACATAACTTAATAAAATATTGCTAAAAAAACTAACAAAATTAATTTTATAAGAGATGCTTAATTGAATTGGAATCATCACTAAAAAAGAGATAAAAGAAGTATAAATAGCTCTTTGAACAATCGTTTTATTCTTAAATATAAATTTAGAAAGCAATAAAACAAAAGTTAGCGAATAACTCATTATAAAAGACAAATTAAATATGGTTAATGGTTCAATAAATAGTAATATTATTCCACTTATACTTAAATAATCTAAAGAGTTCCCTTTCTTTTTCATATCTAATTTTGAAAAAAGCAAACATAAAAATGCACGAGTAGCACTAATTGAAAATTCTAACAAAAACAAATAAAAACATAATACAATTAAACTGAATATAAACGCTTTATCTTTTAAAAAGAACGAAAAAACAAAATTCAATAATTTATATAAAAATAAAATATGAAATCCTGAAACGACAAATAAATGTAAAGCATTAATTTGTAATAAATTATTATAAGCAATTTCATCTATATTATTTTCATTCAACAATAACATAGAAACAAACTTTTTCGTTTCATTTTTTAAGTTATGAGTAAGATTTATTTTTATCTTGGTCGATAACGATATTTTAGAATCAATTTTTTTTAAATTATTTACATTTTCAAATTGGTAAAAAACTCTTTTCTTTTTTAAAAAATCTTTAAATTCAAATCCATACAAATTAGAATCTTTAGGTATTTCAGTTAAATTGGCTTCAAAAGTTAATACATCATTTTTAGCGTATGAAACTTCATTGTTATAAAACAAATACATATGTTTCTTATCACTTACAAGGCAATAATTTTCTTTTGCCTCTTGTACTTTTACCTCATATTCTTGATAGATTTTACTAGCAAAATAGGGTGAATTCGTTTTATAAAAAAGAAAAAAAACAAAGCAGAAAAACATAAAAACAATCGGTCTTTTGCCCGTTTTTTTATAAACACTCAAAGCAAATAAAATAAACAATCCAAACCATATAACATCTTTTGTATTGTTCCATAAAATACTGAAACAACTTGCAACAAAAAAGGTGAAATAAAAGCCTTTCATAAAATAATTAAATCTTTAATGCTTTGAAAAATATTATTGCCAATTCCATTCACTTCCATAATTTGTTCTAAATAAGAAAAACCGCCTACTTCTAATCGATATTGTATAATTCGATTTGCTAATGTGATGCCAACAGATGGTAATGTTTTGAGTTCTTCTTTTGTAGAAGAATTTAAAGACACTTTTTTATTATCAGATATTTTTGGTATATATAAATTTACTTTAGCAGTTATGACTAAATAATAGTTAAAAGCTTCATAATCTGTATCTTCTAAACAACCACCCGCCATTTCAATCACACTTTCTAAAAAATCTCCCGCTTGAATCGTATAAATTCCTGGATTTTTAATATTTCCAGACAAAGTTACTTCTACCTCTTCCTCTTTAAAATAAGAATCTTGAGATTGTTTTAAACTTTCATTTAGTGATTGATAATAAGCTGCATTTTTTCTTTCAAGTGCTTGTAATCCTGAAATAACTGTAAAAACAAAAATAACCACTCCTATAATTACCTTCATAACGAATCCCTCCAGTAATAATAGTAGTGGTTATTTAAAAAATGTCTTTTAGTTAAAGGATTTAATAATTACTTTATATGGAACTTCACTCAATACTTCAATTTCGCGTGAAGAAGCATCTTTACCAATTAAAGCAACACCTAATGCTGATTCATTTGAAATCTTACCATTTAATGGATCTGCTTCTACAGAACCAACGATTGTGTAAGTATATTCTTCATTATCGGATAAATCTAAATAAGTTACTGTAGATCCAACATGAATTTTCTTTTGTGTTTTTCCCTTTTTATCATCAATAATTGTAACATTTGCTAAAATATGTTCAATTTGTTTGATTCTTGCTTCCACTTCAGCTTGACGAGCTCTTGCTGCATCATAATCTGCGTTTTCTGATAAGTCTCCTTGAGCTCTTGCTTCTTGTAAATCTTTAATAACATTTGGACGAACTACATCAATTAAATTTCTAAATTCTTCTTGTAATTCTTCGACACCTTTTTTTGTTAATAAAATTTTTTCTGATTCAACCATTTTGTTTCACCTCATTGAATTTTCTATATCATTATATTATATTTTTAATCAAAAAGAAACCTTATTCTTCTTGATTTTCAAGTTTTATTAATAAATCATGTAATTCTAATTCAATTTGTTGTACTTCCTCTTCCATTTGACGATATTGTAGCCAATCATATTGGCCCTCTTCATCATTCATCTTTTCTTGTAATAAATTGAGTGCTTCTTCTTTTTTTAGAATTTCTTTTTCAATTTTTTCAATGTCTTTTTTAGAACTTTTTTTCTTTATAGCAACTTCCTTTATTTCTTTTTTTATCTTTTCATTTGCTTTAATCGCAAAACTAAAACGATTATTTTCAATTTTATGTAAGGTTAAGAAATGCTCATAATTACCTTCTTCAATGATAAATTCTTGATTTTGCAAATAAATTATTTTATTTGCAACACGATTAATAAAATAACGATCATGGCTTACCATTATAATGGTTCCTTGATAATCTTCTAAAATATCGGCAATAACTTGCTTAGTAGAAAAATCTAAATGATTGGTTGGCTCGTCTAAATATAATACTTGATAATTTCTTAAAGAAATCAAAGCAAATATTAAACGCATTTTTTCGCCACCACTTAAGTTTTCCACTTTTTTAAAGACTTCATCTTCAACAAATAAAAATCTGCCTAAATAAGTTCTCACTTCTGTATTTGTCATTAAAGGAAATTCATTTTGAATCGTATCAAACAAGGTGAGACTTGGATTTAAAATTTCTTGATTTTGATCAAAATAAAAATATTTAATATCACGTACATCGTAATTTTCCCCACTTATTTTATGGGCATTATTCATCAAACATTGTATAAGCGTCGTTTTTCCGCTTCCATTTTGACCCATAATGCATATCTTATCTTGATTATATATATCTAAAGTTAAAGGTTTTGTGAGTGCTTGATCATACCCAAAAGTTAATTCTTTAATTGTATGCATTAATACTCTGTGTTGCAAATCAGATTTAAAATTTGTTTTAATCGTCTTTTTATGATTCTTTGGTTTTTCAATCTTTTCCATCTTCTTTAGTTTTAATTCTAGCGAAGCAGCAAAAGCTGTTTTGGTAGGTTTTGGTCTAAACTTTCGAATCAGCATTTCATAACGTTTTATTTCTTTTTCTTGTAAATTATATTGCTTTAATTGTTGTTCATAACGTAATATTTTTTCTTTACTATAATACGTATAATTTCCCGGATATACACAACATTGATGATTTTCTATTTCAATGATTTTATTAACCAAATTATCGACAAAAACTCGATCGTGTGTCACAATTAAAACTGTTCCAGGATAACTTTTAAGATATTTTTCTAACCACTCAATCATCACTAAATCTAAATGGTTAGTGGGCTCATCTAATAATAAAACATTGGGCTGTCTTAATAATAACTTGACAAAGCTAGCACGTGTTTTTTCTCCTCCCGAAAAGGTGCGAATTACTCTTTGATAATAGGAAGAGTTAAATCCAAATTTATTTAATAAAGACTCTATTTGATAACGATAATCATACCCACCTTTTATTTGAAATTGTTCTTCTAAATAAGAATAACGTTGGACATCTTCATCTTTTTGTTCAATGGATATTTTTTGTATCAATGACTCCATTTCTTTTTCAATTCTTTTAATTTCCTCAAAAGCGAGTTCCATCTCTTCAAATAGTGTATTATTCAAATTACTAATAACTTCTTGTGATAAATAACCAATGGTTGTCTTTGGTTCAAAATAAACATTTCCTTTATCAGGTTGTAATTGTTTTGTTAAAATTTTTAATAAAGTTGTTTTCCCTTCGCCATTATCACCAATAATTGCTGCTTTATCGTTTTTATTGATAGAAAAAGTAACATGTGATAAAATATCTTTATCACCATAACTTTTACATAAATCATTTACACTTAAAACAGCCATATTTATCCCTTTTCCTTAAAAAAAGGCAATTTATTACGATTGCCTTTGTTTGCTTACTTTTCTTCTTTTACTTCTTTTTCGTTTTCTTGGTTTTGTTTTAAACCAATTCTTTCTTTTCTAGCAACTAAAACTTCTGTTGTTGCTGGATCAAAGAAGTGAACTTTATTCATATCAAATGTGAATAAAATTTTATCGTGAACTTGAATATCATTGTTTGCTGAAGTTTTAACAATAATACGTTGACCATTCATATAACCATAAACGATTAATTCATGACCTAATAATTCGACAACATCACATTCAACTTCTGTAGCAGATAATGGATATTTTTGAACCACTTCTCCATTAATGTGAATATCTTCTGGACGAATACCTAAAATTACATTATCATTTTCATATCCTTGGATATTTGGTCTTAATTTTTCTGGAATATGAATTTTAATAGTTCTTTCGGTTTTCGTACCTTCGATAACAAAACAATCATCGATATATTTACCTTTTAAGAAATTCATTGCAGGTGAACCAATAAATCCGCCTACAAAGATATTCGCTGGATGATTATATACTTCTTTTGGTGTGCCAATTTGTTGTACATAACCATCTTTCATAACAACAATTCGCGTTGCCATTGTCATAGCTTCTGTTTGGTCGTGGGTAACGTAAATCGTAGTTGCCCCAACTCTTTCATGAATCTTAATAATTTCAGATCTCATTTGTACACGTAATTTAGCATCAAGGTTAGATAAAGGTTCATCCATTAAGAATACTTTAGGATTACGAACAATCGCTCTACCTAATGCAACACGTTGTCTTTGTCCCCCAGATAAAGCTTTAGGTCTTCTATTTAAATAAGGTTCAAGACCTAAAATAGCAGCTGCTTCATTGACACGTCTTTCAATTTCTTCTTTAGGAATTTTACGAAGTTTTAAACCAAAAGCCATGTTATCATAAACAGTCATATGTGGATATAGAGCATAACTTTGGAATACCATCGCAATATCACGATCTTTTGGAGCAATATCATTTACTAAACGATTATTAATATATAATTCTCCACTTGTAATTTCTTCAAGTCCAGCTACCATACGTAATGTAGTTGTTTTTCCACATCCAGAAGGACCAACAAATACAATAAATTCATGGTCATCAACATCTAAGTTGAAATCAAAAACAGCTTGGACTTTATTGTCATAAATTTTATTTAAATCTTTAAATTTTAATGTTGCCATAATTAATCTCCTTTTTCGTTAAGTTTATTATATAATAAATAAGTTTTTTTGTATTTGTTCACATTGCACAAATTTAAAAGTCATAAGTAGAAAGTAAAAGTTTTACGAAAATGGCTGTATCAAAATCCTTTATATCCATTCCACTCGTATAATGAAATTGATTTAGACGATAATTAAAAGAATTTCGATGTAAATATAAAACTTTAGCTGCTTCACAAGCATTCATATTACATTTTAAAAAGGCATTCGCTGTTTCTAAATATTCTTTTTTTATGTTTTTTAATAAATATTGCATATCTTTTTTTGTTTTTATACTTGCATAATTTTTTAAAAACAAATCGTATGCAGTAACCACATTATTGTGGACTTGATTTAAATAATCAAGAAATAAATAATCAAATTTAGGTACAATTAATGCGGAAATAGACATTGAAAAATCACTAATCATCATTAAAATGGCTTGCTTTAATACATAAAAAAAACTTTCACAATCATAAACCACCATTTGCGCGATATTTTGATTCCAATTAAAATCTACTTTATGGTCAAATCGTGATTGCAATAATTGTTCAATACTTTCTTTGAATTGTAAATCGGCTATTTGTATATAAGCTTTTAATTCTTTCATATTTTGTTCACCTTGCACAAATATCATACCATAAAATAAAAAAAAAGACGAGATGATTTAATCTTGACTTTCAATAATGTCTAAAATCTCATCTTTTGCGGATGTTTTTTCTGTATTTAAGGAACCTACTACATCAAAATGATCAAGTCGGTAATAATAATTTGGATATGCATTATAAATAATTTTTGATTTAAATAATCTTGATAAAACACGTTTAATCGCACTTTTTTCATAAAACGGATTTTTAGGATCATCCTTTATGTTATCTAATATCTTTTTTGCTGTTAAATAACCATTTTTTATGCGAAATTCAATGTTTGTGGGTTTAAAATCTAAGGCGTCAAACCGATTATTTCCTAATTGATAAGGAGGAGTAAAGTCTATCACGGATATTCCTTCTAATTCTTCTGGAGAAGGATGATATTCAGGACGTAAACCAATAATAATGATAACATCACATCCTGCATTTTTTAAAACTCTCACTGGTACATTTTCTTTAAAACCATCACTATAATAGTAATCACCAATTTTAACTGGTGCATATACATAAGGAATTGCTGAACTCGCTAAAACATAAGATAAAATATCTTGTTTTGACTTTCCATTGGCTAAAAAGAATTCTATTTTTTGTTTGTCTTTATTGTATGCTGTAATATATAGTTGTCGTTCTGCTTGCGAAATATGCTCGAAATTAACGTTTTCTTCTAAGATTTTTATCAATCCATTTCTAGAAAAAATTCCACCTTTTTCAGATTTAGATTTCAATTTTAATGCATCTTTTTTACTAATCGTTCGCCAAATTTGCTCGCAAGCTTCAATATCTTCATCTACAACCATTAAAGCGTTGATAGAACCAATTGAATTTGCTGAAACATGTGTGACATAAGATAAAATATTGGCTTCTTTTAAAGCTTTTAATACGCCTGCTTGATAGGCACCTTTAGCGCCACCACCGCCTAAAACAAGACCTACTTTTGGTTGTCTATTTTTAGATTTGTGATTCATACTCAACCCCACCTTTAATAAAGCAATCTTGTTTTGCTATTTTTATAAGTATATGTTGTACATCTATTTCTTTATGTTTCATAACCGAATAAAAGGTTTGTAGCATTAACTCTTCAGTATTGGTTTCTAAACTTCGATGTAATAAACAAATTTCTTTCGTATTCGGACCCATTACATTCGCAATCGTAAGTGCACAATCTTGATTAGATAAATGCCCTTTTATCGATAAAATTCTTTGTTTTAAATAAAGAGGTCGATTGGAAAGCATTAACATCCGGGGATCATGATTGCTTTCAATCACATAATACTCACAATTATTAATTAATCTTTGAAGTTGAACATGAACGTAACCAGTATCCGTTAAATAAGCCATTTTTTCATCTTTATAAGTGATTAAAAAGCCAATTGTTCCTTCAATATCATGCGACATTGGTAAAATCAGCAATTTAAAGTCTAGTATTTCAACAAATGAATAATCCTCTAATTGATTCGATTTTGGAATTGAAAGCAATGAATCTTTATGCGCATAAATGATATTTGATGGAAAAGCTCGCATACAAGCACAATGATCTTTGTGCATATGAGTGATGATGACGGCTTTAATTTGATTCATTGAAAGATCTGCTTGTTCAAATCTTTTATTTAACTCTTTTAAACTGAGTCCACAATCAATTAATAATATTTCATTTCTATCATTAATAAGAGCGGTACTATTTCCTTTAGAACCGCTCGATAAAACAACATATTTCATTTTTACCGTTCTCCTGTAATAACTGTATTCTTTTCTTTATCCACCTCAAAAAATTTACCGATGTGTTTATAAAATAATAAGTCAATTGTGGCTAATGCACCATTTCGATGTTTTGCTACAATTAATTGAGTTTCACTAATGGATTCTGCTTCAGATGATGGCTTTTCTCCCTCGTTTTGTTTTCCATAATCATCTCGATGAATAAATAAAACAATATCTGCATCTTGTTCAATCGCTCCTGATTCACGTAAATCAGATAGAAGAGGTACTTTATCTTTTCTCGCATCAACTCCCCGATTTAATTGAGATAATACAAGAATTGGTGTCTTAAAATCGCGCGCCATCGCTTTTAATGCAGCTGATATTTCTCCCAATTCTAAAGAACGATTATCTTTTTTGGATCGAAAGTCAGGTGAAATTAAACCGATATAATCGACTACAATTAAACCAATATCGCCATAAGATGCTTGTAATTTTTGTAATTTCGCACGCATTTCAATGACTTTTATAGCCGGTGTTTCATCAATAAAAATTTTCATTTCTTGTAAATCGCGAATCGCTTTACTTACGCGCAATTCTTCTTCTCTAGAAAAAGCCGCCGTTTGAATTTTTCGAACATTTACTCCACTTGCAGCTGAGAGCATCCGATTAATTAATTGATCAACACCCATTTCTAAAGAAAACATAACACCTACTTTATTACTTAATCGTGTTCCGTTTACTAATAAATTTAAAGCTAAAGCTGATTTTCCTACACTAGGACGAGCGGCTAAAATGACTAAATCACCTGGATGAAATCCTAAAGTTAAACGATCTAAAGTAGGAATACCTGTTTTTGTACCTTCCATTCCTACATTTCCATTTAATATATTTTGAGTCCTTAATTTATATTGATTTAAAGCTGCATCCATTTTTACAAAATTTTCAACACGTCGTGTTTTTGTAATATCTAAAGTTAAACGCTCAATTTTATTTACATAATCCGAAATATTTCCATCTACTTCTGTTTTCCAATTTGTAACCACATCATTACTAAGTAATATTAATTTACGTAAAATAGATCTCTCTTCCACCGTATTAATATAATACTTGCTATTACTAATATCGATAAAAGATTCACACAATTCAATAATATAAGCTGCATCCCCAATTTTTTCTAAATTATTATCTACTGCTAAACGATCAATTAAAACAGAAGGTTCAATTTTTGCTTTATTTTCATTAAAAATTTTCATTAAAGTAGTAAATATGATTTGATTTTTTTCATAGTAAAAATCCTCGGGTTTTAGCCGTGTAGCTGTTTCAATCAATGCATCCTTTGAAAAAATCATATTTGCTAAGACTTGTTTTTCAGCATCTAAACTATTTGGTAATTCCATAATAGTTTTCCCCCTCTCTTATTTGTTTTCTTTGATCAAAATGTGAAGTTTTGCCGTAATATCCTTATATAAAACAATGTCAAACACTGCTTCGCCAATTGCTTTAAGAGGAGCAAAATTACGAATATTTCGTTTGTCGATTTCAACATTAAACTTTGCTTTTAGTTCATCTTCAATCATCTTAGCGGTAACTGCATGATGAAGTTTCCCTTCTTTTCCTGCATTTTCCACAAATACAACCTCAATTTTACTTAATTTATCTTTTAACTGAAGTGCTTGTTCACGATTTAAGATATCTAATTTTCTTTCTTCTTCTTTTAAACGATTTAAATCTTGCAAAGCCCCTTTGTTTTGTGCAATAGCTAATCCTTTTTTAATCAAAAAATTGTTCGCATATCCATCCGATACTTCCACAATATCATTTTTCTTTCCAAGACCTTTCACATCTTTTTGTAAAATTACTTTCATTTTAATTCCTCCTTAAATTTTTCCATCACGAATATACACATCAATATTTTCTTTTAATTCATCAATGACGGTATACATATTTACGTTATTAATTTGAGTAGCTGAAGCGCTAAAGTGACCTCCACCACCCATTTTTTCCATTAATATTTGAACATTAAAATTAGATGTAGAACGAGCACTAATACTTACTTGTTTATCCGTTGTTCTACCTACAACAAAAGCAGCAATTACATCGCGTGTATTTAAAATTTCTTCAGCCGCTTTCGCTAATACGGTTCTTGTTACAATGTATTCTTCATTCACTGAGGCAACAATGATTCCTGTTCTTACAGGCACACTGCTATTGATAATACTATTTAATAACATTTTTTCTTCATATTCTTCTTTAAAGAACTCGCTAACTTCTTCCACATTCGCATTATAAGTTTTTAAAATCATACTCATTTCAAAAGTTTTTGAACTTGTGTTTGAATTAAAGAACTTCGTATCTAAACAAATTCCAGAAAGCAAAAAGTTAGCAATCTCCGTAGGAACCTTAATTTTTTCATCTTGATAAAATAAAATTTCTGTCACTAATTCACTTGCTGAACTTGATTGTGGCTCATGATATGAAAAGATTGGATTTTCAATAAATTGATCCGATTTTCGATGGTGATCAATCACACAAATATTTTGACACAATTCTAATAATTTTGGCTGCATCGTTGACATCGGACGATGTGTATCCACCACAATGATTAAAGAATCATCTTCAATTAAACCCACAGATTTTGCTGGTGTAAGCGTCATTTTAGCAATTTCAGTTTGCGTAAACGTTTGTTTAAACGCTCTTTTAGCTTGATGCTCAATTAAATCATCCTCATAAATTATGTAAGCAGGTTTCTTTAAACTTTTACATAAAGTATACATTCCAAGAGAAGCCCCAATGGCATCAAAGTCCATGTTTTTATGTCCCATAATGAAAACACTTTTGCTATCTTCTATTAAATTGGCAATTGCTGTGGCCAAAACTCTACCACGAACATGCGAACGGCCTTGTTTCACTTCACTTTTCGCACCATAATATTCGGTTGCTTTGCCAAAGACATTGACAATTACTTGATTTCCTCCACGACTCAAAGCCATATTTAAAGCAGTGTAAGATAATTCACTTAAGCGCAAAATACTTGCTTGTCCTTTACCGATTCCAATACTAATCGTTAAGGCATTTTCTTCTTTTTCCATCAAAGTACGAATATCATCTAATAATGAAAAATTATCTTCTTTTAACTTACGATAATCTCTTTCTTCTCCCATAATAATAAAAGTGTCAACACTACAAGAACGAATAAATAAATGATTTGCAGTTGCCCATTCCATAATTTTATTTTTAACATTTGTAGCATGAATCATAAAATCAGCTTCATTATAAATAATCATAGAATCTTGATAATTATCAATCATAATATAGCCAATAAAAGGAGCCCCTTCATCTATTAAAGTTCTTTGCATATCTTCAATTGTAATATCTTTTAAATAAATGACATGCAATCCTTTATTAATATTAACAAGAAATTTTTTCCCATCAATCATTGTTGTAATATCTGTTTTTAAATTCTCTTCCAAAATAGTATCCATATTGGGAATTAAGGTATAAATATTTTTCCCAACGACACTTGATTTTTTAAACATGGAGGTCGAATTAGTCCAAATAATTTCATCCTCTTCATTATAAACAAGCATCGAAACACTTCCGAATTCAAAAATAGAACTCATTTCATTACCAAAAATAGAAGAAATATTAATATCTGTGCGAATTAAGAAATTTTCTATTTTTTTATTAAAACTTAAAATATTAAAAAAGCTTTGAAGGCAAACTAAAATAAAATAACCAAGTAAAATATATAAATCATACTTTGGGGTAATGCCTCTTATAAAAATAAATAATGAAAGCCCTATTCCAAGCAAAATATCAAATAAAAAGATCAAAACAATTTTTATTTTTTCATTTCGAATTTTTTTAAGCATGCGGATCACTCCTTCTATAAATTATAGCAGTTCTTTTCGAATAAATATATATTTTTATATATTTATTATTTTATTTTTTATAAAGAAACCACAAAAAAAGCAACAGCTAAAATAAACACACCCAAATTAAGCAACAAATAAATGAATTGTCTCCCATTAAATCCTTTTGCATGTTGTTTGGCAACACTTTTAAATAAATGTAAAATTTTTTCTTTTTCTTCTAAAGAGACATTTTCAAATTTTACCTCAATCTTTCCTTCAACTTTACGCATTAAAACACGATTTTTCATGTAATAACCGTCTTTATATTTTTCATCCATTTCAATTAAAGCATTCCCATAACTTGATAAATTGGTTTCCATTCCATTGACAATCCAATAAACGCGCTTTTTAATTATTAAAAAATAAATGATTAAAACAAGTGGAGTTAAACAAACTCCAACATAGCCCACAATTACATTTTTAGTTAAAGCGACAATTAAACACACAAAGGTTAGATACATTAAATAAATATAGCTTTGTTCATCTATGATTTGTTTTTTGTGTATTAAAATCAAAAAAGATAAAACACTGCGATATAAAAATAACAAGGCAAATATTATTTCTATCAAAACAATTGGTTTCATTTCATCACCTTTTTCTTTAAAATTATAAATATTTTAACATTATTATGTAAAAAAAACAATTTGCTGCTATAATAACCTTAGGTGATAAATTTATGAAAGAAAAAAGTTATGCAAAAATTAACATGGCATTAAATGTAATCAAAAAATTGACAAATGGTTATCATGAATTAGATATGGTGAATGTATCGATTAAACTTCATGATAAAATTAAAATTAAATGGAATCAAACAGGGGAAATTAAAGTAGTATCTAACGATACAAACCTTCCTCTCGATGATTCTAATTTAATCGTAAAAGTTATTAAAAAAGTAAAAGAACAATTTAAATTAGATTTTGGCTGTGAAATCTTTATTTTAAAAAGAATTCCACAACAATCAGGTTTAGGAGGAGGCAGTAGCAATGCAGCTACCATTCTTTCTTTATTAAACAAAAAATTCAAATTAAATATGACGCCAATCCAACTAATTAATTTTATTAAACCAATCTCTTCAGATGCTCCTTATCAACTATATACTTTGCCAAGTCGAGTAAAGAAAACCGGAGAAGAAGTAAAACCTTTTGAATGTAAAATAAAAGGAAAACTTTTCGTTGTGAAGCCAAAAAGTGGCAATGACACAAAAGAAGTATTTGCCCAATTAAACGAAGAAAATTTAAATCATCCGAATATTAATAAAGTAGAAAGAGCAATGAAAGAAAACGATATCGCTTTACTTTCGAAACATGTAGGAAATAGTTTAATTGAAACAGCAACTTCTTTAAATAAAGATATTCTACCTATTTTAGATTCTTTAAAAGAAATTGGATTTGAAGTTGTTGGTATGTCTGGAAGTGGAAGTAGTTGCTTCGCTTATAGCAAAAACAAAAAATTATATAAAGTGGCCAAAACTAAGTTCACAAAAGACAACTATGAGCTTTGTAGCGCCTATCGTATAATTAACCATTAATTTTGTTAAACAGGAATTTATTTCCTGTTTTTTTAAAGAAGGTGAGAAAATGTCAAAAGTTCAAATTTTTCATACAAATGATATTCATAGTCAATACAATAATCTAGCGAAAATCGCAAGTTATTTAAAAAGTCATCGCAAGCAAAATTCATTATTATTAGATGCAGGTGATTTCATCGATTTTTCATGCAAAGAAAATTACATCAGTCAAGGAAAATATGGTTTAAGTTTACTAGAATCATGCAAGTATGATGCTATTTCTATCGGCAACAACGAAGGTTTTAATTCTATTTCGATTGTAGAAAAATTAGCTAAAAAATCAAAAGTTAAATTTTTAAGCGTAAATTTAAAAAAGAAAAATCATCAAGATTTAAAATATATTCAATCTAGTTTTTTAATTACATGCAATCAAATTCGCTTTTTAATTATTGGAGCAACTCCATTTGCACCTTCTTATAATGACTATTTTCATTTATATGGTTTTCATAGTGAAGAACCATATGCTCTTATAAAAAACGAAATAGAAAAACATCAAAATCAATACGATTGTGTCATTTTATTATCCCATCTAGGCTATCGTAACGACAAAATTCTTGCAAATAGTGATTTGCCGATTCATTTAATTATCGGCGGTCATAGTCATACTCTTTTACCTTTAGAAAAAATAAATAAAACCTATATTCATCAAGTAGGTGTAAATGGAACTTATTTAGGGCAAATAGAGGTTGAACTTAAAGATAAGCAATTATGTATACAAGCCAAAGAAATTTCAATGAAAAACTATCATTATCATAAAGATTTATTAAATGAAATCCAGTTACAATCACTATCTTTGCAATCAAAGTTGAATCAAAAATTATTACAGCCCTCTTTAGGTTTAAAAACTTCTATTTATCAAGAAAATAGTTTAACTAATTTTTTAGCTGATTGTATGCTTAATGAAAAAAAAGCTGATTTTGCTTTGATTAATAGTGGAATGGCATCTACTCATATCCATAAAGGCTCATTTACATACCAAGATTTATTAAATGTAAATAACTCGCCTATTTTATTGATTAAAACAAAAATCGCCGGTAAAGATATCATAGATGCAATCAATTTATCATTCAATAAAAATGTTAATCAATTAGATGGTCATGGTCCTGGATTTCGAGGGAAATTTTTGGGAAAATTACATGTTTCAAGTAATGTTATTATCTATTATAAAAATCAAATGGTAACTTCTATTTATATCGATAACCAATTAATTCAACCAAATAAAATATACAACGTAATCACAACGGATTATTTAAAAAGAGTAAAATATTATCCTTCTTTAAATCATTCTTTTAAAGATAAATATTATAAAATTAACATTCGCGATTTATTGTTAAAGTATCTTTCTATCGAAGAATTTTACTTTCAAGCTCAAATAAAACGATATCGAAAGGAGCCTTCAAAATGAAAAAATACGATGCCCTTATTTTTGATTTAGATGGTACTTTATGGGATGCAACAAATGGAATTACATATGCATGGAATCAAATTTTTCAACAAAACAATATTTCTCTTCAATTATCTTTATCGGACATTCAAAATGTCATGGGATATACAGTAAAAGAAATTGCCCAAAAATTCTTTCCAAAAGACTCTATAATAGGAGAAGAAATCATTACCAAGTGTTGCCGTTTACAATTATCTTATTTAAACAAAGAAAATGTTTTTCTTTATCCTCAACTTAAACAAACCATAAAAATTTTATCTCAAAAGTATAAACTATGTATCGTAAGCAATTGCTTAAAAGGATATATCGAAAAATTTTTAGAAATAGCGAATTTAAAAGATTACTTTGTTGATTTTGAAAACGCAGAAAATACAAAATTAACTAAAAAAGATAATATTCTTTTAGTAAAGCAAAGAAATCATTTTAAAAATGTTATTTATATTGGAGATACAATAAAAGATTATCAAGCGGCTAAGGGAGCGAATGTCGATTTTATTCAGGCTTTATATGGGTTTGACCAAATAATTAAAAATGTCGATGGAATCAAAAATATAAATGAATTAACTTATTATTTTAAATAAAAGAAAAGATCTACTTTAGAGTTTATGCTTTCTCTAATTGTAGATCTTTATTATTAGCTAAAATATCTTTTATTTTACAAACAATTACATCCACTGCCACATCATGTTTCGTATCATTTGGGATAATGATATCAGCATATTTTTTTTGTGGCTTGATATATTTGTGATACATTGGTTTTACTGTACTTAAATATTGATTGATAATACTATCTAAACTTCTTCCTCTTTCAACCATGTCTCTTTTTAAACGTCGAATAAAACGCAAATCATCATCTGACTCAACAAAAATTTTAATATCAGCTAAATCTCGAATCTTTTTTTCATCAAGTACTAATATTCCTTCCAAAATAATAACTTTTTTAGGCTTTACAACTTCAATTTCACCTGCTCGATTATGTTGCACAAAATCATAAGTAGGCTTATTAATCGCTTGCTTATTTAAAAGCATATTTAAATGAGTATATAAAAGTTCATTATCTAAAGAAGAAGGATGGTCATAATTTACTTTACATCTTTCTTCTAATGTAATATCGGATAAATCTTTATAATAATCATCATGTTTAATTACAACTACACTTGATGAACTTAATTTTTCTATGATTTCATTTACAACAGTCGTCTTTCCAGATGCACTGCCACCGGCAACACAGATTAAAACAGGTTTCATACCTAAATCACTTCCCGGAATTCTATTATACAAAAAAATTAACAATAAATAAATGATATTTTAATGTTTTTACTTCATCAACTATGAAAATTAAACGAAAAAAATCTCTATACTATTAAATATAGAGAGATTTGAATAAACTTAAGAAGCTTTTTATAAAGGTTTCTTTTTTATTTGAGCAAATTTTCGAGGATATTTTGGATTCGTTTTTTTCTCTTTTTTAAAATAGTAATTAATACCCTCATCATATTTTCTTTCTTCTTGTAGGCAAACATTTAATTCTTTTATTGCTTGTTGGCTCTCTTTTAATTCAATTGGCCCTTGTTTACCTTTTAAAGCAATAAATAATCCCTTTTCTTTTGTTAAAGGAGTACATAACTCCAATAATACATTTAAGCGAGCTACAGCTCTTGCTGTTACGATATCAAAAGATTCACGATATTGATTGGCAACATCCTCTACTCTTGCAATTTCAATTTTCACATTTTTTAATTCTAAATTTTGCATTACTTCTTTCAAAAAATTCATTCTTTTACTTAAAGAATCAATAATGACTAAATCCATTTCAGGAAACACAATTTTTAAAGGAATTGCTGGAAAGCCCGCTCCTGAGCCTACATCACAAACTTTTAAGTCATTAAAATTATGATTAAAAGCAATACAAATTGAATCATAAAAATGTCTTTCATAGACTTGTTCTTCTTCAATTACATTCGTTAAATCCATAACTTGATTATATTGACTTAATAATTGATAGTATTGGTCAAATTGCTTTTTCATTTTATCGGTCAAAAGGATATTATTATTTTCTAAAGTATCATAAAATTCATTTTTTGTCATATTAGTTCTCCTTTAGCGAAGTTTTAAATAAACCATTAAAACAGTAATATCACTCGGATTTACTCCTGAAATCCGACTTGCTTGTCCAATCGTTAAAGGACGAATTTCTTTTAATTTTTGCCTTGCTTCTAAGGCTAAATGATCTACTTTATCATAATCAATTGATTCTGGAATTAAGAAATTTTCCATTTTTTCTAAATCTTGTGCATCCTTTTGTTGTTTTTTAATATATCCCTCATATTTTATTTGAATTTCAACTTGTTCAATTACATCTTTATTATAATTATCTTCTAAATTAAGATAAGATAAAATTTCAAATAATTTCGTTTCTGGGCGTTTAATAAATTCAAATGCACTCAAGGTTGAAAGATTTTCGATACTCATTTGCTTTTGCTTTGCATACTCTTTTATTTGCTCATTTCCTTTTAATCTAACTTGAATTAATTTTTCTTTTAAAGATTCAATTTGATCTAACTTTCTAATGAACTGATTATATTCTTCTTGTGAAATTAATCCAACTTCATAGCCATATTTTCTTAAGCGAATATCGGCATTATCATGACGAAGCAATAAACGATATTCTGATCGAGAAGTTAATAGTCGATAAGGCTCATCTGTTCCTTTTGTCACAATATCATCAATCATTAGGCCAATATAAGATTCATTTCTTTTTAAAATTAAAGGTTCTTTGTTTTGAATTTTTAAGCAAGCATTTATTCCCGCAATTAATCCTTGTCCAGCTGCTTCTTCATAACCAGATGTTCCATTAATTTGACCTGCAGTAAATAAATTTTGAATTAATTTCGTTTCTAACGATAATTTTAATTGTGTTGGATAAATGGCATCATATTCAATAGCATATGCATATTTTAAAAATTCTGCATTTTCTAATCCTGGCAAAGAATGCACCATTAATTCTTGAATAGCAGGAGGCATAGAGGTTGAAAACCCTTGTAAATAAATGGAGTTATTTGATGCTGATTCGGGTTCCAAAAATAATTGATGGCGTTCTTTATCAGCAAAGCGAACAATTTTATCTTCAATGGAAGGGCAATAACGTGGTCCTCTTCCTTTTATATTGCCACTATACATTGCTGATTCTTTTAAATTATCTTGAATAATTTGATGCGTTAAAGGTTTTGTATGAATAAGGTAACAAGGCCATTGTTCTTCAATTGGAATAAACTCTTTAGTAGAATAACTAAAAGCATATTCTCCTAAACTTCCCAATTGAATTTCACATTGATTAAAATCAATACTTTCTTTCTTTAAACGAGGAGGAGTACCTGTTTTTAATCTCAATATTTGAAACCCTAACTCTGCTAATTGTTTTGAAAGACCAGTCGCTGCGCGTTGATGGTCAGGACCTTCATTTTTCATATCATGTCCTACTAATATACACGCTTCTAGATAAGTGCCCGTTGTTAAAATCGTTGTTTTACTCGTTATTTCTTGATCATTTTCATTTACTATCCCATAACAAATGTGATCTTTAACCAATAACTTTGTAGCCATGGTTTGTAAAATTGTGATATTAGCGTTTTCTTTTATGACTTTTTGCATATATTTTGGGTATTGCAATTTATCAATTTGTGCTCTTAAGCATTGTACACCTGGTCCTTTAGCTGTATTTAGCATCTTCATTTGTAAATAAGTATGATCGGTTGTTTTCCCCCTTTGACCGCCTAAAGCATCAATTTCACGTACGACAACTCCTTTTGCTGGTCCTCCAATTGAAGGATTACAAGGTGTCTGCGCAATGTTATTTTCATCTAATGTAACTAAGGCAACACGAAAAGAGAGTCTTGCAGCCGCTAAAGCCGCCTCAACTCCTGCATGCCCTCCTCCTACAACGATTACATCATAATCATACTTCATAAAAAACACTTCCTATTTATTTTCTTCTTCAATTGTTTTAATAACAATTTCTTTCACTTCATCCATCGTTTTTTCAATCTTAATATTATCTTTTCTGAACTTGAATTCCACTTTATTTTCAAACGCAAGTTTCCCTACTGTAATCATCATTGGAATACCGATTAATTCCCAATCTTTAAACTTAACACCTACTTTACTATTACGGTCATCTAAAACCACTTCTATTCGTTTTTGTTTAAAGTAAGTATATAATTCATCTGCCACTCTTTTTTGTTGTTCATCTTGATAATTTACTGGAATAATTACGACATGATAAGGAGCAACATTTAATGGCCAAACAATTCCATATTCATCATGATATTGTTCAACAATGCTGGCTAAAGTACGAGTTACTCCAATTCCATAACATCCCATTACCATTGGAATATTTTTGCCCTCATCATTTAAATAAGTACAATTTAAACTTTCAGAATATTTTGTTTTAAGTTTAAAAATTTGACCGACTTCTATGCCTCGTTGACTTTTTAATTTTTCACCACAAATTGGGCAAATGTCACCTTCTTTAGTAGTTCTTAGAAAACCTACTTCTCCTTGAAAGTCACGATTAAAATTGACATTTTTTAAATGATAATCTTTTTTATTGGCTCCGACAATGATATTTTTCATTAAAGCAACTTCACGATCTACTAAAATCTTGATTTTTAATCCTACTGGTCCAACAAACCCTTCTATACTTCCACTTTCTTTAATTTCATCATAAGTGGCTAATTGTAGTTCATGTTCGGCAATTTTTAAAAGGTTGCACACTTTAATTGGATTCACTTCACGATCTCCTCGAACCAAAACAGCAACATTTTCATTATTTGCTCGATAAATAATCGTTTTTACTACATCTTTAGTGCTAACATTTAAAAAGCGACTCACTTCTTCAATTGATTTTTGGTTCAAAGTTTCTACTTCTATGATTTCTTCTTCTAACTCATCCGCTTTATAAGCTTCTTCTTTGCTTTCTGCTTTTTCTTCATCTGCTGCATAATGGCAATGATCACAATAAATAATATTGCTTTCTCCCACTTCACTTAAAGCCATGAATTGATGCGATTCACTGCCTCCAATGGCTCCTGTATCCGCTAAAACAATCTTATAATTTAAATGTAGACGATTAAAGATTCTTTGATAAGTTTCATACATTTGACGATAAGATAAATCTAACCCTTGATCATCCATGTCAAAACTATAAGCATCTTTCATAATAAACTCACGACCTCTCATTAAACCGAAACGAGGACGTAATTCATCACGATACTTAGTTTGAATTTGATAAATATTTAAAGGTAATAACTTATATGATTTCACTTCATTTTTGACTAAATCAGTAAAAATTTCTTCGTGTGTTGGTCCCAAACAAAATTCACGATCATGGCGATCTTTAAAACGCATTAATTCAGGACCATATTTAAACCATCTTCCTGATTGTTCCCATAATTCTTTTGGCTGAATGGCACTAGATAAAATTTCTTGTGCACCACTTTCATCCATTTCTTCACGAATAATATTTTCAACTTTATGTAGCACTCTCATTCCAAGAGGTAAAAAGTTATATACCCCAGCAACTAACTTACGAATCATTCCAGCCCGAATCAATAAGATATGACTTGAAATGATTGCTTCATTTGGTGCTTCCTTTAAAGTTGATAACATCATTTTACTTGCTTTCATTTTTTCTTCCTCCATTCCTTATTTTGGTTGATAAATGATTTCTTTCATTTTCTCAACTTCTACTTTTGCATCCAAACGTACAAAAGCAGGGGTCGGCTTTTCACAAATTTTAATGGAATGAAGAACACCAAATTGTTCTGCACTTTGATAATTTTGTAAATTTTTTGGAACTTGTAACATTTCTAAAATCATCGGTGCTTTTTCAATTAAAATTGGACGCATAAAAACACTTGCTTGATAAATAACATTGGCTAAATGAACCATTACAGAAGCTAATTCTTGTTGCTTTGTTTCATCTTTTGCAAGCGCCCATGGTTTTGTATCTTCAATATATTTATTCGCTTTGGAAACGTAATTCATCATTTGTTCAATTGCTAAATTGATTTCAAAACGATCCATATGATAATAAAACTTTTCAATTGCATTTTGACTAGCTGCTTCTAAATCTTTATCAAATTCTGTTACACAACCATGATAAGCAGGAATCATTCCTTGATAATATTTATTTATCATGGATAAACTACGATGCGATAAATTACCTAAGTCATTCGCTAAATCCGTATTATAACGCTCTACAAATTGTTCTGGAGTAAATAACCCATCACTAAACATTGGAATTTCACGAAGTAAATAATAACGCAAAGCATCAATTCCATACGCATTCTTCAAAGGTAATGGATAAACAACATTTCCTTTTGACTTCGACATTTTTCCATCTTTCATAATTAACCAACCATGACTATAAAAATAAGTAGGTAAAGGTAAATTTAACGCCATCAACATAATTGGCCAATAAATAACGTGGAAACGAGTAATTTCTTTTCCTAAAACATGTACGCGTTCATCTCCATTTAACCAATATTTTTGAAATAAAGAATCGTCCTCACTTAAATATCCTAAAGCACTAATATAATTTACTAAAGCATCAATCCAAACATATACCACATGTTTTGGATTTTCTTTGATTTTTACTCCCCAATCAAAAGAAGTTCTTGATACGCATAAATCTTCAAGTCCTGGTTTGATAAAATTATTTATCATTTCGGTTTTTCTTGATTCAGGGACAATCATATTAGGATGTTCTTCATAGTATTTTAACAATTGATTCGTATATTTTGACATTTTAAAGAAATAAGCTTCTTCTTTTTGAAGTTTCACTTCTCTTCCACAATCTGGACATTTTCCATCTACTAATTGTGTTTGTGTAAAGAAAGCTTCACATTCCCGACAATACCAACCTTCATAATGTCCTAAATAAATATCGCCTTTATTTAAAAAATATGAAAACACTTTTTCAACTACATCTGTATGACGTTTTTGTGTAGTACGAATAAAATCATCATTGGAAATTTTTAATTCCTTCCATAATTCTTGTGTTTTTAAAACGATTTCATCCACAAATTCTAAAGGTGTAATGTTTTGTTCCTTGGCTTTATTTTCAATTTTTTGACCATGTTCATCCGTTCCTGTTAAATAATAAACATCAAACCCTTTTTCCTTTTTATAACGAGCCATTGCATCACAAATCACCGTTGTATAAGAATTTCCTAAGGTCATATTGCCACTTGGATAATAAATAGGCGTTGTAATATAAAATGTTTTTTTCTTTTCCATGATTTATCCCCCTACATGATAATAATTGTATAATTCATTTTTTGATATCTCTAATTCTTTTGCAACTTCTTTAATCGCTTGTGTTTTTGACATTCCACAAGCAATTTTTTCTTCAATTAAATCCACAACACTTTGATCAATTTGTTTTTTTTGTTTCTTTTTTCCCTCGACAACTAATACCATTTCACCTTTTAATGTATCAACTAAAGGTAAGATTTCTTGTATTGTTCCTCGTATATATTCTTCAAACTTCTTTGTTAATTCTCTACATAAACAAATCTTTCGATTTCCAAACACTTCTAAAAGATCTATTAAGCATTCTTTTACTTTATGTGGACTTTGATAAAATACAAGCGTATGCTCAAAATCTTTTAAAGAAGTTAACTGCGTTTTTCTTTTTCCACTTTTAGGATCTAAGAAACCATAAAAATAAAAATGATCGGTTGAAAATCCAGAAGCCACTACACTTTGAATAACGGCACTTGGTCCATTAATTACTACAACATTAAAGTTTTCTTCAATTACTTTTTGAATAATTTTTTGCCCCGGATCAGAAATGCCCGGATATCCCGCATCACTCATCAAAGCAATCGTTTTATCTTGTTTTAAATAAGCAATAATTTCA
This sequence comes from uncultured Bacillota bacterium, assembly GCA_905197115.1. GTDB lineage: Bacteria > Bacillota_I > Bacilli_A > RFN20 > CAG-631 > Caccosoma. The sequence goes on along the minus strand of CAJJXN010000012.1, from coordinate 6,914 downwards.
CTTGCTGCTTCTAATTCCTTATTCTCATAAGCACTAAATAATAGTTTTTTAATATTTAAATGTTTTAAGAGTATACTACTAATTCGTGTATCTTCACAATAAACATAATCCACCATTTGTAATGTTTCACGCATTCGTAAAGTTATTTCAGATAAATTTCCAATTGGCGTTGCAATTACATATAAAGATGCTTTATCATTTGTAAAACTTTGTTGTCTATTCATGGGATTTTTTATCTTTCTTTAAAAATTCATCAATGGTTAAAAGTAAACTTTCTTCTTTGTTATCTAGTTTTATCATTCTAGATAATACATTTAATGAGGTCACTTTATATTCTTGATGATTATATGTTACTCTTTGCCCTAATTTAGGTAGTCCTTCTTTTAATTTAGTGTAGTATTCGTCTTCGTATTTTAAACAACAAACTAATTTTCCACATTGTCCTGATAATTTTTGGATATTTAAAGCTAATAACTGGTTCTTCGCCATATTAATGCTGATTCCTTCAAAATCAGACAAGAAAGTACTACAACAAAGAGGTAAACCACAAGGTCCAATTCCACCAACTGCTTTAGAGCGGTCTCTTGCACCAATTTGACGAAGTTCAATACGACAACGTAACTTTTGTGCTAATAATTTTAATAATTCACGAAAATCTACACGATCATCACTAACATATGTAAAGATTACTTTTGTCGTGTCAAGCACGTATTCGCTGCTAATTAAATGCATTGATAAATTAAGTTGGCTTATGCAACTCAAACATATTTCATGCGCTTTTTGAGCCAAAATTTCATTTTCAGCATATTTATCTACATCTTGTTTGGTCGCAATTCTTAACACAGGTTTTAATTCTGCTTTTAGTTTCACTTCTTGCAGTGTTTTAAGTCCCACTTTAATTAAACCAAGTTCTAATCCTCGAGCTGTTTCTACGACTACATGATCACCAATTTTTAATGTTGCATCATTTGTTCCAAAATAATAAACTTGAAGTGCTTTTTTAAAACTAACCCCCACGACATATGAATAAACAATTTCTTCTTTTTGTTCATTTAAACAGTTATTTTCTTCGTTCATTTTCTCACCGCCTATTTAAAGTTATTAACAATTTATCAAAGACAAGTTGTTGATTTGCATTCGATAATAATTCTTGTTTTGCTAACATCACAGCCAAAATTTTTTGATCTACATTTTCACAACTTGAAACCATTTTCGCAATCTCTTCTTTTAAAAATTTTGCTTCTCTTTGTTGATGTTTACAAAAAATAGTTTCAAAAAAACAAGTTTCTAATAAATCCAAATATAATTCTGTTTTATTTATTTTATCCAAAACAGGCAACACATTACTTTGAACATAATAAATAAAATAATCACCTTTATCGTTTAATTTTCTTAAACTTTCTTTCAACAATTCTTTTACTTGTACATATTCACTTGAATGAATTAAAGCGATATTTGCTTCCACATCATTACTCATTGTTGCCATCATATTTGCATCTTCTAATTCAATTTCCTGCTCAACCATTTTATGAACTAATTCCTTATGCCCAAATTGTTTCAAAGTGACAATTTGACAACGAGAAGTGATGGTTGGCAAAATAGAAGATAAAGAATTTGTTGTAAAAATAGCCACAATATTTGAGTTCGGTTCCTCAATAAATTTTAATAATTTATTTAAGGATGAAATAGGCGCTTTTTCAATCAAATGAATAATATAAATTTTAATATTTTGTTTTTCAACAGCAGATTTATTGAATTCCTTTTGGATTCTTAAAACTTGATCGTTTTTTAAATCTTCTCCGTTGAAAAAAAGATAGTCAATATAGTTGTTTTCTTTAATCTTTAAACAATCCAAACACGTTTCACAAGCCAATCCATCATCTTGTTTTTGTTGACATACTAAACTTTGAGCAATTAATTCAGCAATGGGCAATACAAGTGAACCTTTGCTGCCATTAATAATATAAGCATGGGATGTTTTATGATTTAAAAACGCATTTTTTAACGTTTGATAAACTATGGGTTGTGTTTCTAATAAATAAGATTTTATTGTTTGCATATATTTTTTTCTTCACACATTTTTAAAACAAGATCTAAAACTTGTTTAAAAACTTCTTCTTTCGATTTATTGGCATCCACAATACTAAAACGCTTTGCATATTTCGTTTTTAAAATTTCATATCCTTCATGTACTTTTTGATGAAAAGATAAATTTTCTAAATCTAAACGATTTAATTCACCACTGCGATTTTTATTGATTCGATTTAAACCTTCTTGTGGATCGATATCTAATAAAATTGTCAAATCCGGTAAACGTTTGTTAATTGCGAACATATTCATTTCAAACACTTCATCAATGCCAAGTCCTCTCGCATGGCCTTGATAAGCTAAAGAACTATCAATAAAGCGATCACATATAATAATCTTCCCTTCAGCTAAAGCCGGTTCCACTTTTTCAACTAAATGTTGACGACGACTTGCTGCATACAATAACGCTTCGCTTCGAGGATCTAATTTTGTGTTATTCACATCTAAAATAATATCCCGAATCTTTTCAGCAATTTCAACGCCTCCAGGTTCTCTTGTATAAACAACAGGATAACCCTCCATTTTTAATCTTTCTGTGATCATTTTGGCTACCGTTGTTTTGCCACTTCCTTCAGGACCTTCAATCGTTATAAATAAACCCATACACAACACCTCAATAAATTATTATACACTATCTTTTTAATAAAAGATAGAGTATAGAAACTAGATTTCAACAAAGGAGGTGTATCACATGTAACTTTATTTTACGACACTAAGAAATTATTTAATTTCTACCAATTTTACCCAGTTCATTATATAATGAAAGAGCATGCCAATCTCCAATATTGGTATTTTTGTATTTTTAATAATGAATAAAAAACTATTTCCAAAGTTTAATTGTTGTGTTATATTTATCGTTGTTGATTATTACTAATTGACACCACTTTATTATTTTGTTGTTAAATTTCTCAAAAAAGCATAAAATAACTTATAGGATGAAGGTGATAGATTTGGAAAAATCGATTTTAGACCTCTTTTTTTTAAAATACCATTTCAAAGTTTCAAATAAAATCACTTATGGAATTTATAAAAGAAGATTCGTGTCAATCAAAAACACGAATGGATTAATCAAGATATCTATTAACATACCCAGAAATGTCAATTTAAAAACTTGTGATGAAATAAGTCGGCAACTATATCATCTTAAAGAAGTTTGCCCTTCATTAGAAAAAAATAAATATGGGACATTTAGTGTTGATTCCTATTTAAATCCACTTAAAACAAATGACAACGAAATTATAACTTGTATTGATAAAATGGTTGAGATTCTCGACAATAATTCAATTGATGGATGTGACACATGCCCAATTTGTAATCGCAATATGGCTAGCGATGCCCCATTATATATTTTTGAAGATTCTGTGTTGCAAGCTCACCATGAATGTTTCTTACCAATAAAAACTATGATTGATTCAGCAATGCAAAGACCTTATGGAAACATTAAAAAACAACATTATTATAGTGGTTTGTTTGGAATCATTTTGGCTGGTTTTATTAACGCTGCTTTACTTATGTTTTTATTTTCATGGGGGTATTTCTCTTTTGTTTCAACTTTAATCACCATTTTTTTAGCTCATTTCTTATATAAGAAATTTAACGGTAAAATGGTGAAAACAAGACATTATATCATTTACCCTGTTTTGTTTGTTTTTGTTTTGCTTGGCGAATATTTAGGATTAGCTTATAGTGTTTTTTGTGATTACAACTTACCGTTTCTTCAAGCTTTAGCACATCCTTTTTATCAATTAGATTCTTATTGGCCTTTAATTATTACTACTTGTTTACACTTTTTAATTCTTTATGGTGGATTGATGTTCTCTATAAATCACAAATATAATTCCTATGAAGAAATCAAAGAAATTAAAGAAAAATGACACCCAAATTGAGTGCCATTTTTTATTAAATTTGAATTTGTAAAAGTTCTTTTACTGCTTCTACATATATTTCGAGTAAAATATCTAAGATTTCTAATTTCAAGCGTTCGTTTGCACTATGAATATTTTCTTCTGGAGAGAAAGGTAAACTTGCACCATAGCCTACACAATTATTAAAATGTCGTGCATAGGTTCCTCCAGCAATGCAAAGTGGTTTAGAATCTAAATCATTCGTCACTTTTTGATATGCTTTCATCATGGTTTGAATCATAGGAGATTTTTCATCGAATAAAAATCCTTGGGAATCATATTCTAAAGTAACATCTACTTCTTCGTCTTTTAAAGTATTTTTCATCTCTTCTACCACATTTAAAGATGTTGTATTAAAAGGCAATCGACAATTAATTCCCACAAAGTATTGATCTTTTTCATATGTCACAATTCCAACATTTACTGCAATATCACCGAATTTATCATTTGCAAAACAACCTAATTTTTTTCCATTGTATTCCAAATCAATGTATTTGGCATACCATTGAATAAAACTATTTTGAAGTCCTACTGCATTTAAAATATAAATTCCATAAGAAGCAGCATTTAACCCAAGCATAGGTAAAGAACCATGAGCCGCCTTTCCAATCACAGTCATATGAATTTCGTCATTTATAATTTGACAATTACATTGAACTGGGTGATTATTAAATTCTTCTTCTAGTTGTTTTATGAATGCTTCTTTACATTTTTCACAACCATATGTGATAACGAATTCAGCTTTGGAAATAACTGCATTAAATGCATCGCCCGCTTGAACAGATTTTAATTGACAAGAGCCTTGATTGATAGCTTTTCCTTTAAGAGTAATATTATTAATTGTTTTTTCTCCATAAATTACTGGAAAATCAGCATCTGGAGTAAAACCATAAGTAATTTGTCCTTCTTCTTTCAAATAATGTTCTACACATAAAGAACCGGTTTCTTCATTACAACCAAAAATCAAACGAACTCTTTTATTAAATGGATAATTTTGATCCATCAACGCTTTGATTGTATAAATAGAAACAATGGCTGGTCCTTTATCATCCCACGTTCCTCTTCCATACATTATATTTTTGTCTATTGTTGCACTATAGGGTGGATAAGTCCATCCTTCTCCTTCTGGAACCACATCTAAATGAGAAATAATTGCAAAAATTTCTTTTCCTTCTCCCACTTCAGCATATCCACAATATCCATCTAAATTTTTGGTTTTAAATCCTAATCTTGCACACAAATCCAATACATACTCTAAACACTCTTTATTTCCTTTTCCAAATGGCCCATTTTCTACTGGAGTATCCAAAACTGATTTTATTTGAATAATATTTGCTAATTCTTTTACCATCTCATCATGGTATTTTTTTAAATCCATCTTTTTCACCTACTTTATTTCTTTTACACCATCATTGATCGTCACTTGATAAAAACTTGGTTCATAACCGATTTTATCTACATATATTTGATATACTTCTTTTTTAACTTCTTCGCATCTTGATTTTGGGAAAATAGCGATTGCACATCCTCCAAATCCAGCTCCTGTCATTCTTGCTCCTACACAATCTTTTTGCGCCAAAAACGCATTCACTACTGTGTCTAGTTCGATTCCACTCACTTCATAATCATTTTGCAAAGATAAATGTGATTGTGTTAATAATTTACCTAACTCTTCAATATTTCCTTGTTTTAAAGCTTCTGATGCTTGAATTGTTCTTAAGTTTTCACTGACAATATGTTTAAATCTTCTTGCAATTACTTCATCTTTAAATAAAGGTAAATATTTTTCATATCCATCACGAATATCGCAAAGATTTTCATAAGAATACCCGTTATCATGAAGAATTTGTAAGGCTTCTTCACTTTCTTTTTTTCTTTCGTTATATTTTGAATCCGATAGTTGTCTTATTTTATTCGTGTTGGCAATAATTAAAGAATAATTTTTTAAATCAAAAGGAATTACATCGTAAGTTAATTGATCACAATTAAGTAATAAAGCATGATCTTTTTTGCCGTTACAAACGATAAATTGATCCATAATTCCACAATTAACTCCCATAAATTCATTTTCTACTCTTTTACACATTAAAGCCAATTGCGTTCCCTCAATTAAATGATGATTTAATGTTGATAAAGCATATCCAAGTCCTGTACAAAAAGATGCACTTGAAGACAATCCACTACTATGTGGTATTGTTCCATAAACAACTAAATCAAACCCAAAGTGAATATCAAATATTTTAATTATACCTTTAATAAAATCAGTCCACTCTTTTTTCTTTTTATCATCTTTTACATCAAATTCACAAATACCTAGTAAAGGAAATTGCATAGAATATGCTCTTACTTTCATCAAATCATTTTTTTTAATAATAAAGTAAGTGCCTAAATTAATTGCGCATGGCATAACATATCCACCATTATAATCAATATGTTCGCCAATAATATTCACTCTTCCTGGCGAAAAAAAGAATCGAGCATCATTTAATTCTCCAAAGAGACGTATAAATTCATTTTTTACACTTTCTAACATACTTTCACTCCTTAAACTTTAAAAATAATCATGGCCGAATAACAATAAATTTGTTCACTCGATGCGGCTAAAAATGCATGAACTTGATATTTAATATCAATTAAATTCGTTTCTGCAATATTTTGAATAAACTCATTTACTCTCTTTTGCAAATCTTTTTCATGCTCTTCATCAAAAATTTCAACTTTTACCATATGTATCACCTACAATACATATACCATATTTATTTTACAATAATTGTCTTTTTTTGTAAAAAACTAATTTTCTTTCTCTTCTTTTAATTCACTTTTGAGCATTCCTCTTTTATCTAAGACATAGATCAATGGCATTACTAATACCACATGAATTGGAATTGTAAAGAAAGACTTAGCAATTTTTAAAACAAATAA
>CAJJXN010000011.1 GCA_905197115.1 uncultured Bacillota bacterium | reverse complement strand
ATACCTGCTAGCAGATCTTTCCAGTTATTGCTTAACACAAAACCAGCAAAAATCCGGTCTGCGTGTTCCATTGCATATAAAAGTTTGTTCCCCATATCTTCTCCCGGACTGTTCCGGTAAAGAAAAAATGCCCGGTCTGCATAGAAAGCAGCCAGAGCATAAGGGATATTTGTAAGAACCAGTTTCTTTTTATCCAGAGCGGACAGCCTGACCCTGATTTTATTCTTCCATTTTTGCATCAGAGTTTTGCCGCTTTTCTTTTTCATCGACTCTGCTCCTGATGCCGGTTCTTTACTTTGTCCTTCGTCTTCTTTGGCATCATTGCCCGGTAAGCTTCAAGACGCTTATGAATGGAAGGCTTATTCGCTTTTTGAATCTGTTTCTGGGAAAACTCACGGAAAGCAGCATTGAGGGCATCCTGATCACGTCCTTTAAAAAACACCAGATACATCGGTGGATCTTTACTCTTATCTTTTTTCAACATCTTGAGGGCTTTCTGCTTCTCGTTACCAAAGATAAGGTACAAATCCTTTATTTCTATTTTACTCATATAATATATTGGTTTAGATTATAATATTTGTTTTGTTTTCAACTGCCGCGTTCCTCATTCTCACTTACGATAAACAAGTTGAATGTTCGCATGGTTCAGTCATGTCACATGGTAACATGACGATCCGACGTTTTTTAAATGGTTAAAGAAAACAGACTAAGTAGTTTAAAAGGAATAGAATTTTTCTCTTTTAGCAATATTAAGGGTCTTTTAAAATATATGTTTGTTTGGCCAACTCGCCAATTAAATATAGGAGAAGTTGTCACTCCAACGCAAAACATTGGTTATGTCATCACTGGATTTTTATTTATGAATACAGATGTGTGGAGTTCAACTGTTTTTAGTACCAATACCTTAGATAATAGTATCGGTGGTGTATTTATTACCACGCCTATTATTATGATGTTAATTCCAGCGATTATTCGTGGGTTTAAAACCAAAAGACCATGGACAATTTTTGGGATTATTTGCTGTATTTTAATGCCACTAATTCCATTTTCATTTTATTTATTCCATGGCTTTACATTAATTTATGGACGTTGGTTATTATTTATCGCGACTATTGCTTTAATTTTTATATTATGTACTTTTGATAACTTCCATCAAATCAAAAAAAGACATATTCTTATTAACTTTTTAATCAATGTGGCTTTAGGAATTTATTTTGTCTCTTATTCTAATAGTCATAATGGATTAACAAATCAATTTAAAATTTATGCGATTGTATTCCAATTCCTATATATGGTTATCGTATGGATGATTATTGGCTTTAGTTATATTAAATGGGAATGGCTTAAGAAAATTATCTTTGTAATGGTTATTGGTGAAGTCGCTATGAGTGCGATTGTTACTGTTGAAATGAAAGGTTATGTCTCTTATCAATATTTCATCGGTGGACCTGAAAAGAAAAAAGAACAGCAACGCATTATCAAAGATTTAAAAGAAGACAAAGATTTTTATCGTATTTATAATATTTTAGCTACTCGTAATAATGTTAACTTACCATCTGATTTTTCTTATAATGGCGCTTCTGTTTTTAATTCCATTTATAATTTCAATCAAAAAGAATTCATTGATCGTTCAAGAATGGCTTATGGTGGTTCATGGTCAATGGGATATCACGAAAAAAGATATTATTTAGACCAATTCATTGGAATTAAATATTATATTGTGGATAAAAGAGATAAAAACAATGATACTTATACAAATGATGAAAAGTTCCCTGATTTATTGACCGATGAGCAAATCAATATACCATGGGGATATAAACTTAAAAAATCATATGATTATTTTGATGTATATGAAAATGAAAACTTTATTGAACTCGGCTTTGCTTTTGATCAATTTATTCCATGGGATAAAGTCTCTTATTTATCACAAAGTGGACATGTTTATCATAATTATTCTGCTTCTATTTATGAAGAACTTTATAGTGTTATGCCAATCATTAATATGGAAGACATTAATGACTTTAAAAAAGATTTTAAACAAGTTGAAAGTTATTCTCGTTCTTATTTACGTACGAGTTATACTCAATGGAATAAAAAGGTAAGTTTTAGAGAAGATTGTAGTCAAACTTACAATTCTCATAATTGCTATATTGACGCAGGAAAACAAGATTTAAATGAATATGCAAAGACTTTAAAACGTAAAGAAATCAATTTCGGTTCCGATGAAATCACTTATTCAAGAATGATGAAAGAATTTCCTCAAAATGAACAATTTTTCCACAAACGTTTTGAAAACTTTGGATTCCATGGAGATCAATTCATTTATGAATTAAAACCAAATGCTCAAAAAGTTTGTAGTCTCGCTACTGAAGATAATAAATGTTACATTAATATTCCATTTAAAATGGGCCCACAAGTTTTAATTAGTTTATATAATGATGATGTCTTAGTTACAGAAGATGCTCATATGGATGCTCATAGTTACTCCAATGAAGAATATGAATGGAAATATGAAAGAGGTTTTTATGTAAATCAACCGATTAACAAAATTGTCATTGAATTTTTGTCAGACACTTGGCCAAATAGTTTATATCGTTCCAATGGTAGTGGTTATAATGAAACAATGCTTAGCATGAATCTTTATTATCAATATCAAGATAATATAACCAAAAATCAAGAAACTTTTAAAAAGAATCCAATTGAAAATATTGAATACCATACGAATTATTTCACTTTTACAACTAATTACGATAAAAATAAAATAGTTGTATTAAATGTTCCTTATGATGAGGGGTGGTCTTTACAATTAAACAACCATTCACAACGCATTTATAAAATGAATGGAGGCTTTATTGGGTTTATCGCACCACAAGGAAATGCTACTTATCGTTTATCATATCATACCCCAATGCTAAAAGAAGGACTTAAACTTTCGATTGCTGGTTTAGCTCTTATCATCATTTTATCCATCGTATATGGGTATGTGATTAAACCAAAACAACCGATATTTATAAGTGAATTTCTTCCTAAAGAGAAAGATAAAAAGGAAGAAAAAAGTAAAAATCCAAAGAAAAAAAATAAAAAGAAAGCAAAGAAAAAGAAAAGGAGATAATCCATGTACAAATCAGATTTAGAAATTGCTCAAGAAACAAAAATGAAGCCAATTAAACAAGTGGCTAAAAAATTAAATTTAAGTGAAGAAAATTATGAACCTTATGGAAAATACAAAGCTAAAATTGATTTTAATGTATTTAACAAAGAAAGTAAGAATGGAAAAGTTATCTTAGTTACCGCCATTACGCCAACCAAAGCAGGAGAAGGAAAAACAACCACTTGTATCGGTCTTGCAGAGTCCTTATTTGCATTAAAGAAAAATGTAGTCGCTGTTTTACGTGAGCCAAGTTTAGGCCCTGTAATGGGAATTAAAGGAGGAGCTGCTGGAGGTGGCTATGCCCAAGTCATGCCAATGGATGAAATCAATCTTCATTTCACTGGAGATATTCATGCAATTACAACAGCTAATAATGCTATAAGTGCTTTTATCGATAATCATATTTATCAAGGAAACGAACTTCAATTTGACTTAAATAATATTACTTGGAAACGTTGTTTAGACTTAAACGATCGTGCGTTACGTTTCATCAAAGTAGGTCAAGGAGAACCAAAAGATGGAGTAGCACGAAATGATGGTTTTAACATTACCGTTGCAAGTGAAATTATGGCTGTTTTTTGCCTAGCAAGTGATTATAAAGATTTACGTCGGCGAATTGATCGTATCGTTGTTGGATATAATATTCATCATAAGCCTATTACAGTTAGCGATTTAAAAATTGGTGGTGCTATCACATTATTATTAAAAGATGCCTTTAAACCAAATTTAGTGCAAACCTTAGAAGGCGGTCCTGTTATTATTCATGGCGGTCCATTTGCCAATATTGCCCATGGTTGTAATTCAGTTGTTGCTACTAAAATGGGTATTCACTTAGCTGACTATGTTGTTACAGAAGCAGGCTTTGGTGCCGATTTAGGAGCCGAAAAATTCTTAGATATTAAATGTAGAATGGCTAATATCCAACCTAAAGCAGTTGTAGTTGTCGCTACCATTCGTGCTTTAAAAATGCATGGTGGAGTAAATAAAGATGATTTAAGTAAAGAAAATATTCAAGCTTTACTTAAAGGTGTGGAAAATCTTAAAAAGCATGTTGAAACCATCCAAGCTTTCCATCTTCCTTTTGTTGTAGCCATCAATAAATTTCCGACAGATACGAAAAAAGAAGTCAACGCTTTAAAAAAATGGTGTCAAGAACAAGGATATGATATAGAATTAAGTGATGTTTGGGCGAAAGGATCAAAAGGTGGAATCTCTTTAGCTAAGAAAGTTTTAGAAAAAGTCGAAGAAGAAAATACCTATAAACCTTTATATGATTTATCCGATTCAATTGAAGAAAAAGTAACAAAAATTGCTCGAATTGTTTATGGTGCAAAAGATGTTGAATTCAGTGAATTAGCTAAAAAACAAATTCTAACATTTAAAGAAAATGGTTGGGATAAATTAGCGATTTGTGTGGCAAAAACACCCGCTTCACTATCAGATGATCCAACTCTATATGGATGTCCAAAAGATTTTACTATCCATGTAAAAGAGTTTAGACCTTCAATTGGTGCAGGCTTTTTGGTTTGTTTAACAGGAAACATTATGACCATGCCAGGACTTCCGAAACAACCAGCAGCCTTAAAAATGGATTTAGATGATAACAATCAACCTGTTGGAATCTTTTAATTTTTCGTATAAATAAAAATAGATTGCACATATTAACTCATAGGAGGAACCTTTTATGAGCAAATTAAAGTGCAATGAAAAAGAGTGTAAACACAACAATTTTTGTATTTGTAACAAGCAATGTATTGTATTAGATGATGACGCAGTTTGTTGTAGTTATCAAAAAAAACATCCGACCGATTCATTTGGTTATGAATTAGGAAGCGATATTGCTCCTTCTTATTCGGATGTAGAAACAGCGATTAGTTGTAATGATTTGTCTTGTTACTTTAATCACGATTGTTTTTGTAAAGCAAGTGATGTAAAAATTGATTGCGATGCGTGGTGTGAAACCTATCGTAGAAAATAACACAGGAAACTGTGTTTTTTTTATGATTTCTTTTTTTTAGGATTTAGTATATAATTATTTTTATACAGGAAGGAATGTTTTGAAATGTATTATGTCATCGCAAATCCTGCAGCTGGTCGAAAGAAAAAGAACCACTCATATCAGCAAATCATTCAAATACTTGAAGAAAAACAAGTTCCATATACTTTGTTTGAAACCCAAAAATATGAAGATCCTCTACGTATTGCAATAGAATTAAGTAAGAAGCAAATAAATGGTGGAAATCTCATCATTATTGGTGGAGATGGAACCATTAATGAAGTCATCAATGGATTAGATAATTTATTAAAATGGAATATTGGTATTATCCCAACTGGATCAGGAAATGATATCGCTAGCAAATTAAATATTCCTTTAAAAAATCCAATTCAGGCTTTAGAAATTATATTAAGTCATAAGCCTTCATTAACCGATTATATCCAAGTCAATGATATGAAGTGTATTAATATTGCTGGCTCTGGAATAGACATTGATGTCATTTTACGTTTTGAAAAATACAAAAGGTTAAAAGGTAGTTTTCGTTATTTTTGGGCATTAATGGTGACTATTTTTCGATTTAAATGGTATGAATTTGAAATTAGTGTAGACGACGAACCCTTCTTAAAGCATAAAGGTTTTATAACTGCTGCTTGCAATGGAAGCCAATATGGTGGTGGCATTCGCATTTGTCCCGATTCAATTATGAATGATGGCTATATGGATTATGTGTTTGCTCAAAAAATTAATCGCTTAACCATTCCTTATTACTTGATTCAATTAATGCGTGGAAAAATTAATAAATATAAATTTTATCATCATCAATTATGTAAAAAAATTGTTTATCGTAGTCAACAAGATTTTTATTTAAATGTTGATGGTAAGCTTATTAAAAATAATCATTTTGAATGTAAAATTGTACCAAATGGTATAAATTTTTATCGCTAATTGATAAAAAGAAGAGTATAATAGAAAACGTAAATTGGAGGTATCTATATGAGTAAAAAATTTATCGTAGAAACGTCTGCTCGTCATGTACATTTATCGGAAGCAGATTTTAAAGTTTTATTTGGAGAAAACGCATCTTTAACACCTAAAAAAGATTTATCTCAACCCGGTCAATTTGCTTGTGAAGAACGTGTGGAAGTTGTTGGAAGCAAAAAAAGTCTACCAGGAGTATCTATTTTAGGTCCTTTTAGAAAACAAACTCAAGTGGAAATTTCAGCTACTGATGCAAGAAGTATCGGTGTAGCTATTTCGATTCGAGAATCAGGTGATATTGAAGGAACTCCTGGTTGTAAATTAGTCGGTCCTTGCGGAGAAATTGTCATTGAAAAAGGTGTAATTGTTGCAAAAAGACACATTCATGTCACACCAGAAGATGCAAAAGAATTAAATGTTGTGGATAAAGAAATTGTTCAAGTTAAAATTAAAACTGAGCAAAGATCACTTATCTTTGATGATGTTGTTGTTCGTGTTAGTCCATCATTTGCATTAGCAATGCATATTGATACAGATGAATCAAATGCAGCAGGATGCGGACGAGAAGTATTTGGAGAAATCGTAAAGTAAATAAACTTTATAATACAAAAAGGTTGGATTTGCTCCAACCTTTTTATTTTAAAAATTCAAATTGAACACCGATTTGTTTCATCTTTTCATAAAACGAAGGAAAAGATTTATAAACACATTCTGCATCTTCTATTATAACTGGCTTTAAACCACAAATTGCACAAATAAATAAAGTCATGAAAACACGATGATCATGATGAGAAGACAATGTTTTATGATATGTATATTTCTCTTTGATTTTTGAAATATGTAAACTGCCTTCATGATAAGAAATATTTACACCCCATTTCTTAAATTCTGTTAAAATAGACTCAATGCGATTTGATTCTTTATATTTTAATCTTTGACAATTTGTCAAAATGATTTCTTCATGGCTAAACATACCTATTCCACATAAAGCCAAAGCTAAATCCGGGCAATCACTCATGTTTAACTCACAGCCTTTAATTGCACTTGGATAAATTGTAAGTTGATTTTCTTTTGCTTCTACTTTAATTTTTAATTGTTTTAAAAAATGCAAATAAACTTTGTCTCCTTGAAAAGAATTAAAATTAATATTTCTAAATGTAATCGGTTGACTAAGTATTGCTAATAAAGATAAGTAAGCGAGTTGTGAAAAGTCTCCTTCTATTGTTAAATCTCTTGAATAATATTGTTGTTTTCCTTGAATAAAAAACTTATTTTTGTCGATTAATTCAATATTTATTTGAAATAATTTTAAAATATGAATGGTTAATAAAATATAGGAGTAAGACTCAATATCCCCCGTAATTTCTAAGATAGAGTTTTCTTCACATAAAGGCAAAGAAAAAAGTAAGCCACTTATAAATTGACTACTAATATTTCCTTTAACTTTATAATTTCCACCTTTTAAGGGCCCATGAATGCTTAAATAATTTTTATGCAAAACAAACATAAGACCTAAAGATTGAAATAATTCTTGATAAATAAAAAGAGGTCGCTTAAATAAAGATTCTTCTCCAATAAAGATACTATTATGATTCAATAAAGCAAATAGTGGAATACAAAAACGCAAAGTTGATCCACTTTCTTTGCAATTTATTTCATGTGTTGTATTTTTTAAATGATTTTTACATCCATCAATGAGTAAAGATTGATCTTTTAAAACAAGATTGGCATTAATCAGTTTCATCGCATTTATTGTTGCTAAAATATCTTCACTCAATTCAACATTTTCAAGTTTGCTGATTCCATTTGCTAAAGAGGCACAAATAATGGCTCGATGAGCAATACTTTTAGATGGTGGCAAATCTATCGTTGAGAAAGGAGTTATTTGACTTGGAAATACTTTTACTTTCATAACATTTCTTTTCCGATTGCACTTGCAATCTTTTTACATTTTTCAATCAAAGCGATATAACGTTCTATTTTTAAAGATTGCTCCCCATCACTTTTTGCTAGTAATGGCTGATTGTGAACTTCTACCATAATTCCATCCGCTCCAGCCGCTATTGCTGCCATCGCCATCGGTTCAACATATTCCCAATTACCACATGCATGGGAAGGATCAACAATAACGGGTAAATGTGTTAAATTCTTTAATACGGGTATCGCACTTAAATCAAGTGTTGTACGTGTACTTTTTTCAAATGTACGAATTCCCCGCTCACACAATATAACTTGGTTATTTCCTTCTTTTAAAATATATTCAGCGGATAATAACCACTCTTCAATCGTATTGCCCATTCCTCTTTTAAGTAAAATTGGCTTATTTGTTTTCCCTAATGCTTTTAATAAAGAAAAGTTTTGCATATTTCGTGCTCCAACTTGAATTATGTCAACATTTTCAAGAAATAATTCTAAATCAGCTACATCCATAATTTCGCTCACTACCAACAAAGAATGATTTTTTCTTAAATCATTTAACATTTGAAGCCCTTCAAATTCTAAACCTTGAAAATCATATGGAGAAGTTCTTGGTTTATATGCTCCTGCACGAATAATATCACAATAGTTAGGGTGAATTTGCTTTACAATTTCGTTTAATTGTATTTTATTTTCTATACTACAAGGTCCTGCAATCACACATATTTTATCTCCACCCATTGTTTTATCTTTAATTTGAATTATTGTATCTTGAGGGTGAGTTTTACGACTATAAAGATAGTCTTGTTGCTTATCTTTTTTAATAAATAAGACGCCTTCAAAATTTGTAAAAACTTTGTCATCTACAATATCAGAAGACATAATTTGAAGCAAAATCGTAGTATCAATTACTTCTTTTTTAAACAAAACATGATTTGACAAAAGAAAAGCTTCGATTTTATCGGAATTTTTTTGATTATCAACGAATACGAACATTTTCACTTCACTTCTCTTTCCACAATAAATAAAATTGCATCTTTATAACTGTTAAACCCTTTTTTAGTAAAACTTTTTAAACAATTTGGTCGAATATAATTTATTTTACGAAATTCTTCTCGGTTATCAACATCACTTAAATGAACTTCTATAACAGGAATCGCACAACATTTAATCGCATCTGCCAAAGCTACACTTGTATGCGTATAACCTCCTGCATTTAATAATACATAATCATATTTTAAATCAGCTTTTTGTACGCAATCAATTAAATAAGATTCTTTGTTTGATTGTCTAACTTTTATTTTACATTGCTGCTCTTTTCCTACTTTTTTAATAAAAGCAACTAAATCTTTATATGTTTGTTGTCCATAAATAGATGGCTCTCTTTTGCCAAGCATATTTAAATTAGGACCATTTAAAACCAATACTTTCATAAATTAACTCCTCTATTTTATTTATCGTCTTTTCTAAAGATAAATTATTATCGACTTTTATATCACAATGTTTATTATACAATTCAATACGTGTTTGATACAAGTGTTTCCATTCTTGATAATTTTTCGTTAAAGGGCGAGAATCATCAAGCGTAATCTTATTGATTCCTCGATCGATAAAAATAAGAAGTCCATTTTTTTTCAAAAATTGAATGTTTTTATCGTTTAAAACAACGCCTCCACCGGTAGAAAGAATTTTATTATTCACTAAACTATATTTTTCACACATTTTAGTTTCTAAATTTCTAAAATATTCTTCTCCATACATCGCAAAAATATCTTTAATTTCTAACTTTTCCTGATTTTTTATTTCATCATCAAACGAAATACATTCTTTATTCCATTTTTTAGCCAATAAGTTTCCTATTGTTGTTTTTCCAGATCCTGGCATACCAATCAATACAAGATTTAAAGTTGATAAATATAATCTTTGATATTCTTTTATAATCATGTTTGAATCTAACTTTTTTTGTAAAAATAATTCATGAGCGAAAAAAGCTTGCGCTACTAGCATGATTAACCCTGAAGCGATTTTAATCTTTTTCTCTTGTGCTTTTATTAAAATAGATGTTCTTAAAGGATTATAAATAACATCAATAATACCTTCTAATTGAGTAAAATCATTTAGATCTATAAGACTTTCATCATCAAATCCATACATTCCATTTGGAGTTGCATTGATAATTATATCTATATTTTTTTCTTTTTTAAGATTTAGATATGAGATGGCATCTTTTTTTTCGTTTCTTGATACGAAAATACAAGATTTACATTTTTCTTTACAGGCTACATATTGAATCATTTTAGCTGTTCCACCTGTTCCTAAAATGGCAATGCGTTTTTCTTTTAAAGAAATGTGGTAAAAATGAAGTAAATATTTGAATCCTAAAATATCAGTATTGTACCCCTTTAAAACACCATTTTCATTTATAATCGTATTAACAGCACCAATTGCTTGTGCTTCTTTGTCGATAGAATCCAGATATTTTAAGCATTTTTCTTTATATGGAATAGTAATATTTATTCCTTTAAATTTTTTATTTTTTAAAAACAAGTCAAAATTTATTTCATCTAAAGACCATAAATCATATTGACATTTAGAAAAGTTTTGATGAATTTCTTTTGAATAACTATGTTTTAACTTTTCTCCAATTAACCCATAAATCATAACATCCATTCCTTTCCTTTAGATGCAATTATTAAATCTAAAGTTGCAATTGCTGCCATGGATTCAATAATTACTCCACAACGAGAAGCAATGCAGGCATCATGTCGTCCTTTTAATTCAAATGTGGTATTTTCCATTTTATGTATATCTACCGTGTTTTGTATAGACGCAATAGAAGCTGTAGGTTTTATGACACAATCAAAAACAATTGGCATTCCATTACTTATTCCTCCATTAATTCCACCATTACAATTTTGATTCGTTTGGAATTGATGATCTTTTAAATTCCACTCATCTTTTACTTGACTTCCCATATAAGAAACATAATCAAACCCAAGACCAAAGCTAATACCTTTAATTGCAGGAATCGAAAAAACAAGTCTTGAAATATGGCTTTCTAATGAATCAAACAAAGGCTCTCCAATTCCAACAGGAAATGGATAAATAATTGTTTCAATGATTCCTCCTATCGAATCATTTGCCTCTTTTGCTTTTTGTATCAAATCAATCATTTCTTGTTTTCTTGTTTCATTTAAAACTGGAAAAGCTTCTTTTTCTATTTTTTTCATTTCAAGGGTTAAATTTTTAAAAGTAAAGGTATCATCTTTTATATCTTTAATTTGTTTAATATGTGATACAATTTGAATTCCTTTTTGTTTTAAAATTTGTTTACAGATTGCGCCAGCAATCACATAAAGAACAGTTATTCTTCCACTCAAATGCCCACTTCCGCGATAATCAAAAAAGCCGTTATATTTTTTAAATGTTACATAATCAACAGATGAAGAACGCAATAAATTTGGTTGATAATCTTCACTATTAAATTGATTATTTTTGACTAAAATACATAAAGGTGTTCCTGTTGTATGATGATTAAAATAGCCACTTACAATTTCATAGTCATCTTCTTCAACTCTTGATGTAGAACTTTTTAAAATTGGTCTTCTTCTTTTTAATTCCGCATTAACAAAATCAAAATCAAGAGTTAAACCTGCTGCTAAGCCATCAATCACAATCCCCATCGTTTCTTGATGGGATTCACCAAATATAGAAATACTTAAATTGCTTTTAAATATGCTACTCATCATTTTCACCTTCTATCTGTTTTAGCCATTGTACCATTGATACTTTTTGTAATTCACAAGAGCCAATTTTATTTACCCTCGGTAAAACAATCTCATTATGATTTACTTTTTTATCTAAAAAAATATATTTTTTAATATCTTTTATCGATACATTCGGTATTTTTTTTAATTTAATTTTTTGATAAAGTTGAATTAATTGATTTTTTATATCTTGATTTTTTGTTTCATACAACATTCCATAAGCCACAGCTTCACCATGTAAAATCTTTTGAAAGTGAAAATAACTTTCTAATGCATGACCAATGGTATGTCCATAATTTAATTTTTGTCTTTGATCACAATCAAATGGATCTGTTTCAACCAATTTTATTTTGTTTTCTAAAGAAAGATAGATGATTTGATCGATATTTTTTTTAATATCTCCATTCATGATAAGGTTAAATAATGCTTCATCTGCAATCAAACCTGTTTTAATCGCTTCTATCAATCCATTATTAAAATGCCGTTTTGGTAAAGTATTTAAAGTTAAAGGATCAATAATTACTTTTTCTGGTTGATAAAATGTGCCAATTAAATTTTTAAAATCTCCATAATCCATGCCTGTTTTACCTCCTACACAACTATCAACTTGTGAAAGTAAAGTAGTAGGAATAGACATATATTTCATCCCTCTTTTATAAATGGAAGCGGCAAATGCACTTAAGTCAATGACAACTCCACCGCCTACTGCTAAAATCAAATCTGACCGGCTAAAGTGATGATGAATCAATGAATCTATAATTATTTTGATAGATTTATAATTTTTATTTCTTTCACCCTTTTTTAAAACACATTCGACAGATTGTGGTAATTTTTGTAAAATCATGTCGATATATTTTCTAGGAACACCATCATCTGTTACAAGAAGAATTTTGTTATAATTATGGCAAAAAGTCTCGATTTTCTCTAAATTATGGTTTTTTATATCAATGATATACTTTTTATCCATCAATTTGACACTTAATTGCATAATAATCCTTCCTTTTTATAATATTTATTATATTATAACATTTCCAGTTTTTTCTTTCATCATATATTGGAAAAAAGAGATTGTTTTGTTATAATAGAATCTAGAATGGAGTGAATAACTATGAAAAAAGGAAAGTTTTTATTACTTGCAGTTTTAAGCGTCTTTTTATTTGGATGTGGACCTTCAAAAGCAGATTCTAGTTCTTCAATCAAAACGAGTTCTTCTTCAGTTTCTAATTCAGACTCGTCTACCTCAACTAGTTCACCATCCTCATCCTCAAGTTCTACAACACCAATACCAGATAATGTTGCGGTAGAAAGTGTACAAATTGAACAAAACAAAACTATCGACATGATATTAGGATCTACTTTAACTTTAACAGCAAAAGTCCTTCCAGAAAATGCGACCAATAAAAAAGTTACTTGGAAATCTTCTAATATTAATGTTGCAACAATTAATAGTGGTAATGTTGTTGCAAAAGCGATTGGTACAGTAACCATTACCGTTACTTCTAAAGAAAATTCTAGCATTACCGATACGATTACCATCAATGTTGTTGCTGCTGAAATTACAGGGGTAACACTTGACGTTAAGCAAGTAAATTTAAAATCAAGTAAAACACAACAAATTAAAGCTACTGTTTTACCTGCTAATCCAAACAATCTTGCCGTTACGTTTAAATCAAAAGATCCATCGATTGCTTCTGTTGCCTCAGATGGAACGATTACAGCTTTCATGCATGGTAGTACAGTAGTCAGTGCTGAAATTAATGGTTTTGAAGCAAGTTGTGTCGTAAATGTTTCAAAGATTCTACCTGCTTTACCAATGGTTGCTTCTATTGTTCCAGAAGAAAGACCAAAACAATTTAATGACTATTTTTACACAACACCTGAAAGTGGTTATAAAGATACGATGACCATGTTAGGTGATGGTGTTGAATCCCACGAATATAAAATACCAGGAACAGATGGAAATACACGTACTGCTCATAGTATTATTATTGATTTAAGTAAGGCTTCTATTGAATCTGGATCACCAAACAATGCTTATAGTGCTAGTACAAAAGCTTTAAGAGCTACAGTTTATAATCAAATTAATGCATTTAATAGTGCATCTAAAACTAAAAAAGTTATCGCTGGTGTAAATGCTGACTTCTTTGGTGGAACTTATTTATCTAATAATATTTGGGTAAAAGATGGCGTTGTCGTTAATTCTAAAGCTGCCTTTAAAGATGATAGTGCAACATCTAAACTTTATTCAGGACAAATGGTATTTGGTATTTCTTATAATGATGTACCTGTTATTACAGAAGGAACAAGTGCTGCTAACTATGATTATCATGTAGACAATATGATTGATATCTATAATGAAACAGGCACTACAATTAGCCGTTCTTATGTTGTCGATGCAATTAATGATAACTTAGTTTTAAATGCCCATCTAGGCAATGCTCGTCCAAGAAATAATGAAGTTATTACTGTGAGTGGACAAAATGTTACAAACAAAAATGTAATTATTTTAAATAAAATTGACACTCATGATAATGGCGTTGGAAACATTAATTTCCCTGTTGATGGTGCTGTTGTAGAAGTGAAAAAGAATTTCTCAGGAACTGTGGAATTAGCAGACAATCAATTTGCCATTTTAGGTTCTACAGCTTTAACGAATGCAATTAATGTTAATACTCCAATTCGTGTTGGGAGAACAGAATCAGATAATCCAAAATTAAATAACATGAAAGTTGTTTTAGGTGGTAGACATGAATTAATTAGAGATTATAAAGTCGTTGATACGTTAGAAAAAGAAACCACCAATGGTGCTAAATCAGCACGTGGAAGAACTGCAGTAGGTATTTTAGGTGATGGTCGTGTATTTGTATTTGTAATTGTTGATGATTCAACTCAAACTGCTCGTTTTAATTTATTATGGATGGCTGACTTTATGGAATATCTAGGTTGCCGCTATGCAATGAATTTTGATGGTGGTGGTTCTACTCGTTATTTAATTAATACTGGATATAATGGCAGTGGAACAATTGATGTATTAGCTGGTGGAAAAGAAAATAGAGCAGTAGCAAATACTTTACTTGTAACAACAAAGTAAAATGAATGATTTAAGTAATATTCGCCATGAAATTCAAGATATTGATTTAAAGATTTTAGAACTTTTTGAAAAACGAATGAATTGTGTTTTAAAAATAAAAGAAATTAAAAAAATGAATCATTCGCCTATTGAAGATGTAGAATTTGAAAATCAAAAAAAAGAATTTCTATTAAGTCATTTAAATCATGTAGAGTTTAAAGAAGCTTATTTAGAATTGTTTGAAAAATATCTCGAATTATCAAAGAAATTTCAAATGAAATAGTAAAAAAAGAAGAAATCAAATCTAAGATTTCTTCTTTTATTTTTAAAAAATTCTTTCAATATTCGCTAAGATTTGTTCTTTTGTTTTAAATCCTAACTCTCTTTTTTCTAACTTTTTGTCTTTAATATATACGACTGTTGGAATTGATTGAATACCAAATAAACTTGCAAGTTCATCCGCCTCATCTACATCTACTTTCACAATTTTAACATTTTCGGCCGTTGTCGCAATATTTTCAATAATCGGTGCTAACATTTTGCAAGGGCCACACCAAGAAGCATAAAAATCAATGATTACATTTTTATTGTTTTCAGTTAATTCTTCAAATTCTTTTTTTGTTTTGATATGTTCCATTTTAATTCCTCCTTCTATTAGTATTATAACAAAAATAATGAAATATTCTTCAATTAAATACTAATTATCTATTTTTTTAATTTTATCATTAATTTGATTATTTTTTACTGCATTTATTATTTTCTCTTCTTTTTCTTTATCTACTTCTTTACCTGCCATTTGCGCGATATTTTGAATTAATTCACGTAAATTATTCTCATCACTCATATTTTTGTTTTGAATTGATTTTGCTAAAGAAATAATATCTGCTTTTTTCACATTGGTTTTTGACTCTACTTTTTTAAATAAATTATTATTCATAAAAAAACCTCCTAACACACTATATGTTTTAGAAGGTTACTTTATTATTCTCTTGCGCGACAAATGATTTTAATCGGAGTTCCTTCAAAATCAATTCTTTCTCTTAATTGATTTTCTAAATATCTTCGATAACTAAAATGCATAAATTCTGGATTGTTTACAAACAAAACAAATAAAGGTGGACAAGTAGAAACTTGATTTGCATAAAAGATTTTTAATCTTCCCCCATTAAAATCTGGTGTTGGGTTATAAGCAAAAGCATCCAAAATAATTTCATTCACAATACTT
The DNA here is from genome assembly GCA_905197115.1 of uncultured Bacillota bacterium. Taxonomy (GTDB): domain Bacteria; phylum Bacillota_I; class Bacilli_A; order RFN20; family CAG-631; genus Caccosoma. The sequence continues at coordinate 15,914 of CAJJXN010000011.1, read as the reverse complement.
GTTGCAATATGTTTATTTGCATTGTTAAATACTCTTTTAATTTCATCAAATAACAAATGGACTCTTTGTTTTGTTTTAGCACTTACAAAAACGATTGGAGAATATGATAAAAACTTAAAGTTTTCTCTAATTTTTTTACTAAATTCTTGCATCGATTTTTCATCTTTGTTTACTAAATCCCATTTGTTTACGACTATAATAATAGATTTTCCTTCATCCACTGCATAACCAACAATATTTTTATCTTGTTCGCGAATTCCTGCTTCACCATCTATTACTAATAAGCAAACATTACTACGATCAATTGCACTTAATGCTCTTATCGCAGCATATTTATCGACAGCTTCATATATTTTTCCACTTTTCTTTAACCCAGCAGTATCAATTACAATAAACTTTTGACCATCTCTTGTAAATGGAGTGTCTATTGCATCTCTTGTCGTTCCTTCAATATTAGAAACGATTACTCTTTCTTGATTTAAACAAGCATTCACTAAAGAAGATTTACCGACATTTGGCCGTCCAATCATGCAAAAACGAATAATATCGTCTTCTTCCTCTTGTTGTATCTTGGGTAACACTTGAATAACCCGATCTAATAAATCTCCCACGCCAATGCCATGATTGCAAGATACAATCGTAATATCACTATCAATTCCTAATTGGTAAAAATCATACGCATTCGCTGATAAAGTAATATCGTCTATTTTATTAACTGCTAAAATAATAGGCTTTTGACATTTTTTTAAAATTCGAGCGATTAAATAATCATCATCTGTCACATCTTGTCTTCCATCACATAAGAAAATAATAACATCTGCTTCTTCTATCGCGATTTCCGCTTGTGCCCGAATGCTTTCTTGAAAAGGCTTATTTTCGATTTCAATTCCACCTGTATCAATGACATTAAAACTTCTCGTAAGCCATGTTGCTGTTCCATAAATACGATCTCGCGTAACGCCTGGTTCATCATATACTATGGATTTTCTTTCTCCAACTATACGATTAAATAAACTGGATTTGCCAACATTTGGTTTACCTACTATCGCCACTGTTGCTTTTTTCATTTATATCAATTCCTTTGCTAAATCGATTACTTTTTGAATAACTTCTTCTAAAGTCATATTTGAAGTATCAAGTTCATAAGCATCATTTGCTTTTTTTAATGCTCCAAAAGGCTTATTTTCATCCAAGTAATCGCGTTGTTTTATTTCTTCTTCTAATATCTCTAAAGGAGTAAAAATTCCTTTTAATTGATTTTCTTCAAATCTTCTTTTTGCTCTTACAGAAGGCGAAGCAATTTGAAAAATTTTTAAATCTGCTTGTGGAAGAACAACAGTTCCAATGTCTCTTCCGTCCATCACTACTCCTTGCTGTTTGCTAGCTAATTTTTGTTGTAATTGTACAAACTTTTCTCTTACACATCGAGGAGAAGAAACGAAAGACACAATATTGGTCACTTCACTACTACGAATTTTATTCGTTACATCTTCTTGATTTAAAACCACTTTTCCCGTGTTTGAAAGTTGAATATCTAAATCATCTATAGCATCGCATAATTTTTTTTCATCCGAGATTGGTAGCTGATTTTGCAAAGCATAATAAGCTAAGCAACGATACATGGCACCCGTGTCAATATAAGTATAGTTCAATCTTTTTGCAACTTCCTTCGCCACTGTACTTTTTCCAGCTGCTCCTGGACCATCAATCGCAATTGTTAAATACTTCATATTGTTCACCTCATTACTTCATTATTAAACAAATTATTAAAATTAAAACAATGACTCCGAGCGCTATTAAACTCCCCCACACAATCATTTTTTTCTTTTCTTTTTTAGGATGATTTTCAGACGTCTTTTCAATTGATGATGTCGAAAAAAAAGCAGGATCTACCGAATAAAGATTTGTTTTATTTTTTATATGATCCGGATTTTGTAAATAAAGATCATATTGCTTATTCATTTCATTTACTTTTTTATGTAATTCTTTATTTCGTTCCATGCGCGTTTCCACATTATCACCGCCCTTAGTATTATAGCAAAAAAAGGAAGATAAAAAAAGGCATTGCATAAAAAAAGAATTATTTCAATAATTCTTTAATTACATAAGAAGATAGAAGCAAACCAGCCACCGATGGTACAAAGCTTACACTTCCTGGAATATGTCTTTTTTCTTCTTCATTCGTTATAATATCTTTTGTTACATTTTCTTCTTTCGAATATAAAACAGGCACATTTTTAATATTTCTTTTTTTTAATTCATAACGCATTACTCTAGCTAATGGACAAATTGAAGTTTTAGAAATATCACATATTTCAAATAAAAAAGGGTTTAATTTATTTCCCGTTCCCATACATGAAATTATCGGAATATTGTTATTTTTTGCAGTTTCTATCAGTAAAATTTTAGAAGTAACCATATCAATTGCATCAACAATAAAGTCGACATTTTGAAAGTCAATTTGATTAATCGTTGTTTTATCAACCTTTAAATCATACGTTATAACTTTAGCAGCAGGTTGAATATCTAAAATTCGATTCTTTTGAACTTCAACCTTTTTTTTATGAATCGTTGAATGTGTTGCTAATATTTGACGATTTAAATTGGTTAAACTAATCGTATCAAAATCAATTAAAAGAAAGGAAGAAACTCCACTTCGAACTAATCCTTCTACTACATATCCCCCTACTCCACCTAAACCAAAAATAGCAACCGTTTTCGTTTTTAATTTATTTACATCGATTAGTAATTGACTGCGTTCAAAGGCTTCTTGCATTTTTTCACTTCCTTCTAATAAATGAATCTTTTTTAACAGGTTTTGAAAATTGAACTTTTAAAATTTGTTTTGCATGATTCGCAATTTCAACTTTATTACCATCTAAATCCATCATATTTAAAATTTTAATTGTTTTGTTTTTTTCCTTAGGTGATATCATTTCTAAAATCGTATCTATGGTGAAATAATTTCTTTGCTCAATCACGCATATGTTTTTTTCATCACTATCTGTCAAAACGTAGGCTAAAAAAGATTGACTTGGATTGTCATTGCCATTATCTAATAATAATCCTTCATTTTTATAATTTTTATTTAAAAATACAGAAGTTAGATTGCGACTCTCAATTTTTTTTATTTCTTCTTTGTAATGTTTCAAATTGATTTTCTTTATCTCTTTTTTGTCGATATATTCATCAATTAATTGTCGATATATTTTCACAACATTTGCAATATAATACGCTGATTTCATTCTGCCTTCGATTTTAAAACTATCTATTTTCATATCGATTAATTTAGGAATATAATCAATTGCCATTAAATCTGAAGAGGCTAATGTAAAGTCAAAATTATCGACTAATTGATTATTTTGATATAATTCATAAATCCATCTACAACTATGTGCACAGCCACCTTTATTCGCATCTCGATTTACCATTACATTACTTAAAGTACATCTTCCTGAAAAAGAAGAACACATTCCTCCATGAATAAATACTTCTAAAGGAAAATTCGTTTGCTTTTTAATAATACCAATTTGTTGAGCGCTTAATTCTCTTGCTAAAACGACTCTTTTTGCTCCTAATTGTTTAAAAAATTCCACTGATTGTGTATTTGTTATAGATAATTGCGTACTCATATGAACTTCAAATTGACATTTTAATTCTTTTGCCAATAATAAAACACGAATAGAAGAAATAATAATCGCATCTACATGAATTGCATCTAAATCCATTAAATATTGCTTTAATTCCTTAAAATCTTGTTGAGTTGGAACAATATTTACAGTTACATATACTTTTGCATGATGAAGATGTGCAAACTCCACACCTTCTTGAATATCTTTTATTGTAAAATTATTCGCTTTTGCTCGCAATGAAAAAATTTTACCTCCAATAAAAACAGCATCTGCGCCATATAATATCGCTATCTTTAATCGTAATAAATCTCCGGCAGGAGCTAGTAATTCTGGCTTATACATCTTACTCTAACCCCACTTTTTTCGTTAAAAATCCTGTCGTAAACAAAGACATATCTTCTACCATTACATTTTGATTATTTTCAATTACTTGTTGGTATAAATTTAACCATTTTTCAGTATAATGAACATTTTCAAAAATACTATCAATTATAATAAAAGATATATGATTTTTTAATTGATTTATTTCTTGAATATAACTTAAAGGCAATGAATTAAAAATGATTGCTCCATTTTGATTTTCTAAAATAGGATAGAATTCGCTTCTTGTTTTTTCTTTTAAAAACATATTTTTATTATTTAATGATAAATGATATCTCTTTAAGTGATGCTTAATGACTCTTCTTTTTGAATAATAAATTGGAAAATATCCTTGCACAAAAAGACCAGCCATATTTTTATCTTTTTCATTTAAAGCAAGAATATCTTCTAAATGAGCATCTTTTGAAAAAACCAAACGAGGAATACCAATATAATGATAAGATATGACATCTTGTGCACTTCTTAATATGGTATCGTGATAAAAAATCAATTTATTATCAAAATGATATTTTTTAGCCAACATAAATACAGCAAAATCACTAAAAAAAATGCCATCAATTTCTATTTCTTTTAAAAACAATAAATATTTTTCTAGACTTTCTAAATCTTGATCCATCATAATTTTATTTACTAACACATAAAGTTTTTTATTTAACTTTACGCAACAATCTTTAGCTAATTTGATTTGCATTTTATTGAAAGAAGTATTTAATCTTACAGCAAATTTTTGATTTCCAATTAAAAATGAATCCGCATTTTTTAAAATGGAGATTTCTTTTATTGAATGAATGGTTACTATATATTCCATTATATCGTCTTCTTTCGTCATTTTATTATACTTTTTATTTTATTTTTTTGCAATTTAATTTACTTTTAACTTTCCCTTAACACATATTTATATGTGTTTTAAAAATATTTAATTGTATTTATTTCGTTTTATGATTATAATATAGAATGAATATAAAATTAATTTAGAAAAGAGGAATGATTATGAAAAACAATTCATTAAAATTTTTCATTCTGCCGGCAATGATAGCGGTTACAGCATTGACCGGCTGTGGTGGAAAAAAAGGCGGAGAAACGAAAAAGGGAGTAGATGAATATAATTTTATACCTGAATCTGTACGAAATTATCAAGGATCTATCGATGCTTTAATTTATGTAGAAGGTCAAGATGGAACGATTACAGATATTGGTAATCCAAAAAGAACTCCTGATGAATTATTTGACGCTTACTTAGCACGTTTTGCAGCAGCTGCAAGAGAATTTAAAAAGATTGCTCCAGGATTAAAAATAAATGTGCAATACACTTCTATTGGTATTTATAACGATGAAGTTATTAAGTACTACGATAATCATGGTCACGTGCCTCATATTATGCATCACGTTGAACACGTGAATGAAGTAATGCAAATGGGCTATGCTACGGATTTGAGTGTATATTCTGATTCAGAACTTTACAAATCATATGATGAAAGTATCTTAGGAGAATTTAAATTCGGAAACTTCCAAGGTGCTTTCCCTTACATGGTGTATCCAATGGGTGTATTTGTAAATAAAGCTTTATTATCAAAGCAATATGTTGATTATGATGAACTATTAGAAAATTATACTTTAAAAAATTTCTTAGACATTTGTAAAAGAGTAACAAACTTTTCTCAAAGTATTGCAGCCATGCCACATATTCAAGAAAACTTAGTAAGTTATGCGGCAACTTCTATTAATAAAGCTTATAAATGGAATCGTCGTGTAGAACTTAACACAAGAGAAATTGAAGACTTAATTGATATTGAGGCTCAATTCCCTAATGTTTGTGGTTATAAATACAATCCTTCTAACTCTAACCAACCTCAAGCTGGTATGACTGAAATTCAAAGTTGGAATGGAAATAAAGATTTTATTGAAAATGATAAATTTGTTTTCAATGCTGAAATGCCTTGGAACTTAGGTGTTTTATCTTTAATGGCTACAAAAGTTAATCGTGAAGCAGATTTTGATTACTTACCTTTCCCAAGTGCTAATGAAGATACAGAAAATCACGTTGGTATGATTGCTGAAGGTTTAACAATTGGTAATCAATGCCCAATTGATGACAATGGAAATCCAAAATGTGTTAAAGGTGGTCAAGCCGCTACTGATGCTGCCGCTTATTTTACAATGTTTATGACTGCTGACCCTCGTTCAATTGATGCAAGAAGCAAAATTGAATGGACAAATATTACGGAACCAACTACAGGAATTTTAGATTTACCAATGGTTGATAAAGATTTCAAATTCTCATTCCAAGAAGAAAGTGAAGAAAATCAATTTAAAATTCAATTAAGAAAATGGTTTGAATGTTATTCTACTTGGTATGATCGTTCAATTGACCCAGTACCTGATGTAGATGAATATACAAATATTAAACCTGGCTTTAAACAAGTTCTCGATTTATTCTATGGAGAAGATGAAACAAACCGTATTAATTTCTATGGAATTCCAGACAACATTCCTAACGAAGTTGGTGGAACGACAGATGTTATGGGTAGATGGACAGGCCGCTATAGCATCAATAAAGGTGCTACTCAAGTAACGCATAGCAACTGGGCGTCTGTATTAAAATCACAACTAGCTGAAATCGAATCAGATGTTAATCAAAACTTAGAAGCCGTTTGGGCTTATTTCCAATCTCAATTAGATGATTATTATGGAAAGGGGAAATACAATGTCTTGGAAGCGTAAAAATATTGGAGCTTTTCTACTTGGAACACTACTTGTCCTTTCTATGTCAGGATGTAAAAAAGGTGGTACAGATAATACTAAAACAGTAAAAGATCCATATGGTATCATGCCACAACTAGCTTATAGTGGAAATTTAGATATTCTTGTTTATATTCAAGGTATGGATGGAGAAACAAGAGATATCGGAAATGACAAAATTACTACTGAAGAATTAACAGATGGAAATTTACAAAAATATCACGCTGTTGCTAAAGAATTTAAAAAACTTTATCCAAACATTAAAGTAAACTTAATTTATGATAGTATTGACAATTATACTGATCGTCTAATTTCTTATCAAGAATCACATAATGGTCAATTCCCACATATTATGCACTTACCTTATACAGTTCAAGAAGGATTAGGTAGAGGATATTCAGCCGACTTGCAAAAATATAAATATTTAAAATTATATGATGCTATTGATCCATCAGTATGGGAATATTTTACTTTTGGTGATTTCGTAGCTGCAGTGCCATTTTATGTTTATCCAACTGGCATATTTGTAAATAAAGGTATTTTAGAAACAAATTATTTATATGATCCTGCTGAAAATCTTTTAGATAAATGGACACTTGATGAAATGACAGATATGTTAAAAACTGTTCATAATGTTCAAACTCATATTGGTGGAACTGGCGTTTTATCTTCTGATTTAATTAATATTATCTCTGATACCGTTGATAAAACTCTTCTTTCTAACAAAAATGTAAATTTAGATACATTAGAAATTGAACATATTTTACAAAAAGAATATGAAATTGCTTCTGCTTCTGTTTGGGATTACCAATCAAAAAGTATTAAACAACCATTTGATCAAATCAAACCTTGGAGTTATAATACAAACTTCATTGATGATGAACTTTATACAATGGAAATGTCCCGTTCTTATTGTGCTGTTTTATATTCTCAATTAATTAAAAAAGGAAATAAAGAAGGAAAATTTGACTTTATGCCTTTCCCAAAATTAAATGAAGATTCAGACTTTAGAATTGGTGTTATCGCAGAAGGATTAACCGTAGGTAATCAATGTCCACTTGATATGAAATGTACACAAAAATTAAAAGATGCCGAAGAAGCTGCTGCTGCGTTTGCTTTATTTATGGCTGCTGATACACGTTCAATTAAAAGTATTGCCCATACTCCTTTTATGTATCAAGGGGAATTAGTTTCTGGAAACTTTGAATCTTTACCTGTCATTCGTAAAGATATCACTTATCCTTATAACGAAAATAAAACTCAAAGTTATGATGAAGAAACTTTCTTGGATCCTGATAATGAATTAAATGACTACCAAGTCCAATTAAATGAATACTTGAGTTTAGTTTCTGCCTTTGCAGATCAAGAAGGTTTTAAAGAAGTTTTACGTATCTTCACAGAAGAAAAATATAACGCTTATGCTTATAATACGATTCCTCGTTCCGTTCCTTTAGAACAAGGTGGAACAGAAGACATTTTAGAAAAGTGGAATAATCGTTTTACAACGAATGGAACGATAAGTGCCATTACTTGGGTTGACAATACAAAACGTTTCTTAAGTGACTGGACGAAAGATGCAAATTCTAATATCCAAACTGCTTACGATTTATTGCAAGATAATTTAGACGATTATTATGGCAAAGGTGTTTATAACGTTTTTGCTTAAACCAATTATTTTATTTCATAAAAGAGTTGCTTATATTGTGACTCTTTTTATATTTCATAAAAAAAGGAGATCACTTCTTTAAGAAGTTTCTCCTTTTAATTTTTTTAAAATAATAGTTTAAACTTTTAATACTAATCCAATGCCAAATGTTCCAGGTCCAACATGTGCACATACATTAATAGACATAGGAGTAATGATAACAGGAAGGTTTGGTAACATTTCTTCAGCTGCTTTTTTTATTTCTTTACAAATTTTCATTGAATCAAATTCAATGATGTGAATTTCATATTGTTCTAAATTTTCAACTTTGGCAAATTCTTCTAAAGTTGATAAATATGCTTTTTTAACAGTTCTTGTCGTTCCTTCTTTTTCAATTCCATTTACACCTAATTTTAAAACTGGTTTAATTCCTAAAAGATTGCCAATTGCTGCAACAGCAGGAGAAACCCTTCCTCCACGTTTTAAATAGACCATGGTTTCTGGAACAAAAAGAACAATTTCTTTTCCTATTCTTTGTTTAACCAATGAAACAATTTCATTTGGTTCAATATTTTCATTATTTAATTTTACTGCATAACGAACTAAGTTCCCCATAAATGAGCATACAGATAAAGAATCGACAATTATTACTTTATCTCCATATCTTTCTTTACAAATATTCGTAAATAAAGAAGACATGCTGCTTAATTTTGATGAAATAGTAAAGTGAATTACTTTATCTGCATTTGTTTCTTCAAAAATGTGATCAAAGAAATTTTCTATTTCAACGGGTGTTGGAGTAGAAGTTGATATAGTAGCTTTATTTTTCATCATTGAACATAATGTTTCATTATCAATTGATACTCCATCATGATACTCTTGACCATTTACAATAACATTTAAAGGAAGAATATAAACACCTAATTTTTGTCTTTCTTTTTTGCTAATGCAAGCAGTTGTATCACAAGATATGATTACTTTATTCATAACTAATTACCTCCGCTACCATTATACTATCAAAAAAATAAAAAATCAACAAAGGAGAATGGTTGAGAATTTTTCTAAAGAAATGATATAATATATTAAAAGAGAGTTGATAATCATGAGTGAAAAAATATTAGCGATTGATATTGGTGGAACCAGTGTAAAAATGGGTGTGGTTGAAGAAGATCAAATCATCCAATTTACTTCCTATAAAAATACTTGGAAAGGCGAACAAGATAAGCTTCTTCCTTTCTTAAAAACGACTTTAACTCATTGGATTGAGAAATATCATATTCATAAAATTGGAATTGGTTGTCCAGGTGAAATCAAAGATGGTGTGGTCATTTTTGCAGCCAATTTAAATTGGAGAAACTTTGAAATTTCAAAACAATTAAAAGAAATATTCCCAAACATTGAAGTACGGCTTGAAAACGATGGCCAGGCTGCAACCCTTGCTGAAATGACTTATGGAAGATTAAAAGATGTAGAAAATGGCATCTTTATTGTGTTTGGTAGAGGAGTAGGCGGTTCTTTAATTATTGACCACAAAATTTATCGTGGCTCTTATCAAAGAGGGGGAAACTTTGGTCACATGGTAATTAAAGGTCCAAAAGCACGTAAATGTAATTGCGGTCGAAGAGGTTGTTTAGAAACTTATGCAAGTATTGCAGGTTTAATTCAAACGATTAAAGAAACAAATTATAGAAGTCCTCAAAAAACATCGCTTGGTCAATTAGGGGGATTAAAAATTACTGAACTAGCACAAAATCAAAATCCAATTGTTTTAAAAGCCATTCAACAATGGAATAAAGATATTGCTGAAAGCATTTTGAGTTTATGCTTAGTTGTTGATCCTACACATATCATTTTAGCTGGCGGAATAACTGAAAGTGGTTTAATCAATATACAAGCGATAAAAGAGAAATTAAATGAACAAGGTTATGATGATGTCATTGTAGAAATTTCTAAATTCAAAGGGAAAGCTGGAACAATTGGCGCAGCTGCTCTTTATCAATTAGATAATTAAGGTTATTTAAAATGCACTTTTTATTTTTAGTGCATTTTTTATTTGCTATGATATAATATAGATAGAATACGTATTTTATAAGAAAGAAGGGTAAAAATGAAACACAAAATGGTTATTTTGTCTATTTTAATGCTTTTATCATTTCCTATGTCACATCAATCAAAAGGGCAAGCACTCCGAGCTGAATCATCTTCCAATATAAATGGTCTAGGGTATGGAATAAATGCTGTCACAAGCGATGATATTTCATCAGAAAATATTTTAGTTGGTTCTTGTATTTTTGATAGAGATTGGTTACAAACTCAAATTGATATTGCAAAAAATAATAAAATTAATACCATATATACCGATACGACTTATGAAACCGGAAAATCATTTAATGATATTTCTAAAAAAATAACATCCAATTTTAAATTCAATTTAAATGCCACTTTAGGAATACCTTTATTTTCTCCTAATGCTTCTATAGGATTTAAAATGGACTCAGATGAAAACTACCTTTATAATGCAAGTCAATATTATTATAGATTTCATTCTTTAATAGTAAAAGAAAGTTATGCTCTTCCTGATTATACTTCTAATTTAAATGAATACAAAAAACATTTAAATCCTTATTTTTTATTAGCATTAGAAGCCGTTTTTTCTAACCATGGCACTTTTGCTGAAATTTTCAATAAATTTGGAACTCATATTATCGTCAGAGCAGAGTATGGTGGAAAAACAAATTTATTTTATAACGTTTTTTCAAATCAAATAGACGTAGGTGGTGAATTAGCATCAAAATTAGACGCAAAAGTAAAAGATGGAATAAAAGCAACTGCTTCTTTTGACATTAGAGAAATAACGGAGGAAAAAACAGGAGAATATATTGAAAAATTAAATTTAAAAGCATATGGAGGAAATACTTTTTCAATAGTGCAAATGTCAGATTTTTATGATAAATATACTTCTTGGTGTAATAGTTTGGATAATCCTAATAATTTAGTTTTAGTAAATACAACGCCAGATGGATTAATACCTCTTTGGAATTTTCTTCCTGACGAATTTGACACATATGAAAATAGACAAAATATGATGGAAGCTTATGAAGAATACGCAATAACTAATACAATAGATACTTCAAAATATAATGCTTCACCTCTAATTTACAATTCTACTTTTGACAATGATAAATTACCTGTAAGACAAAGAGAATTTACTATAACCGATGAAAATGACTTAAATAAGCAACCCCATGACATAATTGATTTAAATACCTATTGTTATTATGGTCCTAGAGTGTTAAGAACTCATGGTTATAAAACGATTATTATTACTATAAGCTTAGATATGAAAGAAGTCGATAGCGGATATCAAGAATTTTATATATACAATGGTCCTGAAATGACTTCATCTAATTTACTATTTCAAAAAAACAACTATGAATATGGAGGAAGTAACAAAAAAACTACTTATGGAAAGGTTTCTTTTTCCCAATCACTAATGTTATCAGAAATACAGTATCCCACTTTATATATTCGTTATGGAGCTCATGGAAGTGGTAGAGATAACTGGATGAACAAAAATTTATATGTGACTATACAATATGCAAAGTAAGGTGATTTTATGATACAAATCAATCAATTAAGCAAAAACTACTATTCTAAGAAAGCTTCAAAAGTAGAAGCACTTAAAAATATAACACTATCTCTTCCTTCAAAGGGAATGATTTTTCTCGTTGGCAAATCTGGTTGTGGGAAAACAACTTTTTTAAATGTTCTTGGTGCGCTTGACTCTTTTGATAATGGAGATATTTTAATATCAAATCGATCAATGAAGGATTTTAGTGAGCAAGAACTCGATGCTTATCGTAACTTGTTTGTTGGTTTCGTGTTTCAAGAATATAATCTACTTGAAGATTATTCTGTCGAAAAAAACATATCTTTTGCGTTAGACTTACAACAAAACCATAATCAAGATATTTCAAATGTTCTTAATCAAACAGAACTATCAGGATTAGAAAAAAGGCTACCAAATGAATTATCAGGTGGTCAAAAACAAAGAGTTGCTATTGCTAGAGCTTTAATCAAAAAACCAAAAATGCTTTTATGCGATGAGCCAACAGGTTCATTAGATTATGAAACTTCTCGCACTATTTTTCAATTGTTAAAAGAAATCAGCAAAGAAAGATTAGTTATTGTCGTATCTCATGATAAAGAGTCTGCTCTTGAATATGGAGATCGAATTATTGAAATGAGAGATGGAATTGTTATAAAAGATAGTCAAGAATCCATTGAAAATGATTCAAGTCAATTAACATTGGATTCACATAAATTATCCACAAAAAATATTTTTAAACTCTCAAAGGGCTTTTTAAAGAAAAGGCCCGGAAGACTATGTGTTTCCATCATATTATCTTTAATTGCTTTTGTTCTTTTAGGTGTTTCAAATTCTATCGCTTCTTATGATAAGCATCAAAAAGCATTAAATTCAATATATGAAAATGATGTACGTTACCTTGCTTATTCAAATCATTTAGTTAAAGAAAATGATTATGGCGTAAAAGAAAACGCTTTTAATAAATTAATGGATGATAAAGATGTTTCTAAAATATCGCAAAGACTTAACACAAATAAAGTACATGAAATTTATTTTGCAGCTGATAGATATGCCTCTTTAAATTGGCCTCTTAGTGTTCAAAATGACTATTCTTATTTGCATAACATTAATGGATTCATTGAAATTGATAATGAATTCATTCATGACTATGGTTATGAATTATATGGAAATCTTCCTCGTTCAAACAATGAAATTGTAATTACCAAATTAGCCTATACACTTTATCAGAAATTTGGATACATCGATGATGAAGAAAATATTTATGAAATTAAAAGCCCACAAGATATGCTCCACAAATATCTTACTTTATCTACTATAACAACTGATAGTTCTATTTACTTAACAACTCCAAAATTTTATATTACTGGAATATTAGATACGAAATTTAACGAAAAAAGATATCAATTGATTCAGGATCCTTATTTAAAGGGAAGAATCAAAGTCAATCTTGAAAACGAACTACGAGATTGTTTAGAAAATGGTTCCACACATAACTCCGTTTATGTAAAAAAAGGATATTACAGAGAAGTTTTTTCTGATGAAGATTTTATAAAATCTTCTAATTTATGCCAAGTTGCTCCTAAAAATTTTGTAGGAAATTCTTATTTTATGAATGGTATTGTTGCTAATGAAGAAAGTTATAAAAATTTAAATATTTATTGGATGCCCGGAAAAAATAGTTTAAAAGAAAATGAAGTTCTTCTTTCTAAATCAACGCTTAATATGCCTCTAATTCCTTCGTTCACCATTTTAACTTCATACATTAATAAATATGTAGAAAAAAACTTCAACACAATTAAAGATGAATTTTTAAAAGATCATCCTAATTCCGTAGAACCATTTTATTTCATCGATTATACTAATTATATTTTAAACGAAACAAAAGACTCTGACAATAAATATGAACCAGGAAAAACATATCATTATTTTGTTAAACAATATGGTATTGACCTTTTAGAATCAGAAAAGTTCTTTACAGAAAATATAGAAAGAACAATTAATGTTAGTCATTTATCCTTTGATATAAAAGTAGTTGGGTATTATGATGTCGAATTTATGGAAGAAAATTCACATATTATTTATACAAGTCCTAGTTTTTTAAGTTTGATTAGAGAAGAAGTTCACAACCGATGGAATCATATTAGTTATGTTATTACACCAATCACTCATAACAAAAAAACAGATTTATCTCATTTAAAACTAGCTGATACTATTTTTAAAGATGAAGAAGAAGTATGTGAAATAGATGGCATCAAAACTTATCAAGAAATGCGTTATGGAATGCACAATGATATTTATTCTTCTTTTTATAGTTTTGAAGGAACTTTTAATATTATAGTTCCTATAAGCACATATGCATTTATTGTATTAGTATTTTTTATGATTATTTTTGTCTATTATTATTTTAGTGGTGTCGTGATTGATAAGCAAAGAGAAATAGGAATATTAAGGGCTTTAGGTGTTTCTAAAAAAGATATCATAAAAGTGTTTATTGTAGAAAATATTTTAATTGCAACTTTTGTCGTCTTGCTATCTTCTACTTTGACTGGCATTATCATTGTCACAAGCAATAAAATTTTAATGCAAAATAACTACTTACTTATTCCGATTTTAAATTTTACTTTCATGCAAGTTTTATGGATTATACTAATTGAATTTATTACTATATTAATAGGTATATTAATTCCATCTATTCAAATGATGAAAAAGAAACCTGTTGATATCATTCATTTAAAATAATCTTTTCAAATAAAAAATACCATTTTGATGGTATTTTTTTATCTTCCTGTACTTAAAAATATTTCCAAATCAATAAAGCGATCTTTTACTCCTTTTTTAATAGAGATATCCAAGTTTGCTAATTTAACTAAATAATCTTTTATTTCTTCTATAGAATGTAAGTTTAAGTTTTCTTTCGCTAATTTAACACGATATGGGTGCACTTTCAATTCATTGATAATTTGTTCATCGCTATATCTTTCTTTTTTTAATATTCCCACTTGTAGCATAAATCGAAACTGATTCGCTAATAAACCAATTAACATAATCGGCTCTGTTTTTAATTTCTTTAAATCAGCATAAATTTGCATCACTTTTTGTGTTTGCCTCTTTAAAATGGCATTTGATAAATCAAAAACATTTTCTTCTAATGGGCGTGGAACTAAAGCGTCAACACTTTCATAATCAAGATATGAATCGTATAAAGAAAGTTTTGAAATTTCTTTTTCAAGCGTTGTAACATCTTTACAACGGCTTAAAAAAAGCATGAAAGCACTTGGCTCAAATTCAATTTTTAACTTTTTAGACAATGTTTGAGCATAATTTTGTAAATCTTCATAAGATTCAATTAGCAGATTTTGAATTTCACCAATGCTTTGAATAATTGTTATTATTTTATGTTTTGGCTTATAATATTTTTTAGGACAAACTATAATAAAATCAGTTGTTTCATTTGGCTGATATAAATATTCTTCTAATAATTTAATATCATTGGCTAACGGACTTTTCTTTTTTTCTTCTTCTAAAAAAAATGGATTTTTCGCAATTACCACTTTTCTTTCACTGCCAAAAGCAGGTGTTTGTAAAGAATCAATGATTGTTTCTAAAGAATTTGTTTCAAAATCAAATGAAACATAATTAAATTCGTCTTTAAAAGATATGCTTTTATCGACAATTTGATTAATTGTAGACTTTAATAATAAACTTGGCTCACTTATAAGTAAATAAATCATATCTTTATCACCTCTTTTATTATAACATTATTTTGCTGTTTCGATATAATAAAAATGATATCGATAAGAAAAAAGTATAGAGCCCCTTTTATCCGTTCTTAAAATTTTTACATGATTTTGATTTAATACATCTAAAACTTCTTTTGAAGGATGACCATACTGATTTTTCCCTACAC
>CAJJXN010000010.1 GCA_905197115.1 uncultured Bacillota bacterium | reverse complement strand
CATCCAAGGATTTAAAAGAGGGAATGCAAGTATTGTTAGCAAATGGAAAGTATGCACAATTAAAAGAGTTGAAGGTTGTAAAGCATATTTACGATTTTTAATTTTGAAAAATTGATGGTTGCTCAAATAGAAAATCACAAATTAAAATAGTTTAATAATAAAAATGCTTCATTAAATTAAATCTTTTAAGTTGACAAAAAAAGGGAATAAAAATTAAATTTTTATTCCCTTCAATTTCAAAATAATATTTCTTTTATTTTTTTTCAAGTAAGGCATCCATTAAATGAAAAAATGGAGAATACTCTTTACGAAGTTGATTCACATCATCAGATGTCACTTGATTTTTTAGTTTTAATTCAAATGAACTATTTTGTTCATCAATACTAAAGTACATGCGGTTATCAGCTAAAAGCAAACTAACACGATGTGCACATACTTTTTTAATTTTGCGTATAGTTTCAATAAAGAAAGAGACAAATTGGTCTAAATTCGTATCTGGGCTTGTAGAAAAAATTTCAAATAATTCATTAAATTGCTCGTTTTTAGATTTGATTTCATAAACGAACGGTGTAGAACTTAAGCGTTTTTTATCACTTGTATGGCGTTCTTTTTTTTCAATAATCAATATTTTTGCTTTTTCGTCCGTTTCAATAGGGAGAGAGAAGACTTTTCCGTTGAAACTATAAACTTTAATATACATTTTATGATCTTTTAATTCATCGTAAGTAGAGACATTACCAATTTCAAAGTTAATTCCTTTATAATTAGATAAAAAGTAATAATCTGTTTTATAATACTTTTTTAGTTCAAATAAAGGGTGTTGAAGACAAAACTCTTTATTAAAACGACTTTTATCATATTCAATATCTTGAGTATAAGAAGATAAAGTTTCTTCAATGACAATTCTCTTATAATGCTTCATTAAAGGACTTAAACAATAAATCGAAAATAAAGCTAAAAATACGATAGAAACAATCGCTAAAATAGAACCCCATAAAAGTCCTAAAAATGCTAGTGCACAAGATCCCAGTATGATAATTACACCGCTACAAAGCAAAGAAATGGCAATAATCATTCTACGGGTAGAAGAAAAACGTTTAAAATTCATCGAATCGCTCCTTTATTAATCTTATATAATTATAAGATTAATCCAATATATTGTCAATTAATTGCTTAAAAGGAGTAGAGAGTGGAACTAATGGAAGCCGAAGTTGATTTAATATGAGTTTATGTTTATATAAAATGTATTTAATAGGCGCTGGGCTAGATTCAATAAAAACGATTTCAGCTAAAAGTTGAATATATTCATATAAAGATACATTTTCAAAATTATTTTGAAGATAATCATTAATCAACTCATAAACTTCTTCGCCATAAAAGTTTGTTAAAACGGATATAATTCCATCTCCATTATTTTTAAAAACATCTAAAATATATCGATCTTCACCACCATATACTAAAAGATTGGGAAGCTCTTTTTTTATAGAAGAGATAAATTGAATATTTGTACTAGCGTGTTTAATACCTACAATATTATTACAGTCATTATAAAGACGAATTAAAGTTGGAATATTAATTTCAACGCCGCATCGGGATAAGACATTGTAAAGAATGATTGGCTTAGTGCTTACTTCATCAATTGCTTTAAAATGTTGATATAAGCCTTCTTGAGCAGGCTTATTATAATAGGGGCAAGTAATTAAATAAGCATCTACATCGGTATTATTTAATATTTTAATTTGTTTAATTGTTTCTGCTGTATTATTTGTACCCACTCCGGCAATAATTTTGGTGTCTTTATTTACAATTTTTTTGGCAAAGTGGAACAAACTTAGTTTTTCTTTAAAGGATAAAGTAGGTGCTTCACCAGTTGTCCCGCAAATGACAAACGAATCAGTATGTTCTTTTTCAAGTTTTTTTAATAGAGTACCAAATGACCGGTAGTCAATATTTTTATGTTCATCAAATGGTGTAACAATAGCCGTTATAATTTTTCCAAACATATTAAGCCCCCTTGAAATATTCTTTGATTTCCTTTTTTAAACTACTTGCAATATTTTGTCCGATTAATTTTGTATAGTGAGCGCAAATTAATTTATAGGGCTCAATTTGTTCATAATCTTCAGCCTTATTTTTACCTTCTTTATAATTTATGAAATAACGTGAATGAATATCATTTCTCTTTAAAAAATTTATAAAAAATTCATCATCTACAATCACGAAATCAAATGTAATTGGCAATGTATTTAATTCTTCTTTTAAAACAATTCCATAGCCATCTTTTTTAGCTTCTACTAATTTTTGTAAGAAACGATCACAAACGATTACAATCATTCGATTTGTAGATAAAGTTTCACTAATAAGTCTTGAAGTATCACTATAGCCTAGCATTAATACTTTTTGTTGATGGAGTAACTTAGGACTATTATGAATGATTTTTTCTAAAAATAATTCACTTAAAGCAAGCTTACTCGTAATAAAAAATGGCGTTGTATTCGATAAATTAAAGTGATTTAAATCAAACTTATCAATTAAACGATTTAATTCATCATTAGTATTTAAAGTAAACCATAAGCTTTTTTGAAAAATCTCAAACACGCTTTCATTTAAGTTTCTAGTGCCATCTTTTAATATAATTTTTTGTTGAAGCATATCTAAATTTAAAAGTAAAATTGCGTCAGCAAAACTTGTTTTAAGTGTCAAATCACTGACTGAAAGTTTTTCAATGTCTAAATCCTTCGTGTAAGTATTTAAATCAACTTTAATATCATACAAATCTTTTAATTGCTCAATAACATATGGTACAATTGGATTTTCTCCTATAATATATAATTTCATAATTATCCCTCTTCAGCCTATAATATGCAAAAGTTAAAAAAGGGTTAAAAGTCTAAGTTTAATCTTAGATATTTAGCTTATTCATATTTATTTTTTTCACAAAAAAAGAAAGTAAATTTCTTTACTCTCTCCTTTATAGTCGATATTTATATTTTGTGATTTCAAGCAAACGTAGCATTTTTTCTGAAGATTCCCCTTCAAAATAAGTAGATACCATTTTTTTAATCACATCATAATCGTAGTTATTTAAAACAACTCGATAATTTTCCTTTATAAATTGTGTGCCCTTTTTTGCTTCCTCTGGAGTTAATAAAATATTATTTGTACGTGCATATTTATAAAACATTTGAGGAGTGAGCAATCCGATATAATTTTCAATCATCCCTTTAAACATTTTGTCACCTTCTTTAATATAGTATATTCAAAGAAAGAGGTTTTATGGGCAAGATTTTAATTTTTATTTAAAAGTAAAATTTCATTTTTTAATGTTTCAAGAATTTCATCTTCTTTTAAAGTTTTTACAATTTTTCCTTTTTTAAATAATACGGCTTGATTTTTTCCACCAGCAATTCCAATATCTGCTTCTTTTGCTTCTCCTGGACCATTTACGACACAGCCCATTATCGCAACACAAAGTGGAGAAGAAATCGTATAAAGAAAGTCATCTATTTCTTGTGCGTAAGGAATTAAATTAATTTGTGTACGACCACAAGTTGGACAACTAATTAAAGTAGGCATGGTAAGTAAATGATTGGCTTTTAATATTTGCTTTGCGGCTTTAATTTCAAGTAGTGGATCATCACTTAACGAAATTCGTAAAGTATTTCCAATTCCTAATTGAAGTAATTGATTTAATACGGTTGTCGATTTTACAATACCTGGAAGTAAAGGACCAGGTTCTGTAATACCAAGATGAAGTGGATATGAAAAAATTTCAGCCGCTTGTTTATAAGCCTCAATACACATATCTGGATTGGATGATTTAAGAGATAGAATAATGTTATCAAAATGAAATTTATTTAAGATTTGAATATGTCGCTTTGCGCTTTCAATCATAGTTTTAGCACTGACTCCGTATTTTTCAACTAAATCTTTTTCTAAAGAACCACTATTGATACCAATTCGAATAGGAATATCTTTTTCTTTACAAGCACTTACAACTTGATAAATATTTTCTTCACTTCCGATATTGCCTGGATTAATGCGAATTTTATCTGCACCAGATTGGATAGCCAATAAAGCTAATTCATAATCAAAATGAATATCGGCTACAAGAGGAATATGAATGTGCTTTTTAATTTCTTGAATAGCATATGCATCTTCTTTATCTAAAACGGCGACACGGATTAATTGACAGCCATATTTTTCTAATTTTAAAATTTGGTCAATTGTGGAGAGAGTATCCTTTGTTTTCGTATTGCACATCGATTGAATAACAATAGGATAATCTTTACCAATATAAAGATTGCCGACTTTTATGGCTTTCGTTTGATTTCTTTGATACATTTTTATCTCTTCTTTCAAGTATTCATTATATCATATTTTATGCAAAATAAAAAAGTCTAGAATGAAACTCTAGACCTTTAAATGAAATAAGTTTATTTTGTTTTTGGTAAACTTGCAGCAGCAATGGATTGTCCAACACGACGATTTGTTTCATCTGGCATCGTGATGTTAATATTTGCATATTCAGGGAATTCATTGCTTAATACTTCTTTTGCAACATGTAAAATCGTATTTCCACCTTTACCACTTGTTACACGACCAAGCAATAAGATATGTTTAATTTTATAAAATACACTATAATAAGCAATTGCATAACCTAAATAAGTTCCGATTGTTTCATAGATTTTTTGTGCACGAGGATCATCTGCTTCGTTTAATTTTTGAACTACTTTTAGTTTTTCTGCAGGAGATAAAGAAGGATCTAATTCAATTCCAGCAGCAGGTGCTAATTTAATAACTGAATCTTGTGAGAAATATTTTACCCCACAACCATAATCTAATGACCATTCATCAACCATTGCATCTTCGTTAAAATCAACTGGAACGAAAGCTAATTCATTTAACCAACCTGTTAAATTGCCGTTAGAATCTACATAACCAGCAGCTTCACTTGTTCCCATTGCAATTCCTAATACATTTGTATCTTTTAATTCCATAGCTCCAGCAAGGGCTGTAACATCACCATCATTTGCAACTTCTAAAGGAATTTCATGACCGACTTCTTTTTCAAGTTGTTTTGCAATGTCAATATACATATGTTTTACATGTTTTTCAAATTTATCTTTTGGTACTTTCACAAATAATGAAGCCACCATGATTTTATTATCAATATACACACCCGCAGAACTTACACCAATGGCATCAATTTTATTACCCATTTTTTCTGCAGCAGTTTTCATAGCGGTATAAATTCCATCGTAATGGTAAGATGGATCATCATTCGTTTTAGGGAACCAAACCACTTCTTCACTATAAATTGATTCGCCATTTACGACAGCAGAAACTTTACGGTCACTACCACCCGCATCAAATCCAATACGATTGCCATTTAAATGTCCACCAGCAGGCACTGAACTTTCTTTTACTTCAGGAAGAGTTTCAAAAGTTGCTTTTTCTACTTCAAAAGGATGTTCATAAACGCCAGCCATAAAGTGGAAGTCAAAATCACGAAGACCTTTGTCTTGATAAGCAGCATGAACACGTTCAAATAAATAATCAGAACCAGCAATATAAATTTTATATCCACCTACAACCCATAACATCGATTTGATAACTCTTTCAACAATAAAGAAATTACGTTCATCATTTATTCCATCTTCAAATACATCTAAGTCAAAACGATAAACATAACCATTGTTACGAAGCAAACAAATTGCAACTTTGCTTGCATGATTAGAAGCTAAAACTTCTTCTTTAAATTTTCTTAGTTCTAAAACAGCAGGTTTATAATTTTTATCTAAAATAGGACTATATTTCATTTTTTATTTCTCCTTTAATTCATTCCAACCTTATTTTATCATAAATAAAATAAAAGTAAATGCACATTAGAAAGAATTGTGTTCATTTTTTAAATGTTCAAATTGACTATTATAAAGTTGTTTGTAAAAACCATTTTGTTTGAGCAATTCAACATGTGTTCCCGTTTCAATAATATTTCCATTTTTCATGACTAAAATTTTATCTGCGGATTGAATAGTCGATAAACGATGAGCGATGACAAAACTAGTTCTTCCTTGCATGATTTGATCAAATGCTTCTGTAATCTTTTTTTCGGTACGAGTGTCTATACTTGAAGTAGCCTCATCTAAAATTATGACTTCTGGCAAAACTAATAAAATACGAGCAATTGTAAGTAATTGTTTTTCACCTTGGGATAAACCACTATTTGCACTTATTAATGTGTCATATCCTTGTGGTAAACGTTTGATAAAGGAGTGGGCATGAACTTTTTTGCAGGCTTCAATGACTTCTTCTTTACTTGCATTTTCTTTTCCATAAGCGACATTTTCATAAACAGTTCCTTTAAAAATCCACGTATCTTGTAAAACCATTCCAAAACAAGTTCTTAATTCATCCTTACTTAAGTCATTAATATTGATTTGATTTAGATAAATGCCTCCTTTACTAACATCATAAAAGCGCATTAATAAATTAATCATAGTGGTTTTTCCACAACCTGTTGGACCTACAATAGCAATTTTTTGACCTTGTTTCACATTTAAATTAAAATTTTGAATGAGTGGTTTTTCTTCTACATAAGAAAAATATACATTTTTAAAAGAAATTTCTTGTATAGGTTGATTTAATTTTAAAATGCCTTCATCGATTTCTTTTGGCGTGTCTAATATTACTTGAACTCTTTTTAAACTTGAAATGGCTGTTTGTAATTCGGTTATGACTCCTGATATTTCATTAAAAGGCTTCGTATATTGATTTGCATAAGTTAAAAAAGAAGAAAGTTTTCCGACACTTAAAAGGGGAAAGAAAGTCAAAGTGGCACTATTTAACATAAAAATTGCTCCTAAAATGCCGACAGCAGCATAAACCAAATTGTTTACAAAACGAGTAGAAGGATTTGTAGTTGAAGACATAAATTGTGCATTTACACCAACATTATATAGTTTTTGATTATAATCTTTGAATTGAGTAATGGCTTCATCTTCATAGTTTAACCCTTTAATGATTTTTTGATTTTCAATCATTTCTAAAACAAAAGCACCAATTTCACCTTTTATTTTTGCTTGTTTTGTAAAATAATGATGGGTCTTTTTAGAAATAAAAGCCGCGACAAATAAAGACAATGGAGTAATAACAATGACAACTAAGGCAAGTGCATAATGAAGAGAAAACATAAATCCTAAAGTAATGATGATGGTTATGACGCCTTTATATAATTGTTTAAATCCTTCTAGTAACCCATCTGAAATTTGTTCAATATCATTGACTACACGACTGACTAAATCACCATGCGAATGTGTATCCACAAAAGAAATGGAACTATTTTCTAATTTTTTAAATACATCATTTCTTAAATTTTTAATAACTCCTTGAGTTAACCTTGCAGCGCAAAACTCATATAAATATGAAAAAATTGAAGAAAGCAATATACAGGTAAAAATTATATAAAATATTGGAATCATTTTATCGAATAAAACATTGTTTTTACCGATGATATAATCAATTGCATCTCCAATTAAAATCGGAATATACAAAGTAGTAGCAACGGAAAGCAAAACAAATAGAAAAGTAAGAATTAAAGATATTTTATATGGTTTGAGGTATTTGAAAAAACGTTTAATCGTATTCATTTTATTTCACCTCACTTTTTTGTTGAGATTGATAAATCTCTTGATAAATAAAACAAGATTGGAGTAATTGGGAATGAGTTCCAATGCCTACTACATTTCCGTTGTCGATTACAATAATTTGATCCGCATTCATAAGTGAATTTGCTCTTTGAGAAATAAGTAAAATAGCCGGATGATGCGATAATTTTTGAAGATTATCACGAACATAACGATCGGTTAGGTAATCTAAAGCGCTAGTTGAATCATCTAAAATTAATAAGGAAGCAGTGTCAAGTAAAGAGCGAGCAATGCATAAACGTTGTTTTTGTCCCCCAGAAAAATTCTTGCCACCTTCTTCGACTACATGATCTAAAAAATCATCATAGGTGATACAAAAATCATAAGCACCTGCTTTTTTTAGGGCTTCAATCATTTGTTCTTTGGTTGCATTTTTGTTTTTCATTGTTAAGTTCGAGCGAATAGTTCCCTTAAATAAAGTTGCTTTTTGAAATACATGAGCAATGTCATTGCGAAGAACTTTAAGTGGTGTATGTTTAATATTTTTACCTTTATAATAAATGGTGCCACTGCTACAATCATAAAAACGTTCTAATAGATTTAAAATCGTCGTTTTTCCACTTCCGGTTCCTCCAATAATTCCAATTGTTTCATGTTGATGAATTTGAAAAGAAATATCAGAAATTGCTTCATTATCACTTAGTGGATATTTAAAAGAGACGTGGTCAAATTCAAACAAAGGGGCATTTTCATCAAAGGCTGATAAAGTAATATCATTATCTGTGATGGTTGAAGTTTTTGAAAATAAAAGTTCACATCGATCTAAAGACGCTTTTGCTTTGGTAAAAATGACAACTAAGTTACTCACTACTACTAAAGCGAGTAGAATTTGATTCATATAATTTACTAATGCAATAATATTTCCTTGTGTTAGGTGACCATAAGAAACTTGCTTACCTCCAAAATAAAGAATGGCTAAGATAGCTAAATTAATACAGGCGAAAGTCAAAGGGTTTAAAAAAGAAGTGATTTTTGCAATATTAAGTGATTCTTTTTCATAAAATAATGTTTCTTTTTCAAATTTTTTCATTTCATTATCTTGACGAACAAAGGATTTGATTACTCTTGCTCCTGTTAAAGTTTCAGTAGTTATTTTAGACATTGTATCTAATTGGTTTTGAACGATAGGATACTTTTTGGCTGATTTTTTCATAATAAACCACAAAATCAAAGAAATGATAGGAATCATAATGACAAAAATAATGGCAATCTTTACATTGATTAAAAAAGCCATAATAAACCTTCCGATAACTAAAAATGGTGCTCTAACGACGAGTCGAATAAACATCGCAACAGCTAGCTGTAATTGATTAATATCATTGGTCATGATGGTGACTAAATTGGCACTTCCAATTTGATCTAATTCTTGATGTGACAATGAATTAATATGTTCAAAAAGTTCATTTCTTAGTAAAGTTCCATATCCTTGAGAAGCACGCGAAGCGAAGAATTGACAAGTAAGAGAACTACAAAGTCCCAAAACACTTAATCCTAACATTACGGCTCCCCTTGTTAAAATATATTTTGTGTCTCCACCAATTACATAGCCTTGGGCATCTACGATTAAGCCTTTATCGATAATCAAAGCCATAATAATAGGAATAATTAATTCAAAAATCGCTTCAATCAACTTAAATATAGGTCCTAAAATGAGTTGTTTTTTAAAAGGTTTCAAATAACGTAAACTTTTTTTCATACTATCACCTTTTCTTATTATACGCAGTTGAAAACTATATTAAAAGTATTTATAATATATGTAAACTATATAAAAAAAATATAGAAAATGGAGTGATTAAATGGATATTCGTCAACTACAATATTTTGTAACTATCGTTTTAGAGGGAAATATTTCAAAAGCAGCAAAAGAATTAAATATTACTCAACCGCCATTAAGTCATGCAATTAAAATGCTAGAGCAAGAATTAAATACTACTTTATTTATTCGTGGTTCTAGAAATATTTCATTAACTGAAAGTGGAAAGATATTATATAGTAAAGCGATTCATCTGCTTGAACTTCATAAACAAAGTATTAAAGAAATCAATGATTTAGAAAGAAGTGTAAAAGGGAATTTATCGTTTGGTTGTGTATCTTCTGCTCACATGGTTCTTATGGAATATGGAATAGTCCCTTTTTATCGTAAAAATCCACAAATCACCTATGAATTGTACGAAAAAAACACCTATGAATTAATTGAATTATTAAATTCAAATTTAATTGAATTTGCTTTAATTAGAACGCCCTTTTCATCGACAAATTTAGAAATAAAAGAATTAATTGAAGATAAAATGGTCATTGTCTATAAGCAAGATAAATATGTCTTTGATAATAAACCTATTCTTTTAAAAAATTTAAAAGATAAACCTTTAGTCATGTATCGAAGATTTTATAATTTAATTTCTTCTTTATTTCAAGAAAAAAGAATACCTTTAAATGTAATTTGCAATTGTGATGATGCACGAACAGCTATATTGTGGGCTTCTAAAGGAATTGGAATCGCCATCACTCCATTATCAGCAACAAAATATATTCAAGATAAAAATGTGAAATATTTGCCAATTAATGAAGCAAATTTATCTTCAAATATGGTCATAATATATAAGAAAAATCATTATTTAAGTAAGTTAGCTTTAGAATTTATAGATAATTTTGAAAAAAATATTTGTTGAATAAAATGATACCTACTTATAATTTTATTATAAGTATGCTAAAATAAGAACAAGTAGGTGATAATTGTGGCTATCAATTTACGGGTTCGTACAGATAATACTTTTTTAAGTAGCACAATAACAGTACCAAAATTGATTCAACTTAGTTTGCAATCAAATTTTGAGTATGCATCTATTTGTGATGTAAACAATATGTTTGGAGTTTCCGAATTTTATCATTTATGCTTACAAAACAATTTAAAACCCATTATTGGTGTAGAAATGAAAATTTATTTTCAAGAAGAAAAAGCTTCTTCTATTTTATTGTTTGCTAAAAATGAATATGGTTATAAAAATCTTGTGACTTTAACTTCTAATGTAAATCAAATAAATACTAAAGCTTTAGAAAAAAAAGATTTGCGATTATATAGTGAAAATCTAATTTGTGTCATCCCATCTGACAATGAATATTTTAATACTTTATTGAAACAAAATGATTTTTATCAAATAAATGAATGGTTAGAGATGTTATCATCGCTTTATAAAGATCTTTATTTTGGCGTTTATCGTTATCGAAATTGTGACAAACAAAATTTGCTTACGCAAAAAGAATTATGTGCACGACATCATATTGCCTCCATTGCCATGCAAATGGTTAGCCATCTTCATGCAAAAGATACGATTATTTTAAATCTTTTAGATTGTATTAAAAATCAACAAAAAGCAAATAAAGAATTTTTAAGCAATAATGCCATTGTGGATGCATTTTTTAAAGATGAACATGACTTAAAAGTAATGTATGAACCAGATGAATTATCGAATTTGCGCT
Organism: uncultured Bacillota bacterium; assembly: GCA_905197115.1. Taxonomy (GTDB): domain Bacteria; phylum Bacillota_I; class Bacilli_A; order RFN20; family CAG-631; genus Caccosoma. Next base: position 21,602 of record CAJJXN010000010.1, on the reverse strand, counting down.
TATTTTTAAATAAATGCAATGTAAAAATTCCGCATTTACCTTTTAGCTTGCCAAAAGTTTATAAAAATCAAGAAAATCCAATTCAAATGATGAACGATATTTGTCAAAAACGTTTAATAACTTTAGGACTTGATTCAAAAGAATATCAAAAACGTTTAAAATATGAATTAGATGTCATAGAAAAAATGGGTTTTGGTGATTATTTTTTAATCGTTGCCGATTATGTGAATTATGCCAAAACGCATGATATTATGGTAGGGCCAGCAAGAGGAAGTGCCGCTTCTTCTTTGGTTGCGTATTTAATGAATATAACAACTATTGATCCTTTAAAACATAATCTTTTATTTGAACGTTTTTTAAACATCGCTAGAATTTCTATGCCCGATATCGATATTGACTTTTTAGATGTTAAAAGAGATCAAGTAATTGAATATATAAAGGAAAAATATGGTTATAAATATGTGAGTCATATTGGAACTTTTTCAACATTAGGTCCAAAGAGTGCTATTCGTGATATTGCACGAATTTTACCTATGAAAAATGAAGAAGTAGATTATTTACTTTCATTTTATCCTAAAAATGAAGATATTCCTTTAGCAAAAGCTTATAAAGAAATCAAAAGTTTTAAAGAAATTGTCGATCGCCATCAAAAATATAAACAACTTGTCTCTTTAGCAAGTCAAATTGAAGGGTTAAAAAGACAAAGTGGTATGCATGCTGCAGGAGTCGTTTTTTATTCATCGAATTTAAATGAAGTAGTGCCAGTCATAGAAGTAAATGAAAATACTTATGTGACACAATATGATTATAAACAAATTGAAAAGATTGGCTTAATTAAGATGGATATTTTAGGTTTGAAAAATTTGACCATTCTTGATGAATGTTTTAAAAAAATAAATAAATTAGAAAATAAACAATATACAATTGATTGTTTTGTATATGATTACAAAGAAGTGTATGATTTTTTAGCAACAGGTAATACATTAGGTATTTTTCAACTTGAAAGCGATGGTATGAAAAGAACAATTAGTGAATTAAAACCAACTTGTTTTGAGGATATCGTAAGTTTATTAGCTTTATTTCGACCTGGACCAATGAAAAATATTTCAAGTTTTATTGCTAGAAAACATCATAAAGAAGAAATCACGTATTTGCATGAAGATTTAAAAGAAATTCTAGAACCAACTTATGGAATTATTGTCTATCAAGAACAAATTATGCAAATCGTTCAAAAGATAGGTCATTATAGTTTATCTGAAGCAGATTTATTTAGAAGAGCAATTGGTAAAAAAGATAGTCTAGAATTACAAAAACAAAAAAATATATTTATTCAGCGAAGTGTAGAAAACCATTATGATAAGAATATGGCTACTGCCTTGTTTGATTTAATTTATCGTTTTGCTGAATATGGATTTAACAAGGCTCATTCTGTCGGATATGCTAAAATTGCAGTTATCATGGCCGCTGTAAAATTACAATACCCTGAAATTTTTTATGCGACCTTATTTTCTATGAATGCGGATAGTGATTCTAAAAAAACAGCCTTAATGAATGAAGCAAAGTATTTTCATATTTCTTTAAAATTGCCAGATATTAATCAATCACAACTAAACTATTCAATTATAGATAAAAAAATCATGTTTGGATTAAATAATATTAAATCATTAAAAAATAAAGTGGCAAGTGACATTTTGCTTGAAAGAGAAAAGGGCTTGTTTTTAGATATCTATGATTTTATAATTCGAATGGTAAAAATCAATCTAAATTTAGTAAATATTGAAGCACTCATTTATAGTGGGGCATTAGATTGTTTTCATATTTCACGCTCACAATTAATTGCTAATTTATTATCTTTATATGATTATGGAAAAATGTTTTATGATTTGCCATATGAACCACATGATTATCAAAATTATGATTATATTCCATTACCGATTTTAATGAATAAAGAGGTGGATGTGGATTTCTTAGCCAAAGAAAAAGAAGTATTAGGAGTATATTTAAGTAAACATCCACTGACTCTTTTAAAAGAAAAATGTACGCATTCAATTACATCTTTAAATGAGATAAGAGAGGATAGTGGAAGTATCACTATTTTAGGTAAAATAAATCGTATAGATATTTTAAAAACAAAAGAAGGAAAAGATTACTTACATATTATTTTAGAAGATGAAACGGATTGGGTTCATTTATATGCTTATAATCAAATTGCTTTGCAATATCAAAATCAATTTAGAAAAAAAGATATTGTTGTTGTTCATGTTTATGTAAAAAATAAACAAATTTTATACATAAATCAAATGAAAAAATGGGAGGAATAAAAATGAAAAAGTTACTTTTAATTGATGGAAATGCACTCATATTTAGGGCTTATTATGCTACAGCTACAAGAATGACACGAAGTTTAGATAATACGCCGACGAATGCTTTATACTTATTTTCTTCCATTATCATGAAACTATTGCAAAATAAGGATTTTGAAGATATTATTGTTGCTTTAGATAGTCCTGGCAAGAAATTTCGTCACCAAGAATTTAGTGATTATAAAGCGAATCGTAAACAACTACCCGATGAATTAAAAATGCAATTTCCTTTAATTCGTGAATTTTTAGATGTATCCAACATTAAGACGATTGAAATTGATGGATATGAAGCCGATGATATTATTGGCTCTTTATCAATAAAAGCCCAAAATGAAGGTTTTGAAGTAAATGTTTATACAGGGGATCGTGATTTGTTACAACTGATTGACGATCACGTTCATATTTATATGATGCGAAAAGGATTATCAGAGGTGGAAGTTTTTGATCGCACGCATATGCACGATATATATGGAATTGAACCAAAACAAATTATTGATGTGAAAGCTTTGATGGGAGATTCAAGTGATAATATTCCAGGAGTGAAAGGTGTTGGCGAAAAAACGGCTTTTGATTTGGTATCACGCTATGGAAGTTTAAATAAAATTTATGAATCGATCGATGAAATCAAGGGAAAATTAAAAGAAAAATTATTAAATGATCAAGAGATGGCACAACTTAGTTACAAATTAGCCACCATTGATACCACAATGAATATTGATTATGATTTACATGATAGCCATTATCAAGATTATGATAAAGTAGCCATGAATGTATTTTTTAAAAAATACAATATTAAATCATTACTCAAGTATACACAAGAGGCAAAAGAAGAAATATTTCAAGTGGATGGCAAAATTGTAGATAAAATTTCGCCTTCTATGTTAAATAAAGAAAGTTTCATTTTTATTGATTTTGATAAAGAAAATTACCATTATCACGATTTTAGAGGTATTGCAATTGCGAATCAAGAAACGTGTGAATACATTAGTAAAGATATGCTTTTATTTGACTTAGATTTTATTGACTATTTAGAAAATGAGAATTATGCTAAACAAGTATATGATATTAAAAAAACATTGATTCTTTTAGAAAAAGAAGGAATCAAAGCAAAAGGCTTTAATTTTGACATTTTATTAGCAAACTATTTAATTAATCAAAATATTAGTGATGATCCTTTAATGATGTTATCCATGTATGATATTCACCTTTCTAGTTTAACTAAACAAGCCACTTTAGAAGAATATGCAAATTACGCTTTAAAAGTTTCAAAAGCATGTTTTGATATTCATTTTAAAGTAATGGATAAAATTAAAGAATTGGATAATGAAGAATTATTGTTTCAAGTTGAACAACCACTTTCCTTTATTTTAAAAAAGATGGAACAAAAGGGTGTATTAGTCGATACACAATTATTAGACGAATTATCCAATGAATATGATTCGAAAATTAAACAACTAGAAACTGAAATTCATCAACTAGCAAATAAAGGAGAAGAATTTAATATTAATTCAACGAAGCAATTAGCTGATTTATTATACAATGAACTAAAACTACCATGTAATAAGAAAATGTCGACAACTGCGGATGATTTAAATCGTATTATTGATTTACATCCTATTGTTTCTAAAATTTTAGAATATCGCAAATATACGAAATTGTTAAACACTTACATTGATTCCTTTTATACTTTTAAAGATGAAAATCAACGAATTCATGCGTTATTTAATCAATCTTCAACGATGACAGGAAGACTTTCATCCTCTCAACCCAATATGCAAAATTTAAGTGTTCGTGATGATTCTAGAATGATTATAAGAAAGTTAATCATTGCACCGCAAGGATATCGCTTAATTTCTCTTGATTATTCGCAAATTGAATTAAGACTTTTGGCTATATTATCTCAAGATGAGGCGATGTTAGATGCTTATAAACATAATGTTGATATTCATGCGATTACAGCTTCAAAGGTTTATAAAGTTCCTTTAGAAGCAGTAACGAAAGAACAAAGAAGAATATCAAAAGCCATTAACTTTGGAATCATTTATGGAATTTCACCATGGGGACTCTCAGAACAAATAGGTGTGGATATGCAAACTTCAAAAGCATTTATTGAAACTTTTTTTGAAACCTATCCAAAAGTAAAACAATATTTAGATGATAATGTAGAATTTTGTAAAAACAATGGTTATGTAACGACTATGCTTAGAAGAAGACGCATGGTTCCAGAAATTAATGCTCAAGTTTATCAAACGCGTGAGTTTGGCAAAAGAGTGGCGATGAATACGCCAATTCAAGGAAGCGCGGCAGATATTATTAAAATTGCAATGATTGCTGTAGATAAATATATTCAAGAAAGTCCTTATGATATTGCGCTCACTTGTCAAATTCATGACGAACTTTTAATTGAAGTAGAAGAAAATCATGCAGATGAAGTAGCAAAAGAGATTCAAAAAATTATGGAAAATGTAGTCAATGATCAAATTTCTTTAGAAGTCAATTATAGTATTGGGAAAAATTGGCTTGAAGCAAAATAGAAGGTGATAGAATGCCAGAATTACCAGAAGTAGAAACCGTTAAAGAAACATTAAAAAAATATGTTTTAAGCAAAAAAATTGTCAATGTGGAAGTATATTATGAACGAATTCTTGAAAATATTAATAAAGAAACATTTACACAAATCTTAATTAATCAAACAATTCAAGATATTCAAAGATATGGAAAATATCTCATTTTTGTATTGACTAATGGCTTTTTAATTTCTCATTTGCGTATGGAAGGGAAATATCATTATAATATTGAAAAAAGAGATAAACATACTCATCTTTGTTTTTACTTTCAAGATGGTACTAACTTAGCATATCATGATGTAAGAAAATTCGGTAGAATGGTATACTTTGATGCGAATGTAGATATTTTTAAACAAAAGCCATTAAACCAATTAGGAAAAGAACCTTTTGATGTCGAAAATGGGAAATACTTATACGAAAAAATACATCATTTATCCAAGTCAATTAAACAAATTTTGCTTGATCAAAGTATTTTAGCAGGAATTGGTAATATTTACGCGGATGAAATCTGCTTTGCAAGTAAGATTTCTCCCTTTAAAGAAGGGAAAAAAATTAGTAAAAAACAATGTGATATTATAATCGAAAATGCCAAGAAAGTTTTAAAAGATGCTATAAAATTGGGAGGGTCTACCGTTAAGTCCTTTCAAAGTGCACATGGAATTGATGGTCTTTTCCAAACCAAATTAAATGTGTATGGAAAACAAGGAACGCCATGTCCTATTTGCAATCATATAATTCTAAAAGATAAAATTGCACAAAGAGGAACACATTATTGTCCTCATTGTCAAAGAAAGTAGGATAGTGTATGTTAATTGGAATAACAGGAATTATCGGTAGTGGAAAAACTTTTATTGGTAATATGTTAAAAAAAATGGGCTATGTAGTTTATGATAGTGATGACTTTGTTAAGCAAGCTTATTTAAAAAATAATATAAAGGTTTTATTAAATAAAGAATTTGGTTGTGTTATAGAAGATAGAGTGGATAAGCAAATCATCAAAAATGAGATTATTAAAAATCATCAAAAGTTACAACAATTAAATGAAATTATTCATCCAGATGTGATTTCTTCTATATTAGAGATTAAAAGAAACAATCTGAATCAACTTGTTTTTGTAGAAATTCCTTTATTATTTGAATGTAATTTACAAATATATTGTGATTATACCATTGCGGTTTTAATTGATGAAGAAATGCAACAAAAACAATTAAAAAATCGAGATGAAAAAAATTATGAATTTATGAAAATTCTATTAAATGAACAATTTAGCCAAGAAAAAAAAGCGAGTATGGCGAATACTACGATTCAAAATCAAAAGGATTTACAAAAAGTTTATCATTCTCTTGAATCGCTAGTTGCTAAATTACAAGAAATTCGTTAAAATAAAAGAAGTCTAAATTAAAGATAGGAGGGAAGCAAAATGAAAAATGATATCAAAGAATATGATACTTATTGTATTCAAAGAAATGGAATTATTACAGACTTTGATCAGAAAGTACTTTTTCGTTTGTATCAACCAATCATTGGTCATATTGCTACTTGTCTTTATCTAACTCTTTTTAGTGAATCTGGATTAAGCAAAATTGTATCAGCGAATACGACTCATCGTCGCTTATTTTCGATTATGCAAATTTCCAAAAGTGAATTTTTGAATGCACGAAAAAAACTCGAAAGTATCGGACTTTTAAGTACAAAGATAAAAGAAAATGAAAATAAAATTGCTTTAGATTATTTATATTTATTACAATCTCCGAAATCACCAAATGAATTTTTTAAAGATAATTTATTAAATTCATTACTTCTTGAAAGTTTAGGAGAAGATGAATTTTATCGTACACAATATTTTTATAGTGACAATCCTTTATCTAATGAGGATTATGTAGATATTTCTTCTTCTTTTGAAGAAAGTTTCACCATTTTACCAAAATCAATAAAAAATTTGTCGTCTCACTTTAGTGAAAAGACGACTCAAAATGTAATATCTAATTTTGATATGAATGCTTTTATTATGAAAATGACAGAGTATTTAATTCCAAAATCGTTATTTACAGTTTCCGTAAAAAAAGAAATTATTCGCATAAAAGTCTTATTTGATTTAGATGAAAAAGTTTTAGAAAAATGTTTTTTAGCTGCTATTGAAGTAGATGAAAATAACAAAAAGAAGGTTAATTTGCACACCTTTAATCAAGTAGTTGAAGAAATGTCTAAGGATAATCTAGAGGATGATCATGAAAAGAATGACTTAACTTTGTTTGCAGATCATTTGGATACAGCTGATCCTTATGATTATTATAAAGGATTACTACAAGTTCCTGCTTTATTTAAAGATGATATTTATTTAATTAAGCAATTACAAGATATGAATATTCAAAATGGTATTATTAATAGCGTTTTGTATTATTGCATGAATAATAAAAAGAATAGTTTGAATTTTAAAGGATATGTAAATAAAGTCATTTCTTCGGTTGTAAAAGAAAAATGTCAAAATGCTTATCAAACCATCTTATATTTGAAAAAAGGACAAAAAAATAATCTAAATAAGAATATAGAAAAAAAGGTGGAAAATGAAATTAAAGAAGAAACTATTCAAACGAATGATGAAAATGATATGCTCGCAAAAATAATTAATGAATGGGGAAAATAAAATGAATCGTGTAAATTATCATGTAAATAAGCAAATTGATGAGCAAGACATTTTAGAGGTAATTCAAGAATCTCCCCTTGCCATAGAAATTATTCAAGAATTAAATTTGACAAAAAATGAAATTTTAAATGATTACGATAAGATTTTATTTTATGCGAGTCAAAATGAATGCTGTCGTTTATGTAAAGGCTTAAAATATTGTAACAAATCAAAAAAAGGATACGTTTTAACTTTAACACGAAATGAAGATAATCAAATCGTTGAAACGATGGGATTATGTAAATATTACAAAGACTTTGATAAAAAGTATAAAAATATTTGGTATAGTAGTTATCCAATTGAAACTTTAATTGAACAATTTAAATTAGATGAATATCGTTCTTTGGCTTTAGGAGATTTAACACCAAAAACTTTTAAAACAATGTATAATGCTCTTTATCATAAAATCCTGACAAAAGGTTGCTATATTCAATTAAAAGAAGGAAAACAACGAAAACAGTTTGTTTATGGGCTTACAACAACTTTATCTAATGAATATACTTGCTGTGTAACAAGAATCAGTTCCTTATTAACCGAATTAAAATCATTATTTAATGATAAAGAAAGTTTTGAAGAACTTTTAAATAAATTTTATAATGCTCAAATTGTCATATTGGATGATGTGGGTGGAGAATCAGTTACGGCTTGGAGTCGTGATGAGATCTTACTTCCTTTATTAAATCATCGATTAGATCAAAATTTAACCACTATTTTTATTAGTGAATTTGCCATTGAACAATTACCCCTTTTATATACTTTACAAAATGATGAACTAAAGGCAAAGAAATTTATTTCAAAAATAAAAGAATCCATTTTAGAATGAGAGGTCAATTTAGTTGGCCTTTTTTTCATAAAATAAAAAAACGATTGAGAAAAGATTAAAAACAAGATATGATTAAAATAACTTTATAAAAAGGTGGGATAAAATGATAACGAATCTTTTTGATTTATTAGAAAAGCCAAAACAAGAAATTATTTTATTTTTACAAGATAATCAAATCACTTATTCAAAAACAAATAGAAATACACTTTTATTTCAAAGTGATTATTTAGATGATCCATTTTTATTTGAAATCTTTTTTATTCAAAATTATGTAACGAATATTTCAATGAAATATAATTCTTTAAATGAAAATACAAATATTAACTTAATTGAAAAATATAAAATGATTTTTCAAAATGATAATTGTCAAATTGTTATGGATAATACGAATCATCCAACTACTCAAAATTTAGTTGCCTTTAAAAAAGATGAAATGATGGTACAAATTATTGCAAAACAAATCCATTCAAAATTTGAATTTGAAATTTCGTTGAATAAAAAACGAGATGTTTCAAAAGCATTGGATATATCGAGATTTTTTCTTTATCTTGGCTCAGGAATTTTGTATGGATTGTTAATGTTTTTATTTATGCGTGATGAATATACTTTATTGAATTTTGGAATATGGATGATTGCTGGTGTTGTTTTTGCTTTTTTATTTGGCTTAATAATGGAATTAACTGTTTTTAAAAATCATAAGACAAAAAACAAGAAATTTACAAAAAAAGATGAATTAAAATTACAAGAGTATGAATCAAAAATCAATTTTAATCATGTTTTTGATGGAAAAGTTTCGATCATTAATCGAAACTATTTATATACTAATAAGACAACAAACTATGTGGCAAAATTATATATAATTGAAAATCAGATAAAAATTGTTTTTGTAAAAAGAAATAAAATTATGGAAGTAAGTAAAGATGTAAAATCCATTTATGAAAGTTCAGAAATTGTGATGTTATCCAATAAATTAACTTATGTATTTTCTTTAGCAGTTGAATCAAATATGGAAATTATTCAGGATTATTGCAAAGAAAAACTAGGATATAAAAAACAAGAATTTCTAGTTATATATCAAAAAGTTGAAAAGATAATGAAAGAATATAATTTATTTTCAGCCTATGATTATTGGAATCAAAATGAGATTTATGTTCAAGAAATTGAAAAAATGGCAAATGCTTTTTATCAAAATCCACATATTCAATTTAAGGAATTTCATAAAATTGTTGTGAACTTATTTTATGATAATTATAACGATCAAATAAATGAATTAGCTCAATTAATATATGATGCATTGGCTGAAAAAAATGAAATAAATTAAGCGTTTTTTCTTTCATTTTTATTAGTATATGATATACTAATAATGTAGATAGTAGTTTTGGAGGTTTTAGTATGGAAGATCAAATTAAAAAAATTGGTATATTAACATCTGGTGGAGATGCACCAGGTATGAATGCGGCGATATATGCAATTGTAAAAGCAGGATTAAAAAATGGCTTAGAAATGTTTGGAATAATTGATGGCTATAAAGGTTTAGTTGAAAATCAAATTATTCCTTTAGGTTATAAAGAAATAGAAAATATTGTTAGTAAAGGTGGAACTATTTTAGGTTCTGCACGCTTACCTGAATTTAAAGAAGAAGCTACTCGTCGTCACGCTGCCCAAATTTTAAAACAAAGAGGAATTGATGCTCTAGTATGTATTGGTGGAGATGGCACATATATGGGAGGCTTACGTTTGTCTGAATTAGGAATAAAATGTATTGGCGTTCCAGGCACGATTGATAATGATATTCCTTCAACAGAATATACGATTGGTTTTGATACATGTTTGAACACGATTGTGGAATCGTTAGATAAATTAAGAGATACAGCTGGTTCACATCATCGTTGTATTGTTGTAGAAGTAATGGGAAGATATTGTCCAGATTTAGCGATTCGCTCTACTCTTGCTTGTGAAGCTGAATATGTTTTAACGTCAAAAGAAGATTACAACGAAGAAGAAATGTTAAATGCAATACGCGTAGCACGCGAACAAGGCAAAAAAGAAATCCTTGTTGTCGTAGCGGAACATACGATTCCAGTAGATGTAATTGGAAAAGTTATCAATGAGAAAACCGATTTAGATCCTCGTTGTACGGTTTTAGGACATATTCAACGTGGGGGAAGACCAAGTGCATTTGACCGTGTTTTAGCGATTCGCTTAGGTATATTTGCAGTTGAATTATTACTTAAAGGTGAAACTGGTAAATGTGTAGGCGTTTTAGGCGATAAATTAATTGTTACAGATATTATTAAGGCAAACGAATTGGAGAAGAAACAAGCACAAGGAGTAAAACCTTGTGTTAAAAAAATATAATGTAAAAAGGAGAAATATTTACATGCTAAACAAAACGAAGATTGTTTGTACGATTGGTTCACAATCTGAACCAGAAGCCATCATGGAGCAAATGCTTCTTGAAGGTATGAATGCAGTGCGTCTTAACTTCGCACACGGCGACATCGCAACCCAAGGCCGTTTCGTAGTTACTGCTAAAAAATTAGCACTCATTCATGGAAAACCTCTTTCTATCATGATTGATACGAGAGGACCAAAAGTTAGAGCACATACATTTAACGATGGAAGCGCAATAATTGGTAAGGGTTGCAAAATCGTCATTAGATCAGACAAAATCATAGGTAATAGTGATGAGTTCAGTGTTACTCATGAAGGTTTATTTGATGATGTAAATATGGATGATGAGATTTTAGTAGATGAAGGTAATTTAAGTTTAAGAGTGATTGAAAAGAACAAAAAAGAAAGAACGATTATTTGTGAATCCAATAATTCACACACGATTTTTAATGAATGTTCAATCAATGTTCCGCATCGTTTCTTAAATGTTCCTTATTTGTCACAAAAAGATCGTGCGAGAATTGATTTTGCGATTGCTCAAAATCTTGATTTTATTGGTGCTTCTTTTGTTCGAAATGCGCAAGACATTTTAGAGTTAAAAGAATATATTGCTAGTAAAAATGGACAAATTAAAGTTGTGGCAAAAATTGAAAATTTACAAGCAATAAAACATTTAGATGAAATTATTGCTGCTGCAGATGGTATTTTAATTGCTCGTGGTGACTTAAGTGTAGAAGTAGCTCTTGAAGAAATTCCAATCATTCAAAAAAGAATTGTAAAAAAATGTAATGAAGTAGGAAAATTCGTCATTGTTGCTACGCAAATGTTAAGTTCTATGACACGTAATGAAAAGCCTAGTCGTGCAGAAGTAAGTGATGTGGCTAATGCAGTATTAGATGGTGTGGATGCAATTATGCTATCCAATGAAACTGCTATTGGAAAATATCCAGTTTTAGCGGTGAAAGCTTTATCCAAAATTTGTTCACGAATTGAAGAAGAAATTTTCTATAAAGGTAAAATTTCAAAAGCTTTCAATAGTAGTGACAAAACTTTAAATGATGCCGTTGCGTTATCTGTTGCTGATACTGCTTTACTTGTAGATGCAAAATTAATTGTAGCTTTTAGTGAATCAGGAACAACTGCTAAACGCATTTCAAAGTTTAGACCAGCTTGTCCAATCGCGGCTGTAACAAGTAGCGAAGAAAAGCGTCTATCTTTAACACTTAACTGGGGAGTTTATCCTGTTGTTTCAAATCAACCTACTTCTGAAATTGATTATGTAGCAAAAGCTTTAGAAATTGCCACTTATTATGGAGTAAAAGAAGGTCAAAGCATTATTATTACGGGTGGTAATGGAGTTGGAAACACAAACTTTATGAAGGTAGTTAAGTTATGAAATATAGTATAGGAATTGATATTGGAGGAACCAACATTCGTATTGCCCTTGTTTCACAAAATGGAGAAATTATAAAAGTGATTAAAGAGGCTACAGATAAAACGGATGGTAAAAATAGTTTATTATCTCAAATCGTTTCCTTGTACAATCGATTAGACTGCAAAGATTACCATCCTATCGGAATTGGAATCGGAGTTCCAGGACCTGTCAATCCAAAAGATGGTTCGGTTTATGTAATTCCTAATTTACAAATTGAAGATATTCCTTTAAAAGAATATTTACAAGAAAAATTACAATTGCCTGTATATGTCGGAAATGATGCAAATGTTGCTGGACTAGCCGAAGCAACTGTTGGTAATGGAAAAGAGTATGATGTTGTTCAATATTTGACCTTATCTACAGGAATTGGTGGGGGCTTAATCATCCATCATAAGATTATGACAGGTCATTATGGTTTTGCTCAAGAAGTTGGTAGCATGGTAATACGTCGTGGGGGAAGACGACCAAGTATTTATAAAGCATTTGGTTGTATTGAAGGAATTGCTTCTGGAAGTATGCTTGTTGAAATTGCTAACGAAAAAGGTTTAAATATAGCTCACGCAGGAGAACTCTTTACTTTAGCCCAACAAAAAAATGACATTGCCTTATCTATCAAAAAAGAGTGGTTAGAGGATATGGCTGCTTTTATTGGAAGTATCGTAGCGTACTTAGAACCTGATGTTTTTGTGTTAGGTGGTGGCTTAATTAAATCAGCTCATTATTTTTTAGATGAGTTAATCTCTAAAGTTGATGACTATGTATTTGAATATTTAAAAGGAAAAGTTAAAATAGTTTTAGCTAAGTACGACCAAGATGCAGGAATTATTGGAGCTGCTATGCAAGCTTTTAATTAGAAAGGAAATAAGACGATGATTTTATTAATTGATGTTGGAAATACAAATATATGTATTGGCTTACATGATCAAAATAAGATTGTAGATACTTTTCGCATTAAGTCTTTTTTAGATAAGTCAAGTGATGAATATTATTTATTATTTAAACATTTATTTAATGAATCGATTTCTCATATCGTCATTTCTTCGGTTGTTCCTCAAATTACAAGTGCATTAGTTAAAATGTCTATAAAATATTTTAAAATAGAACCATGGGTAATTGGTAAAAATTTAAAAACAGGTTTAAAGATTATTTGCGATGATCCTAAAACGGTAGGAGCCGATTTGATTTGTGATGTCTTGGCTGCTACGAAAATCTATGATGAAGGTTTAGTTATTGATTTAGGTACGGCTTCTAAGTTTTTATATTACAAAGATAAAACATATTTAGGTGCCGTCATTGCGCCTGGAGTTTCCGTATCCATGAAAGCAATGATTAGTAATGCGGCTTTATTACCGAATATGGAATTAGTAGTTCCTAAAAAAGTCATTAATTCCTCTACGATACCTTGTATGCAATCGGGTGTTTTATATGGCTTTGCTAGTATGGTAGATGGAATGATAAAACGCATTAAAGAAGAAATCAAGCAGCCGAATTTAAAAGTAATTGCAACGGGAGGCTTAATTTCAATTATTGCACCTCTTTGTAAAGAAAAGATTGATCTAATTGAACCTAACTTAGTTTTAGAAGGTCTTTATCAAATTTATTTAAAAAATTGTTAATAAAAAGAAAACTCAAAAGTGAAATAAATCGCTTTTGAGTTTTTTAATGCCTAAATAATTAAAAAGGATTAACAACTGATATAGTGATTAATCCTTATTTTTTTATTCATTTGGTATTTCTTTTTTTGGACGATTTTGATAATTTTTTTGAACTAATTTAATAATCTTTATAATAGCTGGAGAAAGCAATGAATTCACTAAAAATTCAATTACAAAATTAATTCCAATAAAAGTTAAGAACAAATAAGCATATACATTTGCTCCTTCGCCAGCAAAAGACTTGATTAATGGTAAAAATATACTCATACAAGCTAAAGCAAATATGCCAGTATTGATAATTGGAACGACTATAGCGGCTAAGATAATCGCTAAATTAAAGTGAATGTTCTTCAATGCCTTAAATACAAATCCGGATACCATTCCAGCAATAGCTGTTTTAAGCAAACATACAAGAATGGTTGCAAAAGCATTAAACGGCATAAAAGCAGCTTGTGTAGCCGGAGCGAGTAAAACGATAACTCCTTCTACCATTCCTAAAATAAAACCAGCCAAAGGTCCAAAAATTGCAGCTCCAATTACAATTGGAATTAAAGCTAAAGTGATATTCACTGGACCAAAAGTAATGTGATTGGAAATTAATTCAACAATCACCACAACGACGGATAACATGGCAATGCCCGTTATCTTTTTAATTAACATCTTGTCTTTCATTTTTTTTCTTTCCTTTCTTTTTAGGCCACAAAGGGTCCCTTAAGACGGAATAATTATAGCATGATTTATAAATTATTCAATATCTAAATAATGTAAAAGAGCATTTAAATCATCTAAAACAATACAATTAGTTTTTTCTAAACGATGTTTTAAAAAGTGACCATATGACATGAGTACACAATCAGCATTTAAGGTAGTAGCTACTTCAAAATCATGAACTGAATCTCCAATGCATAATATTTTTTTGTTTTCAAAATGATTTTGTTGAATCCAATTTTGACCAAGATGTAGTTTACTTTTGGCATGAATATTATCTAATCCTAAAACAAAATCAAAGTATGAGTCAATTTTAAAATGAGCGAGTTGTTGTTTTAAATTATCAATTTGGCTTGCAGATAAACATACTTGTAAAATATTATTTTCTTTAATTTTTTGTAATGTAGATACAAGATTTGTATAAAGAGGACAAGATAAAGAAGCTTTTTGATATAATTCCATAAATTCAACTGACAATTTATCGTATTCTCCATTATCTACATTAAACCCAACTTTTCTATAATAATCAATTACTGGAAAACCAAAAATGTTGCGGTATTCCTCTAACGTAACAGTTGGTAAGTGATGTTCACTTAACATTTGATTTAAAATTTGATGGCATAAATTAACATCATCTAAAATGGTGCCATTAAAATCCCAAATTATGATATCATATTTCATTTTTTAATCCTCGCTTTCTATCGTATTCATTATACCGAAAGCCAAAAAAAATGAAAATAAAAAGATAAATTTTAAAAAAATTAGAAAAATGTATTGCAATTTGTGGATGAAATTCGTATAATGGTGGTACCAAGTGGTATAAAGTGGTAGAAAAGGGAGGGATAAACGATGTTTAGAGGTCAATTTAGACATAATCTAGACGATAAGGGTCGTTTAATTCTTCCAGCAAAATTTCGAGATAAAATTGGTGAAGGCGCAGTCATCACAATTGGTTTTGAAAAATGTATCACGATTTATCCTGAACAAGAGTGGGAAAAACTCCAAAAGTCATTAGTTTCTATGCCAGTGGCAAATAAGATGGTGAGATCTTTATCAAGAGTTATCAATGGAAATGCTTCCGATGTTGAAATTGATAAACAAGGAAGAGTCAAGATTCCAGATTATTTATTAGACAATGCAAATATTACCAAAGAATGTTGTATTGTCGGAGTAAACACTACGATTGAAATATGGGATGCTGCAACTTGGTTAAATATTGAAAATGAAGGAAAGGAAAGTTTCGAAGAGAATGCTGAAAAGCTATCGAGTTTCTTGATGGGAATGGAATAATGGAGTTCAATCATATCTCAGTATTGTTAAAAGAAAGTATTGAACTATTAGCCATTAAAGAAGATGGGCTTTACGTAGATGGCACCTTAGGTGGTGGTGGCCATAGTAGCGAAATTTTAAAAGGATTAAAAAATGGACATTTATTTGCTTTTGATAAGGATGCTACCGCAATTAAAGCTGCTTCTTTATCGCTTCAAAAAATAGGAAACAATTTTACAATTAT
This sequence comes from uncultured Bacillota bacterium, assembly GCA_905197115.1. Taxonomy (GTDB): domain Bacteria; phylum Bacillota_I; class Bacilli_A; order RFN20; family CAG-631; genus Caccosoma. Next base: position 5,461 of record CAJJXN010000010.1, on the reverse strand, counting down.
TCATGAAGATAATTGTAAGATGAAAGAAGAACTAAAAAAATTCGATGTCGACTTTGTAGATGGTATTTTACTAGATTTAGGCGTTTCATCTTACCAATTTGATACAGAAGAGCGGGGCTTTTCATATCGAATGGATGCAAGATTAGATATGCGAATGAATCAAGATAGCATACTTGATGCATATAAAGTGGTGAACACATATCCTTATGAAAAATTGGTTAAAATTTTTTATGAATATGGAGAAGAACCATTTGCAAAAAGAATTGCGAAAAATATATGTGAGCAAAGAAGAAAAAAAGAAATCTATGATTATGATGGAAATGAAATCGAAACAACCTATGAATTAGTTGAAATTATCAAAAAATCTTTACCTTCAGCAATCAAAAATAAAAAAGGGCACCCAGCCAAAAAAGTCTTTCAAGCTATTCGTATTGAAGTAAATAACGAACTTGAAGGATTAAAAAAGACCATTCAAGCAGGATTAAGTTTATTAAAGCCCCATGGAAGAATGGCAATTATTACATTTCATTCCTTAGAAGATCGAATTGTAAAAACAATGTTTAATGAAGCGATTCACCCAACTAAATCCATAAAAGGGTTGGTAGATATGAATCACTTAGAACCTGAATATTCACTTTTGAATAAAAAACCAATTCTAGCCAGTGAAGAAGAATTGAATCACAACAAACGTTCTCATAGTGCAAAACTAAGAGTCATAGAAAAATTATAAAGGAGGGACACAAGATGAGATACGTAAACTTAAAGAAAAGATCAAATACAACATTAGAAAGAAATACGAAAAAAGTAGCAGTTATTGGCTTGTTTGCTTTATTATTTACGGCTATTCTTGTCGTTCCTGCAACTCGCCAACTTGAAACAGCCAATGCTAACTTAAAAGAACAAAATTTGCAATTTGAAAATAATGCAATTTCTCAAGATGGCGAAACGATTAATTTAAATTTAGAATCATTTTAAATATTCCTTTTCTTTGAGCACATATTTGTGCTCTTTTTTTTTTTAATATTTTTAAAAGTATTACTATAAGTAATAAAAATATCGATTATTATTAAAATACTATGGTATTCTACTTTATTTTTTGATAAAATACATAAATAGGAGTGATAAACATGGACTTAAAAAAATATATAGCAGATATACCTAATTTTCCAAAAGAAGGAATTTTGTTTAGAGACATGACCCCACTACTTCAAAATGGGAAAGCCTTTTCATATACGATTAATCAATTAGCAGATTTTGCTAAATCTGTAGGAGCAGAAATTATTGTCGGTCCAGAAGCGAGAGGTTTTATTTTTGGAACTCCAGTAGCTTCTAAATTAAATATCGGATTTGCTCCTGTAAGAAAACCAAATAAATTACCAAGAGAAACGATTTCTTTTGAATATGCTTTAGAATATGGTACCAATACATTGCATCTTCATAAAGATGCGATTCAACCGGGTCAAAAAGTAGTCATTATAGATGATTTATTAGCAACAGGAGGTACGATTGAAGCTGCTATTCATTTAATTGAAGAATTAGGAGGAGTTGTCGTTGGCTGTGCTTTTTTAATTTGCTTAGATGCCCTACAAGGTGAAAAGCGATTAAATGGCTATAAAACATTAAGTTTATTACATTATTAAACCAACGCGAAATAAAACATATGGAATATCATACTGTTCGTACATTTCAAGATGTATTGACTCAAGTAAAAAAATATATACATAATCAAGAAGATATGGATTTTATTTTAAAAGCTTTTGATTATGCTTCTAAAAAACATTTTCAACAATTTCGTAAAAGTGGGGAACCTTTTATTAACCATTGTATTGAAGTGACCTATATTTTAGCGACTTATCAAATGTCACCGACTACTTTAGCAGCAGGATTATTACATGATGTAGTAGAAGATTGTGATGTGTCTTTAAAGGAATTAGAAAATGAATTTGGTAAAGATGTAGCTTCAATTGTTGAAGCAGTTACGAAAATTCATCGTTTACCAACTGTTAATTTAGAAGAAAGTACAGCTGCCACTCATCGAAAATTAATTCTAGCAATGGCAAAAGATGTTCGTGCGGTCATTGTTAAATTAGCAGATCGATTGCACAATATGCGCACCTTACAATTTCATAGTGTGGAAAAGCAAAAAAAGATTGCGAAAGAAACACTTGAAGTGTATGCTCCTTTATCGCATCGATTAGGGATGAATGAGTTAAAAAATGAATTAGAAAATTTATCTTTTTATTATCTTGATAAAGATAAATATTTAGAAATAAAAGAATTAATTGACAAAAAACTATCTTCTAATGAAGATGGTGTGGATAAAATTATAAAAGATATTGGTAAATTATTAGATGATAATCAATTATCTTATAAAATTTTTGGAAGAATTAAGCATATTTACAGTGTTTATAAAAAAATTTATATAAAAGATATTATTTTCGAAAGAATCTTTGATTTACAAGCAATTCGAATTATTACCGATACAAAATTACAATGCTATGAAATTCTTGGTTTGATTCATGAAAAATATGTTCCAATTCCAGGAAGATTCAAAGATTATATTGCCATGCCAAAACCGAATCTGTATCAATCTTTACATACAACCATTTGTGATAGTGACGGGAACCTTTTTGAAATTCAAATTCGAACAAAAGAAATGGATCGCGTTGCTGAAAATGGTGTGGCGGCTCATTGGATTTATAAAGAATCAGCAGGAAAAGATAAAGCCAAAGATGCTTCTAAAAAACAAAAATTAACCCGTGAACAATTTGCATGGTTAGGGCAATTAATTAATATGTATGAAGAAAATCCTGATACTAGTGATTCTGAATACATTCACCAAATTCAAAAAGATATCTTTGAGGCAAATGTTTATTGTTTAACTCCTAATGGAAAGATTGTGGATTTACCGCAAGGGTCTACACCGATTGACTTTGCTTATCGCATTCATAGTGAAGTTGGAAATAAAGCCATTGGAGCTTTAGTCAATAAAGTAATTGTGCCTTTAAATACCGTTTTAAAAACGGGAGATGTAGTAGAAATCAAAACATCTAAAAATAATTTAGGTCCTCGAGAAGACTGGCTAAAATTTGTGAAAACAAGTAGTGCGCGTTCTCAAATAAAAAAAGTTATTGCAAAAAGAGAGCAACAAGAACGCGACAATATCAATGAAGTTTTCTATAAAAAAGGATTGCAAATGATTGAAGAAGCGATTGAATCAAGAGGTCTTGATAAAGATGAAGTCATGGATGCTTTAAATCAAATTAGTGTGTTAAATTATTTTAATGCAAAATCAGCAGAAGATTTAATATTAAATTGTGGTAGAAAAGCATTAAGTCCTCAATTAATTGTGACTCAATGTATGGACATGAAACCCGATTTAGTTGTACAAATCAATCAATTGCTCAAAAAATCAAAGGTGAACACGGATGTTAAAACGAATAAAAATGACATTCGGATTAAAGGGATAGATGGTATAAAAGTTGAACCAGCTGCTTGTTGTAAGCCAATTCCTGGTGATGCCATTGTTGGTTATATTACTCGAGGTAGTGGTGTAAAAGTTCATCGTAAAAATTGTCCAAATATTTTACACGAAAAGAAACGTTTAATTGAAACTTCATGGGCAGAAATTTTAAAATTAACTTATTACCCTGTCGATTTAGAAATTATAGCCAATGATAGAGGAAATTTAGTGCTTGATTTGCTAAGTTTGATTTCAAGTGTTAAAATAAAAATTGATAGTATAAATGCAAAATCGCATTATGAAACAAAAACAGCAACAATTAGTTGTACTGTTTATGTATCGGATGTTCATCATTTAGATACATTAATGACAAATTTAAATAAAATTACAGGAATATTAGAAGTAAAAAGAGTATTCCATTAAAAGGAGTGGTGAAAATGGCAAATTATATTCGTCCTCGTGGAACCTTAGACATTTATGAAAAACAAGCTGCTATTTTTCAAAAAATTGAAAATGCTTGTAAAAAAATAGCGAGAAATTATCATTATAAAATGATACAAACACCAACTTTTGAATCAACAGCTTTATTTGCAAGAAGTAGTGGTGAAGGCAGTGACATTGTAAGTAAAGAAATGTATTCATTTAAAGATAAAGGTGAAAGAGAAATTTCTTTGCGTCCAGAAGGGACAGCAGGTGCGATTCGCGCAATTATTGAAAATAAATTATATGCAACCATAGATTTGCCTTTAAAATATTATTACTTAGGTTCTTTTTTCCGTTATGAAAGACCTCAAGCCGGTAGATATCGTGAATTTAGTCAATTTGGAGTAGAAATTGTTGGAACGAATTCTTATTTAGATGATGTAGAAGCCATTGTCTTTGCCACAAAAGTATTAAAAGAATTAAATTTAAACGATTATGTTGTAAAAATCAATAGTTTCGGCAATAGCACATGTCGTAGTCATTATCGCGATATTTTAAAAGACTATTTTAGTCAATTTGCTAATGATTTATGTGAAGATTGTCAAAAACGTTTACAAGTGAACCCGCTTCGTATTTTAGATTGCAAAATTGACAAAGAATTCTTCTTAAGTAAAGATATTCCAACTGCTATTTCTGCTTTAGATGAATCTTCAAAAAATGATTTTATAGAAGTTCAAAAATTACTTGAAAGTGAAAACATTCCTTTTGTAATCGACCATAAATTAGTTCGTGGCTTAGATTATTATACTGGATTAATCTTTGAAATCGATATTCAAACGAAAGATCAAAAAGTATATACCATTGGTGGCGGTGGTCATTATAGTAATCTTGTTAAAGAATTAGGTGGCCCTGATTTAAGCTGTGTGGGATTTGGTTTAGGAGTGAATCGTTTAGCTTTGATTTTAGAAGAAAGATTTGGAAGCGATGCATTTGATGAAAAAGCCGATATTTATGTCATGTCTCTTTCTTCTACTTGTACTTTAAAAGCTTTTCAAATCGCAAATCATATGCGCGATTTAGGTTATCGTGTAGTCATGGAAAACCAAAAGAAAAGTGTTTCTTCTATGTTCAAATATGCTTCAAAACATCAATTCGCTTATGCCTTTATCCTTGGTGAAGATGAATTAAATAAAGAAGCAATCAATATTAAAAATTTAAAAACGCAAACACAACATACCATCGCAATTAAAGATGTGGATGTATTTATGAAGGAGGCGTTGCAAAATGATTAGCGAACATCGTACGCACCATAATAATCAATTAAGAATACAAGATGTTAACTCAATTGTTGAATTAAAAGGTTGGGTAGCTAAAAAAAGAAATTTAGGGTCATTGGTTTTTATTGATTTACGAGATAAAGAAGGGATTACCCAACTTGTATGTGATGAAAAATTCAGTGAAATTACGAGTAAAATAAAAAATGAATATGTCATTTATGCGAAAGGCAAAGTAATTGAACGTGTAAGTAAAAATAAAAATATTCCAACTGGTGATATTGAAGTTGAAGGTAGCGAA
>CAJJXN010000009.1 GCA_905197115.1 uncultured Bacillota bacterium | reverse complement strand
CAGGCGTTACTTTAGTTCCAACAACGGTCATTAGCATAAGAAAAAGTTTTGGTTCTAAAACACCGACCGACTTTGTATTATTTGCGATTATATCGACAATTTGTGCATGTATTTTTGGTTTATTAGCAGATAAATTATTGAGGAGGCCGTATAAAGATGATTGTTAGTATTTTTATTATTCCATTATTATTAATTCTTTCTGTCGCGATTGCTTTAATTAAGAAAAAAGATGCATATCATGCATTCATTGATGGGGCGAAAGAGGGATTAACTTTAAGTGTAGAAATTATTCCCTCTGTTATTGCTATGATTGCTGCAGTTGTTATTTTAAAAAGTTCCGGTTTGATAGAAGATATTGCTGGACTTTTCAAAGATTTGTTTCCTCGAGGCGATTATTTTGCAAAGTTGACACCGATGATTTTTTTTAGACCTATTAGTGGAAATGCATCTTTAGCTATTTTAAATGATTTATGTAAAGTTGATCCAGATGGTTTAATTTGTAAGAGTGCAAGTATTATTCAAGGGAGTACGGATACGACTTTTTATGTAATTGCACTTTATTTTACATCAGTTGGTGTAAATAAATGGCGACACACTTTAAAAGCAGCATTATTTGCTGATTTTGTCGGAATTTTTATGGCAATTGTGTTTGCATTAATCTTTTTTGGATAAAAGAATAATTAAAATCAAATAAAAGTTTATTTTTTTTATATCTTTGATATAATATAAAAAAAGGAATGTGATAATATGGTAAATGATACATATCAACCTTATCAAGAGAATGCCAATCAACCTGAAGAATTAAAAAATGAGATATTAAGAGATCGTTTAGGCTATGAAGATGTCGGATTTGATGCGGCAAAATTTACGTTAGCTGGTTTTGCTCTATATATTGGTCAATCGCTTTTTGCTTCTTTTATCAGTATGATTGTTACTTTAATAATTAAATCAACAGGAAATATTCCTCATGAAGCCAATATTGATACTTTTAGTAGTTTACTTGGTGGAATGATTTGTGTAGTTTTATTTTTTGTTGTGATTAGTAAAGAGGTAAAATATATCTTTAAAAAATTTTTAGTAGGCGAAACATGGGCCAAAGTTTTAAAATATGTCGGGATTATGTATGGAGCAATTATGGTATATAGCCTATTTATTTCTTTATTAGGGGTTCAAAGTAGTAGTGCAAATCAAGATTCAATCAATGCAATGATGTTTTTAACTCCATTTATGACAGGTCTTTATGTTTGTATTTTGGCGCCATTCATCGAAGAACTTACTTTCCGTTTTTGCTTTTTTAGAGCAATTGGAAGAAAAAATGAAAAAGTTGCTTTTTGGGTAATTGCTTGTATTTTTGCAGGTATTCATTTATTGATGAGTATAGCAACAGGAACCTTTTTAGCTGATTTAAGTTCCTTTCCAGTATATTTAATTGGTGGTATTGGCTTGACTTATGCTTATTATAAAGAAAAAGATATAGCCGTTTCTATCGGAACACATTTCCTTTACAATACGATCTCATTTCTATTAAATTTAATAACAATATTTTGTTTCATATAAAAGAGTTCTAAACTCTTTTTTTTGTTCATACATTTAAGTAGAAATGTATGGGAGGTTACTTTGTGAATATAAAAGAACTATTAAAAAATATTGGTGGAAGAACAAATGGTGATATTTACTTAGGTGTAGTAGGACCTGTAAGAACTGGAAAATCTACCTTTATTAAACGTTTTATGGAACTTGCTGTAATTAATAATATTCAAGATGAATATCAAAAAGCAAGAGCAACCGATGAATTGCCTCAATCAGGTCAAGGAAAAACAATTATGACAACGGAACCTAAATTTGTTCCAAATAATGCCGTAAGCGTTGATGTTGGCGAAAATTTAAGTGTGCAAATTCGTCTTGTTGATTGTGTAGGTTATGTATTTAAAGATGCTAAGGGTTATATGGATGAAGATAAAATTCGTATGGTAAAAACGCCTTGGTTTGAAGATGCAATTCCTTTTGATGAAGCCGCAAAAATTGGTACACAAAAGGTAATTACAGATCATTGTAGTATTGGAATTGTTGTGACAACAGATGGAACCATTGTTGACATTGATAGAAATTCTTATCTTGAAGCAGAAGAAGAAGTGATTGCTCAATTACAAGCGATTGGAAAACCATTTATCGTGATTGTAAACTCAAAAGATCCAAATGGAGCTTTAGCTTTACAAACAGTGAAAGAAATTCAAGAAAAATATCAAGTAAGTTGTATCCCAATGTCAATTGAACAAATGAATTTAGAAGATACAAATTTAATTTTAAAAGAAGCATTATATGAATTCCCAGTATTAGACGTAGATGTTGTTTTCCCTTCATGGGTAGCGGCATTAGATGAAAACTATTGGTTAAAACAATCTTATAAAACTTCTATTCAAGAAGGCTTACTTGAAGCTAAAAAAGTACGTGATGTTGAAAAATTAGCAGAAGTACTTAGAAAAAATGATTATGCAAAAAGTGTAGAGATTACCAATATTGATACAGCAACAGGTGTTGTAACATTAAGAATTGAACCAAAAGATGGTTTATATGAAGCAGTTATTAATGACATTATCGGTATGGATTTACAAGATAAAGCAGATTTGATTAAAATTTTGCAAGAATATAAAAATTACAAAGAACAAATGGCTGACTTGTTACCTGCTATTTTAATGGCAAAAGAAACAGGTTATGGAGCTTCAACACCATCTTTAAGCGATATGAATATTTCTAAACCAGAATTAGTGAAGAATGGAAATCGCTATGGAGTAAAAATTAAGGCAAGCGCACCAACATTACATATCTTTAGAGTAGATGTTGAAAATACCTTTGAACCAATTTTAGGAAGCAAAGAACAAAGTGAAGCGATGATTGAATATTTAACTCAAAATGAAGATTCTCTAATTAACACTTCTATGTTTGGTAGAAATATTGGGGATTTATTAAAAGATGGTATCAATGCTAAATTAATGACTTTACCAGAAAACAATCGTGTGAAATTACAAAATGTTTTAAAATCAATGGCGAATCGTGGTAAAAATAATTTAATTGCAATTGTTTTTTAAAATCAAAAATTGAAATGTTTGCAAGCAAAAACTTGCAAGCATTTTTGTTTTTTTTAGGAAATATTTAAACTTTAAAAAGCCTAAATGTAGGACTTTTTTAAAATGTTTGCTAAAAAATTGAAAATATGTATAATATAAGTATAGAAAGATATAGTAAAGGAGATTGAATTATGAACAAACAAGACTTAGCTACAAAAATTAGTGAAGAAAAAGGAATTAGCAAAGCTGAAGCTTTACGTATCGTCGATGTTGTTTTCGGAACTGTTATTGATGAGTTAAAAGCTGGCGAAATGGTTAAAATTCCAGGGTTTGGAAACTTTGTTGTTAAAACAAGAAAAGCTAGAACTGCTGTTATTCCTTTGACAAACAAAAAAGTGGTTGTTCCTTCTTATAAAACAGTTGGTTTTAAACCATCTAAAACATTTAAAGAACAAGTTAAGTAATAAAAAATCCCAAATGGGATTTTTTTTGTAAGCATTTTCATATGTTTAAATAGGTGATAAAATGCAAAAAATAATTTTATGTGGAAGTAAAGGAAAGTGTGGAAGTGCAGTTTATGAACTTTTAAAGCAAGAAAATTTTGAAATCTTAGCTTGTGTGAACGAAAATGAAATGACACTTCATGAAGCGATAAAAAAATATTCACATATCGATTATGTAATTGATTTTACAAAAAAAGATGTGGCTTATATGCACATTCAATTGTGTATTCAATATCATATTCCCTTTATTTGTGGAACAACAGGCTTTAGTCAAAATGAATTAGAAGCAATAAAATTGGCTTGTAAAGAAAGTCAACTAAAAGGGATTATTTGTAGTAATTTTTCTTTACCACTTAATTGTATTATTAAAGAATTTCCAACTTTATGTCAATCTTTTGATGAAGTCAACATTATTGAAGAACATCATAAATCAAAATTAGATCGTCCTTCAGGAACTGGAAAAATGCTTTTAAAGATGGCAACATGTAAATCTCAGATTACAAGTTTGGATAGAGAAGATTTTGTGATATATTATAGGCTTCAATTTGAGTCAAAATATGATAAAATGGAAATAGCATATGAAGTGGATAGTAAACAAGTCTATGCAAAAGGTGTTCTTTATTATTTATTAAATGAAGAAAATCATTTTTTTATTAATTTAATTGAGTAGGAGATACTATGGATGCGCGAATCAAAGAAATATTATTGAAAATAAATAAAGAGGGCTATCAAGCTTATCTAGTGGGTGGAAGTAGTCGCGATGAATTGATGAATCGTTCTTATTTAGATGTAGATATAGCCACAAATGCGCACCCAGAAATAATCGAATCTTTATTTGAAGTTGTTTCAAACAAAGGAAAAATGTTTGGTAATATAAAAGTGAAATACAAAAATTTATTGGCAGAAATTACAACCTTTCGTCTAGAAGAATACCATTATCCAAATAGTTATCCAAAAATTAAAGAGTTTTTAGATGATTGGAAAGAAGATGCAGTTCGTCGTGATTTTAAATTAAATGCGATTTATTTGGATGCAAACGAAAATATTTATGATTGTTTTAATGGTCTACAAGATTTAAAGGCTAAAATAATTGATTTTATTAAAGAACCAAACAAGCGAATTTTGGAAGACCCTTCGCGTATTTTAAGAGGACTCAGATTAAAAGGAAAATTAAATTTTTCATTTTCTAAAAAAACCAAACAAGCAATTTTAGAAAATATAAATGAAATTAAAAGATTGTCGAATCACAAATTAGCCTATGAAATAAAAAAAACATATGATGAATGTGGGATCAAGCAAACAAATCAATTGTTTAAGGAATATTTTGTTTTTAAGGCTTTGTTTGGATATGATAAAGAAATTTGTTATGATAATGCTAAAGAAGTTGATATGGATACAATTATGGAGCAATTAAAAGAGCAATAAAGGAGAAGATAAAAATGAATGATTATCAAGAAATTGAAGATATGATTAAAGTGGATCGAATGTTAACGCTAAATTATAAAAAAATGGGAATTAGTGATGATGAATTTGTGATTTTATTGTTGACATATACTTTAATCAAAACAGGGAATGAATTTATTAATCCTTCTGATTTAGCTTTATTATGTAATTATACTGTGACTAAAATTGATGTTTTATATACTAATTTAATCGCAAAAGGTTTGATTAAAACAGATGTTTGTGAAGATGGTAAAGTAAAAACAAACTTAAATGAATTATATAAAAAGTTATGTGAAATTTGGGTCAATGACTATCAAAAGAAATATCAAGTGAAAGAAAATAAAGATAAGCCGAATGATTCTAAAAATATTTTTAATTTATTTGAAAAGTTTTTTGGAAGACCGCTATCTCCTTTAGAATATGATATTATAAATGGCTGGATAGAAAAAAAATATTCTTATGAAGAAATTAAATTAGCATTAGATATTTGTGCTCAATCACCCAATCATTCCATTCGTTATATCGATACGATTTTATTTGAAGAACACAAAAAGAAACAAATGAGTGAAGAAGAATATCAAAATCGTCTTCAAGAAACCATTGAATTATCAAAAATAGATTGGTTAAATAAATAAATATGGATAAAAAGTTACAATATATTAAAAGTTTATATCCCAATGCGAAATGTGAATTGCATTATCAAACTTTGTTTCAATTGTTAATTGCAGTTGTTTTATCAGCACAAACAACAGATGTACGTGTGAATCAAGTAACAGCGAATCTATTTAAAAAATATCCAGATGCCAAAACACTTAAAAATGCACCTTTAGATGAAATTGAAATGTTGATTAAAGCGATTGGAATGTATAAAGTAAAAGCCAAAAATATCATTCAAATTGCAAAAGATATTGATGAAAAATTCCAAGGAGAAGTTCCAAATGATGTAGAAAAATTATTAACTTTGCCAGGAGTTGGTAATAAAACTATTAATGTCGTTTTAGCTGAAGGGTTTAAAATTCCTGCTTTTCCGGTCGATACGCATGTTAATCGAATTGCCAAAAGATTACAATATGCTTCTTTAGAAGATAATGTAGAAGAAGTCGAAGCTAAATTAAAAAAGGTGATTGAAAAAGAAGAATGGATTCAAATGCACCATAGTTTAATCTTTTTTGGAAGATATTTTTGTAAAGCAAAACAACCAAATTGCAAAGAATGTCAATTGCAAAATGGTTGCATAAAAGAATATAAAGTTAAGTAAACAAACTACCTGTTTGTACTTGAAATGTTTCGCTTGAAATCGGTCCTTTATTGTGACCGTTTTTATATTGGTAATATAAATTCATTTGGTATTCACCACTTGAAAATAAATCAATTTCATTTATAGATTGATTTAAGATAACTTGATATGTTTCTTTTTTATTTTTAATTTCACAAACTAATTCTAATGCGCCATAAATTTTTTCATAATCAAATATTTTATGATAATTCGATTCATTGGTTTGATTTGGAATAAGAATTGTAATCTTGTTTTTAGAAACATAATAATCATATTGAACACTTTGTTGAATACTTGGTTCACAAATATAAGTCGTTGGTAAATAATCTTTTTTAAATTGAGCAACGACAATGCTTTCTGAATTGACATTTGTCGTTGGCAATAAATAAGGATAAGAGCCTTTTACAATGGGAATACTTGCAATATTATCGGGCTTTTCATAATAAAGATTAGGTTTACCCGCTATTTCCATAATTCTTTTAAAGAATTTTTTGACGATATTGGCTTCGTTACTACTTGGAACAAAATAGGTTTCTTGATCTTTTAATGTGGTGTCAAAGCCTGTCCAAGCTGCAATCGTGATGTTTTTACTATATCCTGCTAGCCAACGATCTTTATACGCATTACTTGGGTAATTGTATTCTTTTAATATTTGTCGATCAAAACTTGAAGTGCCAGTTTTAGCCGCAATATTCATATTTTCGGGACGAATCATATTAATATTCCAGAAATTTTTTTGCATGACATGTTCCATGACACTATTTAGTAAATAAGTAGACTCTTTATCCAATACCCTTTTACTTTGAATCGTAAAGTCTATTTCTTTATTTTCATTTAATAAAACTATTTTTTTGACGGCTAAAGGGGTTTTATAAATTCCTTGATTGGCAATCATCGCATAAGCTGCAGCTAAATTTGTAGGAGATACGCCATAAGCAAAAGCGCCTAAAGCATAGGCAAAAGAAACATTTTCTTTTTTAGTGTCTAAAAGGTGGATATCTTCTAAATATGAAATGACCCCTTCCATACCAATCGTATCAGCAACTTCTTTTAAAGTATTGACAGCAATGGTATTGCGTGAATAACCAATCGCTTCATCAATCATTAGTTCACCCATATATTGATGATCCACATTGTTTACTTCTTGATTGGTATTGGGATAAGTGGTTGGAATGTCTAATACTTTATGTTGATCGCTCCAATTTAAATGTTGATAAGCCAGTGCATATGATAAAATCGGTTTAATCGTCGATGCAGGTGGTTTAACCATATCATAAGCACGATTAAATAATCTTCTGCCTGCATAATTTCTGCCACCAAATGCGGCAATAATAGAACCATTTTCATTATTTAAGATAGTGGCAGCAAATTGTTGTAAATCATGATCAAAATGAATATAACTTGATTTGTTTTCTTGCATTAAATCAATTTCTGCTTGTAAAGTAGGGTCGAGATACGTATAAATTTTCATAGGAGTAGTATAAGGATCCAATTTAGTATATTCTTTAATTTGTGTGTAAACGATATCTAAATAAGCTTGATAAGGATACGTTTTTTGTGTGTTTTTATTGGAATAATAAAGCATTTTTTCTAAAGGAAAAGACTTAGCAGTTTCGGCTTGATAAGAATGAATAAAACCTTGTTTTTCCATGGCATCGATGACTTCGTTTCGTCTTTTTGTGGCTGGAATTGGATTTTTAAATGGATTATAGTAGGAAGGTAAATTCACCATTCCAACAAGCAAAGCGGCTTCGGGCAAAGTGACATTAAAAATGGGTTTATTAAAATATTTTAAAGAAGCATGATTGACACCTGGATTAATTCCATCAAAACAAATATAGTTGGCATAAAGTTCAATAATTTCTTTTTTAGAATAAATTTTTTCAATCTTATTGGCAAGGTACGCTTCTTCTAATTTTCTTTTTAAAGTCTTATTGGAATTCAGCATCGTATTTTTAACGAGTTGTTGCGTAAGAGTGGAGGCACCTTGAGCGTAAGAACCACTTTTAACATTTGTATAAATGGCAGATAAAAGCCGAGGAATATCAATTCCATTATGAAGAAAAAAGCGAACATCTTCTTCGCTCAATAAAGCATCAATAAAAACATCAGGTAATTCTTCATAAGTTACTTGATTGGATTCCTCTTTGGCTAAATTTAAAACTAAATTATCATTATCATCATAAACACTGGAAACATATTTAGTGCTAATTGGCATGATATAAGGAGTTTTAGCATGAAGAAAAATGTTTCCGATATAAGTAATTCCTATGCAAACAACACATAGGAAGATAATTGAAATAAAATGGGTGAAATGAAGTAAGATGTTTTTCTTTTTATTTTTCAAAATAAGCAATTCTCACGGCTTTTAAATAATCAAGCAAGATACTATATCCTGGTTTAATTAAAACGCCATGCTCTCTTATTTGATCAATTGGAATTGATTTTTGGTTTAAGTGAGCTGCCTCAATTACATATTGGCCATCTAATAAATAGATTTCTTCAAATGCTTTAAGGTAGACTAAAACAAAGGAATAACCTTTATGCTTTTTGACGATTTCAATTGCTTCCAATTGGTGTTGTGCAAAATTTGATAAAGGTAATCCTGTCTTTGAAGAAGTTTCTTTTGCTTCAAAATCAAGATAACGCCCCTGAAATACGCCCACATAATCAAGTGTACTGGCATTTAAAAATACCGCATCTGTGATTTTATAGTTTCCATCTGTTTTCATAACTTTAATGGGGGTAGGGCGTTTATTGATGAAAGCAATGTCTTGTGCTTTGTAATATTGGTTTGCACGATTGATCATGTCTTCAAGAGCCATACCTTTATTCGCTAAGTTATTTACTTTTCGATTTAAACTATTTTTTTTGGTTGGGTAATTAATCAAGGGACTCACCTACTTATTTCACCACTACTATTTTGTAACGGCCTTTTGATTTTTATTCTTTCTAGTTTCATTATACACTTTTTTTTAAAGGTAAAAAATGGTAAAATGATTTTAACATAAAGAAAGAGGGAGATACAATGAAAGAAAGATTGTCTTTATGTATTTTGAAAAAAGATTTTAATGTTACTCAACATGGTTATAAAGTAGAAGAAGTTGATCGTTATTTAGATGAAATTATGTTTAAAGTGAAAGAATTAGAAGCAGAACTTGATAAATTAAATAAAGAAAAGGAGCAGTTCACAACTTTAAATAAAGTTTTAAATGATAAAAATGTGAAACTACAAGTGGAAAATACGCGCTTGCAATCCATTAATAATAATGTTACGATTAATCCAGATAACTACAATAACGTAGAAGTGATTGAAAGGTTATCGAAGTTAGAAACAGCAGTTTATAACTTGAAAAGACTACTTGAAAGTAAAACAAATCTTTGATAGTCGCTGCAATAAAATTGTAGAGGAAAGTCCATGCTTGCATAGACTGAGATGTCTATAGTGATTGTGCCAAAGGAAAAAATAACTTTGGGCTGCTATTTATAGTAGACGGCGAGAGTGAACCTAAGTGAAAATATGGGGATGTCTCATAACGTGCCACAGTGACGAATTTATTAGAAATAATAAGGTGAAACGCGGTAAACCCCTCAAGCAAGAAACTCAAAATTGGTGGAGGAACTTCAAGACGAGAAATGAATCGTTTAGAAGATGCACTTGCATAGATAAATGACTATCGCTACGAAAGTAGAACAGAACATGGCTTATAAAGATTTGTGTTTATAAAATTGGTTATCGTAAGATAACTTTTTTTATAGAATTTAATGGAAAATATGGTATAATACTTTTGTTATGGTTATACAATTCATTGTATAAAAGAGGTGTTTTTAATGAGATTTAAAGAAATGAATACGCCAAATAAATTGACAACCATTCGTATGATATGTGTTCCTGTAGTTATTTTGTTATTTTTGTTATATGTTTTACATATTCAATTTGGTTGGAAAACGGATTTTGATTTATTAAATGGCAATGCACAATTAACGATTACGCAAATTTTAATTTTTGTTTTATTTACATTTGCATCTATCACTGATTTTGTGGATGGATATTTAGCAAGAAAAAATAATATTGTATCGGATTATGGTAAGATGATGGACCCCTTGGCAGACAAATTATTAGTTAACACAACTTTAATTTGTTTAGGCTTTTTTGGATTTTTTCACTCTTACAACGTAAGTGGAAATACAAGAGGGATATTCTCTATTTTATTATCTTTATCGGCTATATTGGTCATTTTTAGAGATTTCTTTGTGGATTCTTTAAGAATGCAATCGGTAAAAAAAGGAATTGTTGTTCCGGCTTCTTGGTGGGGAAAATACAAAACGGCCACATTAATGCCAGGCATTGCATTATTAATTATTGCTTCTGCTCATGTAGTTTTATTTTATATAGGAGCGGTTTTAGTTATTCTTGGAGGCGTGTTTGCAATTATTGGTGGTGTTCAATATTTTAACTCTATTATGCCAACACTTGATAAGTAAAATGGAAGAATTAGTAGCAAAATTAAAAGAAAAAAAATTAACTCTTTCTTGTTGTGAAAGTTTAACAGGAGGCTTATTTGCTTCGTCTTTAGTAAACATTAGTGGTGTTTCGGAAGTTTTTGTCGGTGGATATGTCACTTATCAAAATAAAGCAAAAGAAAGAATTTTAAAAGGAGCAGAAGTGCTAAAAAACTTTGGCGCAATTAGTGATGAAATGGCTTGTTTGATGGCTTTAACTGCTCTTAATGATTTTGGTAGTGATATTGCGATTTCTTTTACAGGCAATGCAGGACCAAATCCAGATGAAGAAAAACCAGTGGGACTAGTTTATTCTTGTTTAATCATAAAAGGAAAAACGCATCATTTTAAAGATACTTACTTAGGAACAAGAAGTGAAATTCGAAATCAATGTATTCAAGATGCAAAAAAAAGAATTTTAATGTTTTTATAAAGACATTTTCTATAAATAGAATATAATGAAATAGAGGAGAGAGCATTTATGGCAGAAAAAAAAGAAGTAAAATTAAATCTAGAAGATACTTTAAAACAAATTATAAAGCAGTATGGCGAAGGTGCTGTAATGAAACTTGGAGATCGCAGTAATATCAATGTAGACGTGATTCCATCTGGCTCAATTGCCCTTGATTATATTCTTGGTGTAGGAGGATATCCAAAAGGACGTGTTATTGAAATTTATGGTCCTGAATCGAGTGGAAAGACAACTTTTGCTTTGCATGCCATTGCAGAAGTACAAAAACAAGGGGGAAAAGCTGCTTTTATTGATGCAGAACATGCAATTGATCCTTTGTATGCTCAAAATTTAGGCGTGGATATTGATGAATTAATTTTATCTCAACCAGATTCAGGTGAACAAGGATTAGAAATTACCGAAATGTTAGCCAAAAGTGATGCAATTGATTTAATTGTTGTCGATTCAGTCGCGGCTTTAGTTCCAGTCGCTGAATTAAATGGTGAAATGGGAGATTCCCAAGTGGGTTTACAAGCTCGTTTAATGTCAAAAGCATTAAGAAAATTAACGGCAGTTTTAAATAAACGGAAGTGTAGCATTATTTTTATTAACCAACTACGTGAAAAAGTGGGTATTATGTTTGGAAATCCAGAAACGACACCAGGTGGAAGAGCGTTAAAATTTTATTCTTCCGTACGTTTAGAAGTAAGAAGAGGAACTGTTATTAAAAATGGCGAAGAAATTTTAGGAAATGAAGTAAACTTAAAAGTAGTAAAAAACAAAGTTGCACCTCCATTTAAAACAACGACAGTTGAAATTATGTATGGTAAAGGAATTAATAAAGACGCAGAATTAATTGAATTGGCGGTTAAATTTAATATTATTGGAAAATCAGGTTCTTGGTTTGAATATAAAGGTGAAAAAATTGGCCAAGGAAAAGACAAAGTTAAAAATTTCTTGCATGAAAACCCAACAATTTATGAAGAAGTTAAAACCGCTGTTGTAGATGCGATTCATCATAAAAATACAGATAAAACCGAGTAAAATCGGTTTTTTTTAATGTCTTTCATTGGGAATTATTTTTTCATAAATTATTTGCTATTTTCAGCAATTTAAGATAAAATAAAGATGGTACAAAAGGTACTATTAAATAGATAACAGGAGGAAATAAGATGTTAGGAATTATTTTCGCTTTTCCTACATGGCTTATTTATCTTGGGGTTGGAATATTGTGCTTTGTAATAGGCGCTTTATGTATGTGGTTAATTCCATTTATGGGTTATAAAAATGCAAAAAGCAAGATTGACTTATCTTTAAAAGATGCCGAAATTAAAGCAAACCAAATGATTAAAACAGCTCAATTAGAAGGTCGCGCTGCGGCTTTAGAATTAAAAACAATCGCTGATAAAGAAATAAAAGAAAGAAAAGATCAATTGGTAGATTTAGAAAAAGCAATAATTCAACGCGAACAATCAATCGATGTGCGCGATTTAATGGTGAAAAAGAAAGAGGAACAACTTGAAGAAGCCAACCAACAACTAGAAAAAAAAGCAAAGGACTTAGCAAAACAAAAAGAAGATTTAGATGTAAAAATTAATTCAATTATTACAGAACTTGAAAAGGTTGCACAAATGACATCTTCTCAAGCTAAAAAAGAACTTTTTGAAAGAGTAAAAGAAAAATCAGAACATGAAATTGCCGCTTACTTAAAAGAAAGAGAAGAAGAGGCAAAAGAAAAAGCCGATGATGAAGCTAGAGATATTTTAGCTCTTACAATTGAAAGATTTAGTCAAGAAGTCGCATCTGAAAGAACTATTTCAGTTGTATCTTTACCATCTGATGAGATGAAAGGCCGTATCATTGGACGTGAAGGACGTAACATTAAAACAATTGAACAATTAACAGGAGTCGATTTAATTATTGATGACACTCCAGAAGTAATTACAGTATCTTGTTTTAATCCAATTCGTAGAGAAATCGCTCGAAGATCACTTGAAGCTTTAATTAAAGATGGTCGTATTCAACCAGGAAGAATTGAAGAATTAGTGGCTAAAGCGACACAAGAAGTAAAAGAAATTACGAAAAAAGCAGGGGAAGAAGCTTTATTTAAATTGAATTTACCTCGCATGAATAAAGATTTAGTTGAAATGATTGGAAGATTAAAATTTAGAACAAGTTATGGTCAAAATGGACTTGCCCATTCTATGGAAGTTGCTCATTTGGCTGGAATCATGGCAGCCGAAATCGGTGCAGATCAACAATTAGCTAAAAGAGCAGGTTTATTACACGATTTAGGTAAAGCAATTGACTTTGAAGTAGAAGGAAGCCATGTAGAATTAGGGGCTCGCTTTGCTAAAAAATATGGTGAAAACGAAGTTGTAATCAATGCGATTGAATCACATCATGGTGAAAAACCAGCTACACATATTATTTCTAATTTAGTTGTAGCAGCTGATACTTTAAGTGCCGCTCGTCCAGGAGCTAGAAGTGAAACTTTAGACACATATGTAAAACGTATTGAACAACTTGAAACAATTTCGAAAGAATTTGATGGTGTAAGCCAAGCTTATGCTATCCAAGCAGGTAGAGAAATTCGAGTGATGGTCGTTCCTGAAAAAGTCGATGATGTTCAAGCTTATAACATCGCAAGACAAATTAAAGATAAGATTGAAAATGAATTGGTTTATCCAGGACAAATTAAAGTGACCGTTGTAAGAGAAACAAGGGTGAGTGAAATTGCAAAATAAAACGTTCAATGTTCTCGTTTTTGGGGATATTATTGGACGAAGTGGAAGAAAAGCCGTCTTAAAATATGCAAAATCTTTAAAAGAACAATATCAAGTCGATTTATTGATTGTAAATGGAGAAAATGCGTCTCATGGCAATGGTTTAAATTATAAACAATATCAAGAATTAGTAAAAGCAGGTTGTGATGTAATTACCATGGGGAATCATACTTTTGGTAATAAAGAAATTTATTCTTATGCTGTTAAAGCAAAGCAAATGATTTTACCGATGAATTTAAATAATATTTCAGATTGTTTTCAAAATAATTTATATTATGAAACAATAATTAAAGATAAAACGATTCGTGTGGTTAATTTGCTAGGAAAAGGGAATATGCGCTTAGAGACAAACTTTCCTTTTGAAGTATTTGACAAATTTTATCAAACAAACCCGGATGCCCTATATCTTATTGATTATCACGCTGAATTCACGGCCGAAAAAAATTCTTTAGGATATTATTTAGATGGCAAAGCTTCTTTAATATTTGGAACTCATACACATGTTCAAACTGCAGATGAGAGAATTTTGCCGCTCGGAACAGCCTATATAACGGATGTAGGAATGTGTGGTGCAAGAGAAAGTGTCATCGGTTTTGATTATCAAGATGTTTTAAAATCGATGACTAGTATCGAAAAAAAGCCTTATGGTGTAGCGAAAAATAATCCTATTATGATAAATGGATTATTTGTAACAATTGACTTAAAAACTAAAAAAGCCTTATCTATAAAAAGAATTAATATAGATGTAGAATAATTATTTCTTTGCTTTCATATGATGTAGCAATGACAAAATATGGAGGAAGAAAAAATGATTGAATTATTAAAAGTATCGACAAAGTCAAACCCAAATGCAGTAGCAGGAGCTATTGCCAATATCTTAAAGGCGCAAAAGAAAGTAGAAATCCAAGCCATTGGTGCTGGTTCCATTAATCAAGTGGTCAAAGCGATTGCAATTGCACGAGGATTTTTAGTTTTAAGCGGTGATGATTTAGTATGTGTCCCTGTTTTTGCAGAAGTGGATATTGAAAATCAAGTAAAAACAGCGATTAAATTTATCGTATCGTTAGTTGAAAAAAAATAATTTTTAAATAGATGTTTCATAAGAAATGTCTATTTTTTTTTATAAATAAAAAAGTTTTTTTACAAAAAGATTCTAATATAGAATAGAGACCTTAATGCAAAGGGTTAAAAAAGGTTTACATCTAAATAAAAAAGTGATATAATACGTAAGTCAAATCTCTGCTACATTTGCAGTGTAGCCAATGACCAAAGGGAGGTGTAAGGATGAAAAAGTACGAAATTATGTACATCCTAAACGCTAATATTGATGAAGAAGCTCGTAAACAATTAATGGAAAAATTACATGGCTTCCTTTTAGCTAACGGTGATAAAATTGAAGTTAATGAAAAAGACTGGGGCTTAAGAGACTTAGCGTATGAAATCGATTTTCAAACAAAAGGTTATTATGTAGTTGTAACTGTTGAAGCTGAAAATGATTTAGGTGTAAAAGAATTTGAACGTAATTGTAGAATTGATACTGCAAACGTTTTACGTCAAATGACTGTTGCATTATAGTCCTAAGGAGGAAAAAATATGATAAACAGAGTTGTAATGATAGGCAGATTAACAAGAGATGTAGAATTAAAAATGACTACTTCTGGAATTCCTGTGTGTTCATTCACTGTTGCAATTGATAATCCGGTGGGAAAAAACGCTCAAGAAAAAACAACAAGTTTTATTAATTGCGTTGCATGGCAAGCTACTGCAAAGCTCATGGCAACTTATTTAAGAAAGGGATCTTTAGTTGGCGTTGAAGGACGTCTTCAATCAAGATCTTATGAAACAAAAGATGGTAGAAAAGCTACCGTCACAGAAGTTGTATGCGAAAACATACAATTCTTAGATCCAAAGGATAGTAATCCAGGATCTCGTAATAGTGGATTTTCAATGGAAGAAGATACTTCACCAAGTGAAGATTCATTGTCTTTTTCTGAAGAAGATTTACCATTTTAATATAGAAAGGGTAATATAAATGTTTAGAAAACAACAAAGAAGACGTAAAGTATGTTATTTTACTAAAAATAACATCAAAACGATTGATTATAAAGATGTTGAATTATTAAAGAAATTTATTTCAGCAAATGGTAAAATTTTACCACGTCGTTTAACTGGAACTTCTGCTCGTTATCAAAGACTTTTGGCTGTAGCAATTAAAAGAGCTCGTCAAATGGCACTTTTACCTTACGTTGCAGATTAATTTTTCATCAATGAAAGCAATTCCTAAAGGGGATTGCTTTTTTTGTTTTTTTAAATAATACAAAATGATAAATTTATTAGTATATATACTAATAAAGATTTGAAATTTAGTTTTAAAAATGTTATAATTTAAATGCTATAAAGGGGTATATTTTATGGAAAAAGTTAGAATTACAAGTGAATACATTACGTTGGGTCAATTTTTGAAGTTTGCCTCGATTATTTCAAATGGTGGAGAGGCTAAAAACTATTTGTCATCACACAAGATAAAAGTTAATTCGGTAGATGAAAATCGTCGAGGAAGAAAACTATATCCAAATGATATTGTGTGGTGTGAAAATTCATCCTTTCAGATTATTAAAGAATGAGAATAACAAAACTATCGATAGAGAATTTTCGTAATTTTCAAAAATTGGATGTCGAATTTTCAAAAGGTGTCACAATTCTTTTTGGAGATAACGGTCAAGGAAAAACCAATTTAGTAGAAAGTATTTATTCCTTAGCTAAAACAAATTCTTTTAGGACATATCATCGAAAAGAATTAATTTATTATTTAGAAAAAGAAGCAATGATGAAAGCAAAAATTGAAAAAACAAATTCGTTTATTCAATGTCAACTTAATTTAACAAATCAAGGAAAGACTTGTTTTCTAAATAAAAATAAAGTTTCGAAAGTGAGTGAATATTTAGGTAATCTCAATGCCATTTGTTTTACTCCAGAAGATATTTCTATTTTTAAAGATTCCCCACGTAGTCGAAGATGGTTATTAGATAGTGAACTTTCATCTTTATTCCCACTTTATATTAAACAATTAATTGTTTTTCAAAGAGTGTTAAATGAAAGAAATGCATTGCTTAAGCAAAAAAATAAAATTAATTATTTATTGCTTGAAACATTAGATGAAAAACTAATTGAATGTTCTTATGATTTATTTCAACGCAGAAAATGGTTGGTTGAAAAAATTTCGTTAGTAGCTTCAGATATTTATTTTAAAATCACAAAAAAATCCGAAAAATTAGAGTTTGTTTATAAGACGTTTTTAGAAGAATCCGATAAACTAAAATATGTAAAAAAAGCAAAAGAAATATTAAAAGATAACTATGAGAAAGATATGGAGAAGACGTTTACTCAAATAGGAGTTCATAAAGATGATTTTATAACTTATTTAAATGAAAAAGAAGTAGGATTATTTGCTTCGCAAGGACAACAAAGACTCATTGCCTTATCTATGAAATTAGCCATTGCGATGATCGTTACGAAAGTAAATAAAGAAGAGCCAATTTTGATTTTAGATGATGCTTTTTCTGAATTAGATCAAGAAAAAAAAGAAGCATTATTTGAATATATCACTTCTAAAGAACAAGTATTTATTACTTGTACGAATTATTTAGAAGTCATTTCTAAAAAAGTAAACATTCCGATTGAGATATTAAAAATCCTACAAGGAAAAATTGTTGAAAGGAGAGTATTGAAAAATGGATGAAAATAAAACAACACATTATAATGAGAGTGATATTCAAGTTTTAGAAGGACTTGAAGCAGTAAGAAAAAGACCAGGGATGTATATTGGAACTACATCCAAGACAGGACTTCATCATCTCGTGTGGGAAATAGTAGATAATGCGATTGATGAAGCGATGGCAGGATATGGAAAAGAAATCAATATTAGTATCTTAAAAGATAATGTTATTGAAGTTATAGACCATGGTCGTGGAGTTCCAACGGGTATTCATCCAAAAACAGGCATCTCCACTGTCGAAACAATCTATACCGTTTTACATGCTGGAGGTAAGTTTGGAGAAGGCGGCGGTTATAAAGTTTCAGGAGGACTTCACGGTGTAGGGGCTTCTGTAGTAAATGCTTTGTCTGAATATTTAGAAGTTTGGGTAAAAAGAGATGGTAATTTATATTATCAAAAATTTATCAATGGTGGGCATCCAGATGGCCATTTAAAAATTATTGGTAATGTAGATCCAAGTGATACAGGAACCACCGTTCGTTTTAAAGCAGATGCTTCTATTTTTGAAGAAACGCAAGAATACGACTATGAAATATTAATGGAAAGAACACGCCAATTAGCTTTCTTAAATGAAGGAATTAAATTGACAGTTGCAGATTTAAGAACGGAAAGTGGAAAAAAAGATGAATTCTTATTTGAAATTGGTTTAGAAGAATATATTAAATTTATCAATGCTAATAAAACACCAATTCATGACCACATTATTCACGTTAAAGGTGAAGAAGAAACAGACGTGCGTGGTAAAAAAGAAATCATCGCTGTTGAAGGAGTTATTCAATACAACGAAGGCTATATTCCAAGTTTATATTCATTCTGTAATAATATTAATACACGCGAAGGAGGAACACATGAAGAAGGTTTCCGTTTAGCGTTAGTTCGTGTGATTAATAATTATGCTAGAGATAAAAAGATGTTGAAAGATAATGATGAAAATCTTCAATGGGATGATATTAAAGAAGGTATGACGGCTATTATATCGATTAAACATCCAGACCCACAATATGAGGGACAAACAAAAGGAAAATTAGGAAATTCAGAAGTTAGAAAATTAGCAAGTTCCATTTTTGGAGATCAAGTTCAACGTTTCTTAATGGAAAATCCTGCTGAAGCAAAAATTATCGTGGATAAAGCCATGCTTGCAAATAAAGCACGTTTAGCCGCTAAAAGAGCAAGAGAACAAACAAGAAGAAAAGGGGCTTTAGAATTCTCCACTCTTCCTGGAAAATTAGCGGATTGCTCAAGTAAGGATGCTTCCTTATGTGAAATGTTTATTGTCGAAGGGGATTCAGCTGGTGGTAGTGCAAAACAAGGCCGTGTACGTGAATATCAAGCTATTTTACCATTGAGAGGTAAAATTATTAATGTTGAAAAAGCGAATCCACATCGTGTGTTTGAAAATGCTGAAATTGGCAATATCATCACTGCTTTAGGAACAGGCATTCATGAAGAATTTAATATTGAAAAACTTCGTTATCACAAAGTTATTATCATGACCGATGCCGATGTAGATGGTTCTCATATTCGTATTTTGTTACTAACTTTCTTTTATCGTTATATGCAACCTTTAATTGAAGCAGGACATGTTTATATTGCTCAACCACCTTTATATAAAGTAGAGTATGGAAAAACGGTAGAATATGCCTATAACGATGCACAATTAGAAGAAATTCGTAAACGTATCACTGGAAAAGCTAATATTCAACGTTATAAAGGTCTTGGAGAAATGGATTATCAACAATTAAGTGAAACAACCATGGACCCAGCTTATCGGACGCTACTTAGAGTTTCAATGGATGATGCCATTGAAGCGGATCGTGTGTTTGATATGCTAATGGGCGAAAAAGTTGAACCTAGAAAGAAATATATCTTAGATAATGCAAAATTTGTTACAAATTTAGATATTTAAAAATGGAGGTGTAAAAATGAAAGAAGATTTAAAAGAATTTGCTGAACATGAAGCACAAGAAGCCGAAAAAGGAATTCAAATCGTAAACCTTTCGAATGAAGTAAAAACGTCATTCTTAGAATATGCAATGTCCGTTATTGTTGCACGTGCACTTCCTGATGTTAAAGATGGATTAAAACCAGTACATCGTCGTATTTTATTTGGTATGAGTGAAGCAAAAATGAATGCGGGAAGTCCCTATAAAAAATCGGCACGTATTGTTGGGGATGTAATGGGGAAATATCACCCTCATGGAGATAGTGCAATTTATGAAGCAATGGTACGTTTAGCACAAAATTTCTCGACTCGTTATCCTTTAGTAGATGGTCATGGAAACTTTGGCTCTATTGATGGTGATGGCGCAGCTGCTATGCGTTATACGGAAGCAAGAATGTCTAAAATTGCCATGGAAATGGTAAAGGATTTAGATTCAGATACAGTTGATTTTATGCCTAACTATGATGGTGAAGAAGAAGAACCGGTGGTTTTACCTTCTAAATTTCCAAATATTTTAGTCAATGGCTCAACAGGAATTGCAGTTGGAATGGCGACAAATATTCCGCCTCATAATTTAGGAGAAGCAATTGATGCTATTTTAGCAATTGCAGAAAATCCTGAAATTGAAATAGTTGAACTAATGCAAATTTTAAAAGGTCCTGACTTTCCAACAGGAGCTTATATTTTAGGAAAATCAGGTATTAAAAAAGCATATGAAACAGGGAATGGAACAATTATTTTACGTTCAAAAACATCCATTGAAAATTTAACGAATGGTAAAAGTAAAATTATTGTAAGTGAAATTCCATATCAAGTAAATAAAACTGTGATGATTGAAAAAATTGCAGAGTTAGCACGGGATAAAGTTATAGATGGAATTACAGATTTACGTGATGAATCCAGTGGAGAAGATATTCGAGTAGTCATTGAATTAAGAAAAGATGTCGTTCCTGAAGTTGTTTTAAATCAATTGTTCAAGTTAACTCAATTACAAGTAAGTTATGGAATTAATATGTTAGCTTTAGTAGATGGCGAACCTAAGGTATTACCAGTAAAAGAAATGTTAACTTATTATTTACAACATCAAAAAGATGTCATTCGTCGACGCACCCAATTTGATCTTAAAAAAGCAGAAGATGAATTACATGTGTTAAAAGGAATTATAATCGCGATTGAAAACATAGATGAAGTCATCAAAATTATTCGTGCCTCTAAAAATGTGGACGAGTCACAAAGTGCTTTAATGGAACGCTTTAATTTAAGTGAGCGTCAAGCGAAAGCGATTGTATCTATGAGTTTAGGTCGTTTATCTGCATTGGAAATCGAAAAAACAGAAGTTAAATGTCAAAACTTAGAAGCTCAAGTAGATGAATACAAAGCGATTTTAGCAAGTGATGAAAGAATATTTGAAATCGTTAAAAATGAATTAATTGATATTAAAAATCGTTATAATGATGAACGTAGAAGTGAAATTATAATGGGTGATTTCAATATTGATGACGAAGATTTAATTACAAAAGAAGATATTATTGTTACTTTAACAATTAATGGTTATATTAAAAGAGTGCCTGAAGATACTTATAAGACTCAAAATCGCGGAGGTAAAGGCATTAAAGGTATGACTACAAATGAAGAAGACATAGTCGATAAAATTGTAGTTTCTAATACACATACCGATGTGATGTTTTTCACTAACTTTGGAAAAGTATATCGTATTCGAGGACATCAAATTCCAGAATATGGAAGAACTGCAAAAGGCATTCCAGTTATTAATTTATTAAATATGGATAGTACAGAAAAAGTTCGCTCTATTATTTCATTAAATGAATATGACGAAAACGCAACGCTTGTCTTTGTTACAAAAGATGGAATAGTAAAAAGAGTGGCTGTAAAAGAATTTGAAAATATACGTCAAAAAGGAAAAATCGCTATCGGATTAAGAGAAGGCGATGAATTAATTGATGTAAAATTAACTGATGGCACTGCTGAAATTTTAATTGCATCTTCAAATGGGAAAGTTGTTCGTTTTAAAGAAAAAGATGTTCGAGCAATGGGAAGAACCGCATCAGGGGTAAAAGGAATTAATGTCAATGGTGGCGAAGTCGTTGGTGTTGCAACCTCGCTTGAAGGTGATTTAATTTTAGTGATAAGTAAAAATGGTTATGGAAAAATGTCTCCAATACTTGATTATCGATTAACAAATCGAGGCAGTCAAGGGGTTCTAACCATGAAGACAACAGAAAAAAATGGTGCTTTATCCAATATTAAAGCGGTTCGTGGTGACGAAGACATTTTAGTTGTTACAAATCAAGGAATTGTCATTCGAACTTCTTTAGAACAAGTGAAAAAAGCAGGTAGAAATACATTGGGTGTTCGAATTATTAAATTAAGTGAAGGTCAAGAAGTTTCTTCTTTAGCCGTTACTTCTAAAGAAGAAACAGAAGAAATAGTAGAAGAAAAAGCAGTCGAAAACAATGAACAAGAATAAAATGTTCTACGTGGAACATTGGAGGGCAAAATGATTGATATTGCATTAATAAGAACGAACAAAGAATTCGTAAAAGAAAATATTAAAAAGAAATTTCAAGATCACAAATTACCTCTTGTGGATGAAGCTTATGAATTAGACATCTTAAGTCGTAAATATATCACACAAGCAAGTGATTTAAGAGGAAAGAAAAATAGTTTAAGTAAAGAAATTGGTAAACTTTTCGCAACAGGTCAAAAACAACAAGCAGAAGAAGTAAAAAAAGAAATTGCTGCAATTGATCAACAATTAAAAGATTTAGAAGTTGTGGAAGAAAGTACAAAGGCAAAATTAAAAGAAATCATGATGAAAATACCAAACATCATAGATGAAACTGTACCTATTGGAAAAGATGATAGTGAAAATGTAGAAGTTAAAAAGTACGGTGAACCTTTGTTAAAACCATTTGATGTTCCATATCACTTAGAGATTATGGAAAGATTAAATGGCATTGATTTAGATAGCGCTAGAAAAGTAGCGGGAAATGGCTTTTATTATTTAATGGGAGATATCGCTCGATTACATTCAGCAATTATCTCATATGCACGTGACTTTATGATTGACCGTGGTTTCACTTATGTTGTTCCACCTTTTATGATTCGCAGTGATGTGGTAACAGGAGTAATGAGTTTTGAAGAAATGGATGCCATGATGTATAAGATTGAAGGAGAAGATCTTTATTTAATTGGCACAAGCGAACATTCGATGATTGGTAAATTTATTGATACAATTTTAGATGAAAAGAAATTACCTTATGTATATACATCCTATTCTCCATGTTTTAGAAAAGAAAAAGGAGCACATGGAATCGAAGAAAGAGGCGTTTATCGTATTCATCAATTTGAAAAGCAAGAAATGATTGTGGTTTGTAAACCAGAAGAAAGTAAAGAATGGTTTACAAAATTATATACAAATACAGTGGATTTCTTTACAACATTAGATATACCTGTTCGTACATTAGAATGTTGTTCAGGTGATTTAGCTGATTTAAAAAGCAAAAGTATTGATGTAGAAGCGTGGAGCCCTCGTCAACAAAAATATTTTGAAGTAGGAAGTTGTTCTAATTTAACAGATGCTCAAGCAAGAAGACTTGGAATTCGCGTAAATGGAGAAAAAGGAAAATATTTTGCTCATACTTTAAATAATACAGTGGTAGCGCCTCCTAGAATGTTAATTGCTTTCTTAGAAAACAACTTGAATGAAGATGGAAGTGTCAATATTCCAAAAGCTTTACAACCTTATATGGGTGGTAAGACAATTATAAAATAACTAATAAAAATGCACTCAAATCGTGCATTTTTCTGTATTGAAAGGATTTGGTTTAAGTGTCTTTTTATATAAAAAATGTAAAAATTGATGGTCAAGTAGTACTTGCTCCTATGGCTGGAGTGACCAATTTGGCATATCGGAAGATGTGTAAACAATATGGAGCTGCTATGGTCTATAGTGAAATGATTAGCGATAAAGGAATATTTTATAAGGATAAAAAGACACTTTCTCTCGCTAAAATCGACGAAAATGAACATCCAATAGCTATTCAAATTTTTGGCGGAGATATTCCAACTTTGATTCATGCCGCAAAATTTGTGGATGAGCAAACAGATGCAGATATTATTGATATCAATATGGGCTGTCCAGTACCAAAAGTATTAAAAGCAAGAGCTGGAAGTGATTATTTACTTGATGAAAACCGTATTTATGAAACTGTTAAATCTGTCGTTGAAAACGTAAAAAAACCAGTTACAGTTAAAATAAGAATTGGCTGGGATCACAATCATATTAATGCTTTAAAGGTGGCTAAATTGATAAAAAAAGCAGGTGCAAGTGCGATTTGTATTCATGGACGAACGAAAACTGATTTATATGCTGGAAAAGTAAATTATGATATCATTCGTCAAATTAAAGAAGAGTTAAAAGATTTTCCTGTTATCGCTAATGGGGATATAACAACGCCTCAATTAGCAAAAGAAGTGTTGACAAAAACGGGCTGTGATGCAGTTATGATTGGCCGTGGATCTTATGGAAATCCTTATCTTTTTAAGCAAATTAATCATTTTTTGAAGACTGGTGAATTGTTGCCTAATTTATCGATAGAATCAAAAATTGATATTTTATTGAATTATGCAAAAGATTTAACTGACTTAAAAGGAGAATATACCGCAATTCGCGAATTAAGACAACAAGCAGGATGGTTTTTAAAATCTTTTTATGATTCAGCTAATATTCGAAAAAATATATCTCAAATTACAACTTATGCAGAATTTTTAGAAATTTTGAACAATTTAAGAAAAAAATTTTAATTATAAAATCATAAAAAAGTAATAAAAAAAAGCGTTTTTTTGCATAAAATGAGAATATAGCAAAATGAAAACGCTTTAAATGAATAAAAAAATAATTTTTTTATAGTCTAGGTAAAAATTATATGCTATAATATCTAAGAACCAATCGAATAATATAAAATATTATTTGCTAAAAATAAAAGAAGGAGGATTAAAATGAATAAAAGAATTTGTATTGGATTATCGGCTTTGCTTTTAACATTAATTGCTGGATGTAATAAACAACAACAATCAGAAAATTCTACTAGTTATGGAAATTCAACTTTACCTACAGTGAGTAATTCATCTACAAGTACAGTAGTTGAACCACCAAAAGAATGTGAATTTTGTAATTCAAAAGCGGCGCCAATCACTTATCCAAAAGAGGAAGAATATGCACCTATTACGTTTGATGTTAATTCTTATAAAAAAGAATTGAATCAAGAATTAGGCGAAGGAGTGAACCTCTATAAGGTACAATATGATTTAAATACAGTTGCGATTGGAAAACATATTACAGTATTTGTAACAGAAGTTGATTTAACGAAAGCTAAAATTGTAGCAGGTAGTTATGAAAACACAACAAGTCCTGTAGGTTATAGTAAAACATCTAAAATTATTTCACAGGTAAATGCTTGGAAAAATGATAATCCTGACAAGCAAGTTTATATGGCTACAAATGCTGACTTTTATGGCGATGTAACCGTAAATGCCTTTGTGAAAGATGGTGTGATTTTAAAAAATGGACATACTGTTAACTATAACGATGTTCCAAAAAGTTCACCTTACCTTTTTGGAGTAAGTGGCGAACAAGCACAAGTGGCAACGATGACTAAATCAAAAGATCAAAAAGAAAACGTAGAAAGCACTTTAAGTTATGGCTTAGAAATTTATGATAGAGAGTGTAATAGTGAATTATTTGATGTTTCCATTGATGGAAATGTGACTGAAACTGTCTCCAACTGGATTTATCGTAAGGAAGCTACAGTTTCTAATCAAACGATTGTTGAATTAACAACAAATACTTTAGAAAATAATGTTTTAAAAGCGCATGTGAGTGATATTTTTGAAGTGACGACTGCTCAAAAATTACAACCTTCTAAAAAAGTTACTTATTTATCAATTCCAGATAGTTTAAAGGACAAAATTGTAGAAGGAACACAAATTGCGGTAGGGTTTATTAAATCCAAAGATGGCACATGGAACTATTATGATACGATTTTAGGTGCAAGACATGCTCTTGTAGAAGAAGGTCAACTTGCTCCTACAGTAGCAAAGGAAACTTCAAATAGAGCAGCCGAAAGAGTTCCACGTACAGCTATTGGTGTAAAAAATGATGGTAAAGTGATGATTGTTTCTGTAGAAGATTTAGAATACTATAGTCATATTACTGGTGTTACAATTAATACGGGCGTTAATTTAGAAGAGTTAGCTGATTTTATGCGATACTATGGAGCTTATAATGCCGCAAACTTTGATGGCGGAGGTTCAACACAATTATTAGTGAATCGCGCAGGTCAAATGGTTGTAAAAGTTCGTTCTGCTGATTATGGACAAGCTTATGTAGTAGAAAACTCAAGAAAAGTGATGAATACAATTTTAGTCGTTAGCAAATAAAATAAGAAAGGAAAAAAAATATGAAATTGAAAAAAACTTTATTAGTTGCGTTGCCATTATTGGTAGCGATTACATCTCTTACTGGTTGTAATAAAAAAGGAGGAGGCAATAACAAAGGAACTCCAAGTTTTTCTGGGATTGAAGGATGGGATCCTGTATTAGAATACGAAGGTGACTTAGATGTATTTATGTATATTTACGGATTAGAAGGTCGCTGGATGGATGCAGGAAATCCAAAACACGTTGCTGAAGATATTGTAGATGGTAGCCAAGCTTTATTTTTTGCAGCAGCAAGAGAATTTAAGAAAATATATCCAAAAATTAGAATTAATGTAATTAGTGGTAACGGAACAGGATATTCACCAAGTTTCTATGATAACTTTGCAGATTATATTGATTCTCATGGACAACGTCCACCTCATATCATGCACCACGTAGATCCAATTCCTACTTTGTTAAGTGCAGGATATGTAGCAGATATTGGTCAATACACTGATAAAATGCCTCTTTATAACTATATTAATCCTGATTTATTAAAATATTATAATTATGGTGGTTTCCAAGGTGCTGTTCCTTATGGAATTTTCCCTTATGGTTTGTTCGTTAATACGAAATCAATTGAAAAAAGATTTTTAGAATTACCTGAACCAACAGATGCTGACTGGACATTAGATAAATTAGATGAAATTATTTCTTCTACTCCAACTAATACTAATGACTTAGCAGGTTTAGTTAACTTAAATTATGAAATGGTTAACTTTATGGCTCCAACAATTTATCGTAATTATATCGATGGAAAACCAGTTGATTTAAATACACCTGAAATTGAAAAAATCTTAACTTTAGAAAATAAATGGGTAAAAGATTATGTTTGGTTTGATGCTACCATGTCAGGTGGTGGAAAACATCCTAACAATACTGTTTGGAATGGATGGGAAAAAACCGCTTTAATGGCATCAGGATCAGCTTTAGTTCAATTAGATAATCCTTTTGCAATCGGTGGTCTTTCATCATTCGCAGAAAAAGAAAATACAGTAGATGATTTAGATATTTATCCTTTCCCTTCTTTAGATTCAGAAGGAGAAAATACTTTGGGTCTTTTAATGGGTGCTTTATCAATTGGAAATCAATGTCCATTAGATTCAAATAATCAAGAAGTTTGTACTAAAAAACAAAGACTTTCTCAAGAAGCAGCAGCTTATTTTGCAACTTTCATGGTATCTGATCCAAGATCAATTAAAGCCGCTTCTGAAATTAAATGGAAAAGAAGTAACGAATCAGATGATATAGTAACAGGTGCGATTAAAGGACTTCCTATTTTAAGAGAAAAAGATGAAAATAATGAAGCATATTCATTACCTTCTAGTGTAAAAGGAGTAACAGATGAATATCAAACTCAATTACAATATTTCTTTGATGCATATCCTGCATTTACAAATGAAAAACCAGGTATGGCAAGAGTAATGGAAATGTACAACGAAGGTAAAGGTATCATTTGTAATTCAAACACTTATCCAATGACAGTTCCAAGTGAAGTTGGTGGAACAAAACAAGTTATGGCAAATTGGAATGGGCGTTATGGACAACCAGGTGATGGAGTAGTCGTTAGTAGCGTTACTTGGGTAGACCAAATGAGAAGTAAATTAGCTGATATGACAGCAGAAATTAATTCTCTTACAGAAACAAGTTGGAATTTCTTAGAAGAAAATATGAGAGCAAATTATATTCTTCCAAGCGATTGGGATCCAACAGAAAAGAAAGTATAATTTAAATAAATAACGAGAATAGTGTTAAAAATCTATTCTCGTATTTGTCGTTAAAGGAGGAATAAGATGAAAACAAAAAAGAGCAAAATAGCGATGTTTTTAGGACTGTTATTTTTGGCAACTTCTTGTAGCAGTGCGGTTAAACCATACCATGTAGATGATGAAACCTATCGTAATAGCATTCAATATTTGATTAAACGCAAAGATTCAAGCAGACAAGATTATGTTTATCGCTATAAAGAACTTTTAGAAAAATATTCGACATTTATTAGTGAAGATAAAAAAGTAGAGGTTCAACCAACAGGCACTCATCCAATAGAAGATATTGCGGGAGAATCGAAAGAAGATATTGCTATTTTATTGCCAAAATCTGTAGGCGGCGAAGTTCGTTATTCTATACCAAGAGATTATACAAGAGGATTATATACTTTAGAACTAGAATATTATTTGACAGATAAAAGTGTTTCAAGTGGTATTGTAAGTGTTTATGTTGGATCTTCTTTGCAATTTGCTCAAGCTACATCTTTAGAGTTGCCAATGCTTTATGAAGATGCTGTTGAAAAGAAAGAAAATGGCGACAAAAATTTTGATGCTTATGTAAACAAATATAAGGATCAAATGGCTCCTAAATCT
The DNA here is from genome assembly GCA_905197115.1 of uncultured Bacillota bacterium. Lineage (GTDB taxonomy): Bacteria > Bacillota_I > Bacilli_A > RFN20 > CAG-631 > Caccosoma. The sequence goes on along the minus strand of CAJJXN010000009.1, from coordinate 6,029 downwards.
AGAAGATATGGAACATGGAATAAAGTTTCTTTAAATACAAACTTATATGATACAGCCGATCCTGCTATTTTTGAAATCGGTCCAGAAAATAGTTATATTTCAATTCGTAGTAATTCTTCAGATGAAATTTATTTAAAGAATTTAACAATTGTACCTTATAATCCATTAAAAGATTATACCGCTTATTATTCTGGATTGACGGATGTTCAAAAAACATTAGGAAATGGTTTTTATAAAATGAATGCGACAGAGTATGCTTATAAAGATACGAAATCCATTCGTTTAGCGACTGAAATGACAGCAACGGTGCAACCTTTTGATAATCACAAAAAAATGATTAATATTTTACAAGGTTGGGATTCTGCTGGTCAAAGTGCGACTTGGAAATTTGAAGTAAGTGAACCAGGAATGTATCCAATTACTCTTCATTATTTCAATGGAACCAACGAAGCACCTGTTTTCCGCTCAATTTATATTAATGGTGAAATACCATTTAAAGAATTTAAAAATTATCGTTTAAATAATACAGGTAGTGGTTATGCAAACGAAACGCTTCATAGTGGAAATACAGTTTTACGTTATTATTTTGAAGCCAATAAAACTTATGAATTAACGATAAAATCTGAAAAAGAATATTTTGCAGAAAGTTATAACAATTTAATGACGATTTATAATGATATTAATGATTTTGCTATTGATATTCGTAAATTAATTGGGGTTTCAGCCGATTCCAATCGACCTTATCGCTTAACTTCTTATATTCCTGAAACAGAAGACATTTTACAAAATTATAAAAATGTAATTTATTATGAATACAATCGTTTATCAAGTTTAGTAGATGAAAATTCAGTGTTACTTTCTTATTTTCCTCGTATGACGCAGTTATTAGAAGGCTTTGTTAAATCACCAAATAGTATCCCAAATAGTTTAAATAAATTTTCATCGGGAGATTCTTGTTTAGCAAAACTTGTAGCAGATACTGCCAATATGTTAATTAATACAAGTATGACACTTGATATGATTTATTTAACAAATAATGAAAATAAAATTCCTGTTGCAAATGCTTCTGGATGGGTAACTTTTAAAAATAGTATGAGTTCTTTATTCGACACATTTACATCTGATCGTTACAAATCAAATTTAAATGGTGATGAATTAAATGTTTGGGTAAATCGTTCTACTAACTATATTGAAATTATGCAAACTATGGCTGATAATGACTTTACTCCAAAAACAGGAATTAAAGTTAACTTACGGCAAATGCCAGGCGAACAAAACTTGATTTTAGCAAATGCAGCAAATCAAACTCCTGACTTAGCATTAGGTGTTACTTCTGGGTTAGCATTTGAATTCGCATTACGTGGAGATGCTGCTTATCCTTTAAGTGATTTCCCTGATTTTTGGGAATATGCAAGTAAAGTTCCTGCTGGACAATTAATGTCGAGTTTATATCAAGATAAAATTTATGGTTTACCTGAAACTTCAACAGCTCAAGTACAATTTGTAAGAAGCGATATTCTTGAAATTTTAGGAGATAGTAATACAAAATTAACCATTCCAAATACATGGGATGATTTAATTGATATTTTACCAAAACTTCAAAGTTTTGGAATGAATTACTATTATCCAGCAAGTGTATCTTCTTCACTTAAACCAATTTCTGCTACTGCACAAATGATTCTTCAAAATGGTGGAAAATTATATGCAGATGATGGATATTCAATTGATTTAAGAAATGAAGCAAGTTTAAAAGGATTAAGAACTTTAACGGATTTATATACAGTTTATGCTTTACCTGCTGAAATTGCTAACTTCTTTAATTCATTTAGATATGGCTCTGTACCAATGGGAATTGGTGATGTTTCCATGTACATTTCCTTAAAATATGTAGCTCCAGAACTTGTTGGTAAATGGGAAGTTACTTTACCTCCAGGAGTAAAACAAAATTGTTCCATTGAAGAAGGTACTTGTAGTGATATTAATAAAGATGGAACACCAGATGATGTATCAAGATGGTACATTTCAAATGGTCAAACATCCATGATCTTTAACAAATCAAAAAGAATTGATGATGCGTGGACATTTAATAAATGGTGGATGGATGCTGATACGCAAATTGAATATGCAGACACATTACAATCTATTTATGGACCATCTTTTATTTGGTTTAGTGCAAATGTTGAAGCAGCCCAAGAACTTTTAATTGATAATGATGTGCGCGATACAGTATTAGAAGCTCAAAAATGGATTATTGATTTACAACAATTACCAGGTCAATATATGATTCAAAGAGGCTTGTCCGACATTTGGAACACAGTTGTATTAGGGAAAGCAAATAGTGGTCCAATGAGTGTCGCTAATGCTGTCGATTTAAATAAAGTTATCATGGATCGTGAAATTCAAAGAAAAATGGAAGAATTTGGATTTTATGATACAAAAACAAAGCAAGGAATTAAAGAATATAAAATTCGTTCTTATGATTGGATAATGGAATGTATATCAAATTATAAAAATGGAATAAAAACGGGAAATTCTTATTCTAATTCTTGTCCAATTTAAGGAGGTAGAACGATGAATACTACACATAATAGTTCGTATAAAGTTGAATCGGGACGTAGAAATGTCTTAGGTTACACAGCTGTAAAAAATACGAATAAAGTAAAAAAGAAAAAACATCATAAAACAAGTGGTATTAATGGGTCTGCTTGGAGTGTGTTTTGGTTAATCTTCCCTTTTGCTTCTTTATTCTTTATCTTTATTGTTCTTCCAGTATTTGTATCCGCATTATTATCTCTCACTTATTATAATGCGATTGATGCTCCTCGATTTGTAGGAATTCAAAACTATGTGGATATGTTCACTCGCGACAGAGAATTTATGATGTATGTTGTGCCACAAACGTTAAAATTTGCAATTATTGTAGGTCCAGGTGGATATGTCTTATCTTTCTTATTTGCTTGGATGTTAGCACAATTACCTAGAGGAATTCGAACAGTATTGGCGTTAGTTATCTATACCCCATCTTTAGCAGGTGGCGTCTTTATTGGAGTTATTTGGAAATCGGTTTTCTCCGGAGACCAATTTGGATATTTAAATGCGTTCTTAATGAATTTAGGAATTATCAAAGCACCGATTGCATGGTTAACAAATCCACAATATCTATTAACCATTACCATCTTTGTTGCTTTATGGAGTTCATTTGGTATTGGTTTCTTATCTGTCTTAGCTTCATTGTGTAACTTAGATCAAGAATTATTTGAGGCTGCACATATAGATGGAATTAAGAATCGTTTCCAAGAAACCATTTATGTAACCATTCCACAAATGAAAGGTTCAATGTTCTTTAGTGCGATTATGTCGATTACAGGTGCGATGTCGGCGGGGGCATTGGCTGTAGATTTGTCGGGTTCAAACCCAACCCCACAAAACTCGGCGCAAACAATTCTAGCGCATATGAATGACTATGCATTTATTCGAAATGAATTAGGATATGCGTCGGCGATGTCGGTTGTCTTGTTATTATTTATATTAGTTTTCTCTAAAATAGCTAGTAAGTTATTTGCAGAAAAAGATTAAGGAGGGAAAAATTATGGCATCATTTCAGGTTACGCAGCTGAATCCAAAACGATTTCAAGCTAGCCAAATCAAATTTTTAGTTGTCTTGCTATTAGTTGGTGCAGTAATGATTCTTCCAATAATTTATATTGTAAACCAAGCTTTCAAACCTTTGGATGAATTATTTTATTTCCCACCTCAATTAATTGTTAAGAATCCAACTTTATCTAATTTTACAGAGTTAGGCAGACTTGCTCGAACAACAGGGCTTCCTTGGATTCGATATGTATTGAATTCAGTAATTATATCCGTTGTTTATGTATTTGCTGTTTTAGTAATTACAGTTGCTGCTGCTTATGCAATTTCCAAAAAGCAATTTAAGTTTAAAAATACTTTATTTAAAATTAACCAACTTGCTTTAATGTTTACTGCTGTAGCGGTAGCGGTACCGAATTATTTAATTATTTCTTATTTAGGCTTAATGGATAATTTCTGGGTACATATTATTCCATCATTAGCGGTTCCTACGTATTTGTTTTTGATGAAACAGTATATTGATGATGGTGTTCCAAAAGAAATTTTGGAATCTGCAAAATTAGATGGCGCAAACGATTTACAAATTATTTTTAAGTTCGTTATGCCACTTGTTAAACCAGCGATTGCAACAGTTGCAATCTTAGCATTCCAAAATATATGGAATTCAGGAGGCGCAAGTTTAATTTATTTAACAAGTGAAAGTTTAAAAACGCTTCCTTATTATTTAGGCTTATTACAAGCCTCAGCAGGAATTAAAGCAACAGGAGTTGCCGCAGCATCTTCTCTTATTACTTTTGTTCCTAACTTAATTATCTTTATTGCAATGCAATCAAGAGTAATGAATACAATGGCGAAATCAGGTATTAAATAATGAAAAATATTAAAAAATTATTTGCCTTAATCGGCATTACACTTATTATTGCTGCAAGTGGTGTTTTAGGTAGAAGTTCGACTACACCATTTAATTCAAACGTTGCCCCAGTTGAAGCTGCAACAGCAACCGTTTATACTCGAACTTTAAATTCTGATAATCAAATTATTAATGCGCCTGACGCGTATGAGCCAGGGTCATCCTATACGACAATTGGATTATCAAATCCTCAAGAAATATTTATTGATCATGAAATTATTGATGGAAAAAATTGTGATATTGCGTATATATTAAATGCATCAAAAGATAAAAATCCATTTATTATTAAAATGAATTTATCCGCAGATAATCCAAATGAAACAGTTGAAAAAATATCTTTAACCTCATTCGCTTATATAGATACTCCTACTGGATTATGGATTCAAGAAATCAATGGCGTAAAATACCTCTATATATCCGATGCTAAAGCTACTTATACGATTAATGCAGGTGTTAAAGGTAAAGAGTACATATTTACAGGATTTATTTATGTAGCTCCTTTAAATAATATAAATAATTATAAAATTATTACAGAACCAGTAGAAGAAAATAATGGAATAATCACTCGTACTCCTGCATTTGGAACGGCTGAATTAACAAAATTTGATCCGCAAAAAATTGCAGTTGATAGTGAAGGTAAAATTTATATTGCAGCTCCTTCTACAAGCTCTGGAATGATTTTACTTTCAGCATCATATTTACAATTGGAAGTAGATACTTCTCGTTTAGCTTATAGTGACTTTGTTTGTTTCTTTGCTGTAAATAATGTTCAGTATAGTGCATTATATTACTTAGTTAAGACTTTTGGTACGAAAAAACAACTTGAACAATTAAAAGAAAAACCAGAGCCAGTTGGATTTAATAATGTATTTATTGACAATCAAAACTTAGTTTACTCAATGACAACAAAATCTATGCCAACTACTACTTATCCAAGTCTTACCAAACATAAAACAGATGGTTCAGGAATTTTCTCTTTTAATTCGGATTGGCCAATTGAATATGTTGACGTAATGGTTACAAAAGATAAAATTACATTCTTGGCAGAACAAAATGGTACAATTGTAGTATTAGATCCTACGGGTCATATAATTTATTATTTTGGTGCTAATTTAAAAGGTACTGAATCTCCTGATATTGTGGGTATGTTCAAAGTTTTAAAGGCTATTGGAGTAGATAGTACTAACCGTATTTGGGCAATTGATCAAGAAAAAGAAATTCTTCAATCTTTTAACCCAACTAATTATACAAAGGCTATATTTGAAGCCATCATTTCCTTTGATAATCATGAATATGAAAGATCAAGAAAAGCATGGGAAGAAGTATTGCAATATGATGAATTATCTGTTATTGCCAATACAGGTTTAGGAAATGCTTATTATTATGACTTACAATTTGAAGAAGCGGCTCGTTATTATGCAATTGCAAAGAATCGTTCAATGTATTCAGAAGCTTTCTGGGAAATTCGAAATACATGGTTACAAAACAATTTAACTGTTTCCATTCTCATTCTTGCAAGTTTCATAGT
>CAJJXN010000008.1 GCA_905197115.1 uncultured Bacillota bacterium | reverse complement strand
TTTTGGTTGAGCTAAAATGTGAAATGGATTTGTTCAACCATATACATTCTAAATGATTTTCAAACGTATTCATAGACTGAAAAACGATAAATGGTCGATGAAAGAAGAAAAAATAAATATTTGTTAAAGAATTTCACATAATTCATATCCATTATGGATTTGATTCAACATTTTTTCTTTTGTTTGTTTAAATAAATCAAATTTTACTTCACCATTATCATAACGTTCAATTTTGCCATTGTTATCAACGTAAATTAATAAAAAAGAACAACTTTCTTTTTGAGGAACTAAATTCTCTGCTTTTACAGCTGTTTTTAAAGAATTTCTTAAAATATAATTTATTTCTTTTTGATTCGAAATATAAGTAGCCGAAAAGATGCCCAAAAACGTAAATAAAATGAAAATGCCACCAAAAATTATTACAATTTTGGAAAATTTATTGCGTAATTCTTTAAACATTTTGAATCTCCAATTTATAGCCCACTGCTCGAATAGTGACAATCATAACATTTGACTTTAAAAAAACAAGTTTTTTACGTAAAAAAGACATATATACTTCAATACTATTTGATTCAATTTCAGTGTCAAATCCCCAAACTTTATTAATTAAATCATCTCGGGTAGCGATAAATTTAGGATTAGACATTAAAAAACGTAAAAGTTCACATTCTTTAGCCGATACTTTTATTGAATTAAAAGGTGTGGATAATTCATAAGATTTTAAATTAAGCGTTAAATTTCCTAAAGTAATAGAGTTATCGCTAATATACTCACCTTTTCTTCTTAAAAGAGCGCGAATACGTGCAATTAATTCTGCAGTTGAAAATGGTTTAGGAAGATAATCATCCGCACCTAAGTCAAATCCTTTTAACTTATCACTTTCTTGTGATAAAGCAGTGAGCATTAAAACCGGCGTTCCAATTTTTTCTTTGCGAATTTCTTCTAAAATACTAAATCCATCTCTATTTGGTAAAATGACATCTAAAATGATTAAATCATAAGAGTTTGAAATGGCATAATAAAGACCTTCTTCACCATCATAAATTGGTGTTACTTGATATTTTTCTTTTTTTAAAATATTGACTAAGGCATCAGAAAGTTGTCTTTCGTCTTCTACAAGTAATATTTTCATGTTACTCACCCAACATTATTATAAACTACTTTTTTAAAAAAGCATTAAATAAAAATGAAAAAATTAGTATAATATAAATATATGTAGTAGAAAGTAGGAAGTAGTATGAAGAAATTTTTAAAAATTATTTTATGTATTTTTATTGTTATAATATTGGTTATTGGTGGATATGCAAGTGTATTAACTTTGTCTTATTATCGCATAGAAGATAATCAAATAAATTCAATTCAAAATCGTTCTACTTTAAAAATTCAAAATAATGTTTCTTATTCTATAATGACTTATAATATTGGATTTGGAGCTTATTCACAAGATTTTAGTTTTTTTATGGATGGAGGCAGTGACTCTATTGCTAAAAATAAAAAGGAAGTTTTAAAAAATACAAATGGAGTTTTAAATATCCTAAAAGAGGAAGATCCTGATTTTATCTTTCTACAAGAAGTAGATATTAAGGCTAATCGAAGTCATTTTGTCAATCAACACCAACATATTTCACAAGAATTTAATGATTTTAGTCATGTTCATACAATTAATTTTCATTCTCAATTTTTGTTTTATCCGCTTTTAAAGCCACATGGAAAAGTTTTATCCGGACTTTCTTTTCTTTCGAAATATCATATCGATAAAAGTGTTCGAAGAAGCCTTCCAGTTGATAATTCATGGCCAACTAAATTTTTTGATTTAGATCGAGCTTTACAAGTGAATCGTTTTAGTATCGAAAATAGTAGTCAAGAATTGGTTTTAATCAATGCCCATTTATCAGCTTATGATAAAGGTGGAATTATCCGACAAAAACAAATGAAAATGGTCAATGCAATTTTGCAACAAGAAAAAAAATTAAATAATTATGTGATTATAGGTGGAGATTATAATCATGATTTAATTGGAGATAAAGGAATAAATTTCACGAATCAAAAAGTGCCTGAATGGGTTCAAGAGTTTCCCAAAGATACTTTAGTGGAAGGTTATCATGTGGTTTCTTTAAATAATGCCCCAACGGTTCGTTCCACCGATGTTCCTTATGATAAAAGAGAAGTTGGAAAAGATAAAGATAATTTCTTTTGTGTAGTAGATGGATTTATTGTTTCCGATAATCTTACAATTCACCTAGAACAAAGTCAAAATATTGATACTGAATTCTTATTTTCAGATCATAATCCTGTTAAATTAGTATTTGAGATTGTCTCATAAAAAATAAGTTTTGCTTTTTACTAGTTATATTAAACCTTTTATGAGTTTTGTCATAAAAGGTTTTTACTTAAGAAGATAACTTCAATATCATGCATATATTAAAAAAACATAGAAATCCGATTTTGAATGAGGCAGACCTTGGGACACGACTGTTTTTGAAGTCATGATTAATATGATTTTTGAGTTTGAACTATCATTCCATCATTTGTTTGAAGACTATATACCATGCATAGTATCTGTTACTTTAATAGTTATCAATCTTATTTATTTTATTAGAATGATGGTTTTAATCATTGGCAAAAATCAAAAAATAAAGTATTCAAAGTTATTGTTTTATCAAATTTCATTTATATTACTAAATATTTGCTTTTTAATATTAGATTTATTAAAAGGCGCTGCCTATAAATTTATTCCTTATTTATCATTATATATGTTATTACAGGTAATTATTTATGCTATTTACAATTTAATAAGTACGATTATCTATATTAATAAAATAAAAAAGAAAGAAAATTTATGTGAGCAGTCAATTATTTTGAAGTAATCAGTAAGGATTTTACAACAAATAGAGAGTATTTAATACCAATCAAAGTAAAAATACAATTAAATTAAAAAGAAGATGAAACTCATCTTCTATTTTAATTTTGTACAAAATTTTTAGTCTAAAAATAATTCGTTTATTTCTTGATTTTCTTTTTTCTTTTGTTTTTCGGGTTTCTTGCTTTTTTCAATTATACGATTATCATCATGTAAAAAAGTAAAAGTTAAAACAAGCCATAAGATAAAAAAGATTAAAAAGAGATAAGTTGAAGAAATTCCTACACGAAATTGATTTTGTTTCATGAATTGACTTGCTTCAAATATCACAGAATGAATGTAAGAAAAAATCCATAAAATAGATGTTGGTATGCATAAAATTCCAATCATTTTTGAAGATGGTTTTTTTCGAAGAATGAAATTTGAAGCACATTGAATTAAAGCAATAATTGAAAATAAGAAAATACTTAAATACAAAAGAAACAAAAAGGTACTACCAATGTTTTGAATTGTAACATTAGATCCAAAAATAAAATAGGAAAGAATGCCATTGCTAATTTTTAATGATTCCTTTTGAAGCATTAAGATATTTAAACCTTTTACTTGAATAGAATACATTGTTCCATCTTTAGAAAGGTCACTTAATTCAAAATATTTACCAAATAATAAGATGCCTATTCCCAAAATAATACACATAAAAGCTATAAAATTAAAAAATTGTCTTAAAAATAAACTAGGCTTTTTTTCATCTTCAGATAGAGGCTGTTTTGTTTCTTCTATGAATGTCGTTTTTTCTATTTGATTTTGAGGAATAAATGTTGTATCAAATACTTCTACATCTTGATTTATTTCTTCAAAAGAATGATTGCAGTGAGGACAAATTTTCGTATCAATCTCAACTAATTCTTTACAATGAGGACAAGGTTTCACATTTAAATAAGGTAAATTTTCTTGATTATATAAATCATGCATACTATCTCTCTCCTTTTATAGTAATGGAGCAAATAAACTACCGATAAATTCAATAATTCGTGTAAATAAGGAACGTTTTTTCCAATCTGAATAATCAATTAATTGGCTTTGCTCTAAAGAAGTTAAAAAATCTTTTTTCATTTCTTTATTTAAAGTTTTATTAATGTGAAAAGCTCCACATTCAAAGTGTAAAAATAAACTACGATAATCTAAATTAATGGTACCATTAAAGGTATATGCGTCATCGACAATAATATTTTTTGCATGATTGAATCCAGGTGTAAATTTATAAACTTTCACACCACTTTTGATTAATCGTCCAATATGATAATAAGTTAAAGCGTAAATGGCTTTTTTATCGGGTATGTTTGGAATTAAAATTCGTACATCAACGCCACTTTTTGCAGCATTTTCTAAAGCACAAATAAATTCTCTATCAATGATAAAATAAGGCGTTGAAATATAAATAGAATGTTTAGCATTTTCAATTAAAGATTTTATCAAAGTATAACCAGGATTATCGTCTTCTCCAGGACCATCTCCGAATGGACAAATAAAATTTTGACTAGGATTGCTTACTTTAAATTGTGCAAAATAATCATTCATATTTAATTCTTGTTTGGTAGAAACAAACCAATCAGTACAAAATAAATAAACAAAACTATCTACAGCTGGACCAAAATATTTACACGCATTATCTTTCCAAAAACCAAATCTTACTTTTTTATGAATATATTCATCTGCAATATTTGCTCCACCACAATAAGCAATATTTCCATCAACAATAGTAATTTTTCTATGGTTTCTAAAATTAAGATTTAATGAAAAGAACATTCCCATAGGATTAAAACTACAAACTGTTATGTGATCATAAGAATTAAGGTGATCAATTGTTTTTTGTTTTAAGCCACGCTTTGAACCTATATCATCTAAAATAATTTTAATTTCAACACCTTCTAAGGCTTTTTTGATTAAAACAGACGATAAACGATTTAATGCTTCACCATCATTAATGATAAAATATTCAAGAAATATATATTTTTTTGCTTGTTTGATATCTTCAATCATTTTTTCAAACCAAATCGCACCATCTGGGATAAATTCAACATTTGAATCATGATAAAAAGGTAGAAGCGAAGTAGAATGTAATAAACACGCCATTTTTTTATCCATAGTATTTTCAATTAATTCAAGATTACTTTTTCTTTGTAAATAAGGCTCTACATATTGATTAATTTTTTTCGCTCTTTTTTTAGAAAAATTTCGACCTTGTCCAAAAAATAAATACATAATAATGCCACTTACAGGAACACATAAAATTAAAATAATCCAAGACATTTTAAAAGAAGAATTATTTGAACTATTATAAATATGGACAATTGGAATAAGCGAAATAAGTTGTGTTGTAATATAGACAGGATATAAATGTGGAACAGAATAAATCGATAACCAAATCACATATGCCTGTAAAAAAAGAGAAAGCATGAAAATGATGAATTTGATAAAGACGTTCACTATATTTAAAATAATACCAAAAATATGTTTCATACAGCTTTCCTCCTTCTTTTAGTATAACAAAATTTTTAAGATTTTAAAATTTTAATTTAAAAATATTTAAATTACAAAATTAAAAATTGTGTTGATAAGAATATAAAAAAAAACTTTTTTATGTTAAAATACTTATGGAGTTGATGAGATTGAAAAAAATAGAATTACTTGCTCCTGTTGGAGACTATGCTTCCTTTACGGCAGCGATTGAAAATGGTGCGAATGCAATTTATTTGGGTGGAAAAAATTTTAGTGCTCGAGCATTTGCTACCAATTTTGAAAATGAAGAGATTAAACAATTAATTAAAGAAGCTCATATAAAGGGAGTGCTTGTCTACATTGTAGTGAATACAATTGTTTTTGAAAAGGAAATCAAATCATTAATTGAATACTTGGATTTTTTATATTTAAATGATGCAGATGCTTTTATAGTTCAAGACTTAGGATTAATTCGTCTTATTGCAAAAAGATATCCTAAAATTCAATTGCACGTTTCAACACAACAAAATGTTACAAGTTTAAAACAAGTTCAATTTTTTGAATCACTCGGTGTTCATCGAATTGTATTAGGTAGAGAAACGGATTTATCTACTATTCAAGAAATAACTCAAAAAACGAATGTTGAGATAGAAGTATTTGCCCATGGATCTTTGTGTGTAAGTTATTCAGGAAATTGCTTACATAGTTCTATAATTGGGAAAAGAAGTGGGAATCGTGGAAAATGTGCGCAACCTTGTCGTATGGAATATACTTTACTTGAAGACAATAAAACGATTTCTAAAAAGAAATATCTTTTAAGTATGAAAGATTTAAATACTTTAGAATCCATCGATAAAATCATTCAAAGTGGTGTAACTTCTTTAAAAATTGAAGGACGTATGAAAAGCGCTGATTATGTAGCCCTTGTGACAAAAACATATAAAGAGGCAATTGACAATTATATGCAATCAAAGCGACTATTTGTCAATAAAGAAGCGATTTCTTCTTTAAAACTTTTATTTAATCGTGATTTCACAAAAGGTTACATAAATAAAGAAATGAATAGTCAAATGACTTGTACATTTCGTCCGAATCACTTAGGTAAAAAAATAGGAAAAGTAATTTCTTCTTATGATAATAAAATAAAAATTAAATTAGATGAAGAAATATCACAAAAAGATAAAATAGTCATTTTACAAAAAGAAGATGTAAGTTTTTATTTGTCTAAAATGCAAGTTAAAAATAAACTTGTTAATAAAGCCTATAAAAATGAAATAGTAGAAATAGAAGTTCATTCTTTTATTCAAAATGGTGCCGAAGTTTATAAATGCTTAGATTATCAATTAATGGAAGGTATACAAAAAACATATGATAAGAATTATAAGAAAATACCGATAAAAATGAAGTTTTTTGCAAATAAAGAGCAACCATTAACTTTAATTATTAAAGATTATAAAAATCATAGTGTGTGCATAAAAAGTGAATATATAGCTCAAAAAGCTTTGACAGCAATCACTTCTCCTTTAAAGGTAAAAGAGCAATTATCCAAATTAGGTTCGACTTGTTATGTTTTAAATGACATAGTAGTCGAAATGGATGAGGATATGATGATACCTATTAAATTTTTAAACGATCTTCGTCGGGAAGGAATTGAAAAATTAACTGAATTAAGAGAAAATATACATCATCGTAATGAACTTGATATCGTAACTTTTGAAGAATCTGGATTCATCTCCAAAAAAAGAGTTCCTTCTTTAAAATTAGCTGTGAAAGTACACACAATTGAGCAATTACAAGCAATTAAGGATTTAAAAATTGATTATATATATTTTGATAATCGCATCTTATTCAATAAAGCGAAAAAAATGTTTCCTCAATTAAAAATAATTCCATCTTTAAGTAGAATTGCTAAAGAGGATACTCTTCAAGAAAAAACATATTTAATCAGCCAATTAGGAGATATTGAAAAAAATGAATTTGCAAATATATATAGTGACATTTATTTAAATATTACTAATTCATTATCGGCAAGTGTTTTAATTAATAAAGGAGTTCAACATATTGGGCTCTCTCCTGAATTATCTAAAAATAATTTACAAGATTTATTAATAAATGTAAAAAAACAATATAAAGTATTGCCAACTTTTGAGTATTTAGTGTATGGAAGAATTCAAACGATGATAACGAAACATTGTATGATTGCAAAAGAATTAGGATTTGAAAGAAAACATTGTAATTCTTGTAAACATCATCAATATTCTTTAATGGATCGAATGAATTATCAATTTCCACTATTGACAGATGAAGATTGTAATGTCACGATTTATAATAGTAAAGCAGTTCATTTAATTGATGAATTAGATAATTTGTTTAAAATGGGAATTGATGTTGCAAGATTAGATTTTAGCATTGAGTCTCCAAATGAAGTAAAAGAAATAACGCAATTATATTTAAATGCAATTTCTCATCAACCAATTTTAAAAAATTTAGTAGGCGTGACTTATGGGCATTTTTATGCTGAAGATTTATAATAAAGGAGTAAAATTATGAAAAATATTGCGGTTTATCCAGGAAGTTTCGATCCTGTAACAAATGGACATATGGATATAATTAAAAGAGCTTCAAAATTATTTGATACCATATATGTTGTTGTTTCCAAAAACTTTGAAAAGAAACCTTTGTTTTGCGTAGAAGAAAGAGTAGAGTTAGTAAAAAAATGTATTCAAGAATACCAAATCGATAACGTTTTTGTCGAACAATTCTCGGGCTTCATTTATGAATATGCAAAATCTAAAAATGCAAGTACAATTGTTAGAGGTTTGCGAACAAATGGCGATTTCGAAAAAGAATACCAATTATTTACTTATAATTATGGATTATCAAATAAAGAAATTGATACAATTTTTTTATGTGCCGAATTAGAAAACATATTTACAAGTAGTAGTACTGTAAAAGAAGTTGTAACATTTAATGGGGATGTATCTCCTTATGTACCTTCTATTGTCAATAAAGCAATTAAAGAAAAATATTTTAAATAACGAAATAAAAGTATAAGTCCTAATTAATGACTTGTACTTTTTTTAATTAAAATATCCCAAAATTCGACAAATCATGTATAATAAATAAGAAAGGTTAAAATCGGTGATTTATGGAAAAAGCGAATTGTATTGTATGTCAGTCAGGTGGTCCAACGTCTGTTATTAATGCTTCTTTATATGGAGTCATTAAGGAAGCGAAAAAGCATAATCAAATAAATAATATTTATGGGGCTTTGAATGGAATTGTTGGTGTAATTGAAGATAAATTAATTGATTTGCGAAAATTAGATGAAGAAAATTTAGATTTGTTGAAACAAACTCCGAGTGCGATATTAGGTAGTGTTCGTCATTGTTTAAATACAAAGTTTGATGAAGAATATAAAAAAATATTAAATGTTTTACAAAAACACAATATTCGTTATTTTTATTATATTGGTGGAAATGATTCAATGGACACAGTAGCTAAATTATCTGCTTATTTAAATGAAGTTCAGTATTCTTGCTTTGTAATTGGAATTCCTAAAACAATTGATAATGACTTAGAAATAACGGATCATACCCCAGGATATGGCAGTGCCATTAAATATATTGCTTCGGCTATAAATGAAATTAAAGAAGACACCAAATGTTATATTAATGGAAGAGTCACTATTGTAGAAATTATGGGTAGAGATGCCGGATGGCTTACGGCAGCTACAAAATTAGCTTGTTTAAATCAAAATGCACCCGATTTAATTTATTTGCCTGAAGTGGCCTTTGATACGGAAAAATTTTTGCAAGACGTAGAAAGAATTTATCAAAAACAACAAAAAGTTTTAGTGTGTGTTTCAGAAGGTATTAAAGACAAAACAGGTGAGTATGTTCAAAATCAAATGCGCCGATATGCTGTACAAAAAGATAAATTTTCCCATATTCAATTAGGCGGAATTGCAGCCTATTTAACCTCTTTAGTAAAGCATAAATTAAACTTGCCAGTTCGTGGAATTGAATTAAATTTATTGCAACGATGTGCTTCACATATTGCTTCTGAAAGTGATATTTATGAAGCCATTCATTGTGGTGAATATGCAGTGATTGAATCTTTAAAACAAATAACTGGAAAAGTTGTGATTATGCGTCGAGAAAATTTAAAAAATTATAATCTTCACTATGAAATGTGCGATGTGAATCAAATAGCAAATAAAGTGAAATTTTTTCCGAAAGAATGGATTGTAAATGAGAATGATATTCATTTCGATTTTATCTCGTATGCTTTACCATTAATGGATAAACAATATCATTGTATATGGAAAAATGGAATGGTTGCTTATACGAAATTAAATCAAAAAGAACTTAGTGTGGACTAAGTTCTTTTTCATTATTTTTGATGTTGTTTTTTAAACTCGGCAATTTGAATCGTTTTACCATTATTTAATCTGGATTCTTCTGCTGCCATACAAATTAAATGACTTAAAACAGACTTTTCAATGCTTGAATCTATTTGAGCATTTTTACCTTCAAGCAAAGAAATAAATTCATTTAACATGATGTGATCTCCACCCATGTGACCACTTAAGTCTTGTGTTAATTTCGTTACATCGATTATCGTTTCTTTATTATTAACAAATTCATGTACAATAATTTGGTTCGTTAAAGAGTTTGCCTCAATATCCCCTAGTGTTCCATAAACTTTTAAAGTGCGGTAACAATCATAAGAGAAAGCGCACATTGTATGCGTAACAGTAATTTCATCTTCATATTGAATATTCACTACTTGATGATCTACGACATTATTATTGCAATGGAAAACACATTTTCCATATGGACCCGTTTTTATGGCTTCAAATAAAGACTTTGTTGTTGGATTTAATGTAACAACATCATAAGGCCAACCTAAATTTTCTTTGTTTTTGCTTCCTTCGACATAATATCGAATTGCATCGTAAGGACATTTATCTCTAACTTGACAATCAATGCAACGTAAAGCACTGCCACTTGGAGCATTTTCTTTTTTAAAATAAGTTAAATGACCATAGGAAGATAAAGATAGAGGATTCTTATCTATTAACCAGTTTAATAAGTCGGTATCATGACAACATTTTGCTAAAATCATGGGTGCTGTCTCGTTTGAATTTTGCCAGTTTCCTCTTACAAAACTATGCGCTTGGTGCCAATATCCTACATTTTCCACCGAGTTAATATGGATAATATTTCCAATCATTTTAGAGTCAATGATTTCTTTAATTTTACGATAAAAAATAGTATAACGTAAAACATGACATATAATGACGAAGCGATTTTTTTCTTTGGCTTTATTTTCGATTGCAATGCACTCAGAAATAGAGGGTGAAATAGGCTTTTCAAGAAGTAAATGATAATTTAAATCTAAAGCTTTCATCGCAGGTTCAAAATGTTGTTGATCTAACGTAGCAATAATTAATAAATCTGCTAATTTGCCAGCTTGAAAAAAATCATCCCAATTTGTAAAACATTTTTCTTTACTTACATGGTATGCTTTTTGATAATGTTCTAATTTTGTTGTATCAATATCACAAATAGCACTAATTTCAACCTTGTCTTTAAGCGTATTCAAATAATCTCCATAAGTGTTTGCCCCACGGCTTCCAACACCTAAAATAGCAACTTTTAACATCGTATCACCTTTTTTCTAAAAACATTATATAATGGGGAAAAATTAAAAGCAATTTATTTTAAAAAACATTTCTTTCACTTTTTATTTATGCTATTATATTAATAGTAGTAAACATTTTAAAAGGAGAAGCGAATCATGTATAAAAAAGAGTGCGTTGCAATGATTTTAGCAGGTGGTCAAGGCAGTAGATTGGGTTCTTTAACGAAAAAAATAGCCAAGCCAGCCGTGCCATTTGGAGCCAAATATCGAATTATTGATTTTACTTTATCAAATTGTAGTAATTCTGGAATTAATACCGTTGGCGTTTTAACTCAATATCAACCATTAGAGTTAAATACTTATATCGGAAATGGACATCCATGGGATTTAGATGTAAGTAATGGAGGAGTATATGTTCTTCCACCATATATGCGTGCCGAAAAAGGAGAATGGTACAAAGGTACCGCGAATGCAATTTATCAAAATATGGATTTTATTTCCCGTTTTGATCCAGAATATGTTTTAATTTTATCAGGTGACCATATTTATAAAATGGACTATTCTAAAATGTTACAATATCATATTCAAAAAAGAGCAGATGTTACCATTTCTACGATTACAGTGCCAATTGAAGAAGCGAGTCGATTTGGAATTTTAACTTATAATGAAGAAGGTCAAGTCTTACAATTTGATGAAAAACCAAAACACCCAAAAAGTGATCAAGCATCTATGGGTATTTATATTTTTAACTGGAAAGTATTACGTCAAGAATTAATTTTAGATGAAAATAATCCTTCCTCTTCTAATGATTTTGGAAAAGATATTATTCCAAATATATTAAAAAAAGGAATGCGTTTATATGGCTATCCATTTCAAGGTTATTGGAAAGATGTTGGAACCATTAGCAGTTTGTGGGAAGCAAATATGGATTTATTAGGGAATGACGAAGGATTTAATTTAGAAGATCCTAATTGGCCTATCATGGCTCGTTCAAGTGCCCTCCCTCCTCATTTTATTGGAAAAGATGGAATCATTAAACAATCCTTAGTAACAGAGGGATGCGAAATTGAAGGAAGTGTCGATCATTCAATTTTATTTAGTGGTGTTAAAATTGGAAAAGGAAGCAAAGTAATTGATAGTATCATTATGAATAACACAATCATTGGTGAAAATGTCTATATCAATAAGGCAATTATTGGAAATGATTGCGTTATCGAAAATGAGGCAACGATTAATGAAGAAGGAGTGGAAACTCCCGATTATGTTTCTACTAAAATTTGCTCAAATGGCATTTCCCTTATTTCACCATGTGTAAAAATTCACAAAAGAATGAAAATTGGAAAACATTCTATGATTACAACTTCAATTCGACCAAGTAAGGAGGGGCAACATTCATGAAAAATGTTTTAGGAATTATTTTTGCGGATAATCATTCAACAAAAATTGGGGAAATAACGAATCAAAGACCACTTGCTGCAGTTCCTGTTGCCGGAAGATATCGTTGTATTGACTTTGTTTTATCCAATATGGTTAATAGTGGTATGATTAATATTGCGGTAGTAACAAAAAATAATTACCACTCATTAATGGATCACTTAGGTAGTGGCAAAGCTTGGAATTTGAGTAGAAAAAAATATGGGCTCTATTTATTTCCACCTTACTCAAGTGTCGATAGCGCAGGTCATGATAACCGCATTGATTCTTTATATAGCCTTCTTTCTTATTTAAAACATTCATCCCAACAATATGTAATTTTAAGTGAAAGTAATATTGTTATTAATACAACTTTTACAAATGCATTTAAACATCATGTAGAATCAAGAGCAGACATTACGGTTATCTATGAGCAATTAAAAGATTTAGAAAATATATCAGAAAATGATTCATTTATTTATACAGATGAAGAGGGTCAAGTGGTAGATATAGAAATAAATGCGAATTATAATGAATCGACTAAGAGATGTGTAGGAATCTATATTATTGATCGTAATTGTTTGATAAATATAATTGAAAATTCACATACTAGAGGTAAAAAGGGATATTTAATGAATTTAATATTTAGAAATATTGGAAGATTAAATATTCAATCTTTTGAAACGACTACTTTTATGAGAAGAATTACAAATATTAATGATTTTTATAATGTAAATATGGAAATTTTAACCAAAGAGGTAAGAGAGCAACTATTTAACGCAGAACATTCTATCTATACAAAAATCAAAGACACGATTCCAACTACTTATTTAAAACATGCAAAAGTAAAAAATAGTTTTATTGCAGATGGTTGTGAAATCGATGGTGAAGTTGAAAACTGCATAATTTTTAGAGGAGTTAAAATAAAAAAAGGTGCTGTTGTAAAAAATAGTATTATCATGCAACAAACTGAAATTTTACAAAATAGTCATTTGGAAAATGTGATTGCTGATAAATTAGTACTTATTAATGAAAGAAAGACAATTATTGGAACGAAAGATTTTCCAATTGTAATACCAAAAGAAAAAGTAATAATTTAATAAAAAGGAGGGTGCTTTATGGATAAAATCAAAGTAGTAATGGTGACAAGTGAAGCCGAACCTTTTGCGAAAACGGGAGGGTTAGGCGATGTTTTAGGAGCACTTCCCAAAGCTTTATCAAATTTAAATATAGATGTAAGAGTGATTATGCCTTTATATCGCATCATACCACAACAATTCAAAGATCAAATGCAACATATCGGTCATATTTTTGTGGATGTCAATTGGCGTCATCAATATTGTGGTGTTTTTTCACTTGTTAAAGAAAATGTCACTTATTATTTTATTGACAATGAATTTTATTTTGGCAGTAATCATTTATATGATCAATTGGATTTAGAAAGATATAGTTTTTTAAGTTATTGTGCTTTTGAAATTCTTCCTTTTATTCATTTTCAACCTGATATTATGCACATTCATGATTGGCATACAGGTGCAATTGCGGCTTTATTTGATTATCGTTATAAACATTTGCCATTTTATGAAAAAATAAAAATTGTGTATACGATTCATAATTTACAATATCAAGGTAAATTTGATGTGGTGCATGTGAAAGATATGCTTCCATTATCCAATGAGTATTATCACAATCCATACTTATCTAATTTTATGGAAATGGGAATTCGATACTCTCATGCAATAACAACTGTTAGTCCGTCTTATAAAGAAGAAATAAAAACTCCTCAGTTTGGCGAAGGATTACATGAATTACTTCAAAAAAATGATAATAAATTAATGGGGATATTAAATGGAATTGATTATAAAATCTATAGTCCTGAAAGAGATAGTTATATTCCTTATAAATTTAATGAAAATTCTTACAAGCAATTCAAGCCTTTAAATAAAGAAAAACTTTTAAAAGAAGTGGGTATTACTAATGATCAAAATGCACCATTAATTGGAATAGTAACACGTTTGGCTACACAAAAAGGAATCGATTTAATTATTGATGTATTAGAAGAACTACTTCAAGAAAATGTAAATATTATTTTATTAGGCAGTGGGGATAAGCAATATGAACAAATTTTAACCAATATTGCGAAACGTTACCCACAAAAAATGAAAGCTATTTTACGATTTGACAATGCGATGGCTCACAAAATTTATGCAAGTAGTGATTTATTTTTAATGCCAAGTATTTTTGAACCTTGTGGTTTAGCCCAAATGATTTGTTTAAAATATGGTACTTTGCCAGTTGTGCGAGAAGTTGGAGGATTAAAAGATACAATTCATTCGTATAATGAGTTTATGAAAACAGGCAATGGATTTTCGTTTACTTATTATAATTCTCATGATTTTTTATATACCATTCGTCGGGCAATCGGTATATACTATAATAAAGATGAATTCAATCATATTATTGATAATGCTTTATCATGTGATTTTTCATGGAATTCATCAGCAATGAAATATAAGAAAATTTATGAAAATTTAAAAAATGAGAAGTAAAGGATTGAAGTAGTATGGAAAAGAAAGAAAAGACAAATACGGGAAAGTATCATGTTACCAAGCATCCTGATGGTGGTTGGCAAGTTGTATTGGGTGGTGGAAGTAAAGTAATCCGCCATACAAAAACACAAGAAGAAGCATTTAAAATTGCGAAAGAATTTGCAGAATCTAAAAATACAACCGTTTACTTGCATGGTAAAAAAGGTTCTATCCGTGGAGCAGCAAGTTTTAAAAAAGAAGAAACAAAAGTAAAAAAAGTAGAGAAAAAAACTGATAAGAAAAAAGAACAAGAAAATAAAAAATAGGAGTGTGATATGCGATGGTAAAAGTAAGAAAAAGAAAAGTAAGATCATCTGCTTATCATACTAAATCGTATACAATAGAAGAAATTGTATCCATTCCTTATGAATATATTTGTGAAAAATGTAAAGAGAAAACAAGTAATGAATACAAAATTCGGAAGCATGCGCATTATACAGTTATTAAAGAGAAAACAGGAGAAAATGAATTTGTAGAATTACCTTTGCCAAAAGAGGTTGAAGAAAAAACATATGAAAAGTTTGACAAGAGTATTCAAAATGAAGTGGAACTATTAAAAAAGCAAACAGCAAAAGGTAATTTTAATATGTTAAATGATGCTTTATGTGGAAAATGTCGGGCTTCACAAAGTTGGAATGCAAAGTATAATTATGTTTTAAATATTATTTTTTCACTTGTTTTATCTTTGTTAATTCTTATTTGTGGATGCTTAGTTGGACTTGTTTTAAAAGGAGCTTTGTTTAATTTGGCTCGCTCTATAAAAATTACTTTCATTAAGCAATTGTTGGAAAATGGAGTTTTACTAGGTGCTATAATTGGTTTTATATGTGCATTCATCTATTTTATCAAACATTTAACAAAGCAACAAAATATTCGCTTTGAAATCGAAAATGTGGAGAAAAAAGAAATTCCAAGCATTCATTTTGATCAAATTAAAATAGAAAAGAAAACATATGAACTATTAAAAGAAGATCGTTTAAATTAAAAATGGTTGAATTAATTCAACCATTTTTTAATAATTATTTGCTTTTAATTCAAAAAAAGCTTGAGGGTGAGCACATACTGGGCAAGTAGTTGGAGCATTTGTACCAATATGAATATGTCCACAGTTTCGACAAACCCACACAACATTCTCACCTTTTTCAAATACAGAATTATCTACTAAATTATTTAAAAGTTTTAAATAACGTTCTTCATGCGATTTTTCGATTTTAGCCACTTCGCTAAATTGAAAAGCGATTTCGTTGAATCCTTCTTCTTTTGCTACTTTTGCAAATGTTGCATACATTTCAGCCCATTCTTCATGCTCTCCTGCAGCCGCTGCTTTTAAGTTTTCTTCAGTAGTTGGAATGGAACCAACACATAAATGTTTGAACCATATTTTTGCGTGTTCTTTCTCATTTCCTGCTGTTTCTTCAAAAATTGCGGCAATTTGTTCGTATCCTTCTTTTTTAGCTTTAGAAGCAAAATATTGATATTTATTTCTAGCTTGTGATTCACCAGCGAAAGCCACTGCTAAGTTTGCCTCTGTCTTGCTACCTTTTAAGTCCATAATAAAATCCTCCTTTATAATATAGTTTATATCCTTATTCTATAAAAAAATACTTTTAAAAATCAAATCTTTTTTAAAAATTTAATAAATCACAAAAATTCATATTATTTTAATTAAATGTATGATATAATTGTAGCAATGTAAAAAGGAGAAATGAAAATGTACGAATTTGATGTCGATTATCTAAATGAAGAATACATGGAATATTACAAAGATGTATTAATTACAAGAAAAATTGTTCGAAATATTGTTTTTGTTTTGATATTTGTTGCTATCGCGGTTGTTTATTGGGTAGACAAATCGGATGCGACGAAAGGAAATTTTGTTCCTATTGCTTCTTTAGTTGCAGCAGTTATTCTTCCATGTTCTAATTTATTGTATATTCCACTTTTAAAAAGACAATTGAAATTAAGAGAACAAGAAGTAAAAAGTATTCATATTCATTTAACATTTGAAGATGATAAAATTATTTATGAAAATAAAACAGAAGCTTTACCAAAAGTAGAAGAAGAAAAGCCTGAGTTAGTGGAAGAAAATCCATCTTCTGCAGAAGAAATAGTTGAAGAAGATTCAGAGTTTGAGAAAGAAGAAGAGCCTGTTGCTCAAAAAGAATTTACGCTTCATTATAATAATTTTTATGAAGTTACAGCTACAAAAAATTTAGTTATGATGGCGCTTGATCGTCAAACTGTAATCATTATTCCAAAAAGAACGATTCAAAAAGGAACGATTGAAAATTTTATTGCTTTCCTTTCAACAAAAATTACTCCTTCAAGATTTAAAATTAAAGGTTATAAAAATAAGACCAATTTAAATCAAGAAGAAGATAAAACTGAAGAAGAAAAATAAAATTTCATTAAAATTAAAAGTGAGGGTGCTACAATCCTTGCTTTTTATTTGAAAGAGGGATATTTGTGAATATAGAATATAAAGATATTAAAGATTTACCAAATGAAGAATTGTACCAATTATTTCTTGCAGTAGGTTGGGCAGATGAAAAAAAGACTACTTTAAAGCAGATACACAATTTTAATGTTGGCTTTATTCATTCAACTTTTGTTTTTTCTGCTTGGTGTGAGGGAAAGTTGATTGGATGTGTGAGAGTGTTAAGTGATTTGTATTTTCGTTCCATCATCTATGATTTAGCTGTTTTACCAGCGTTTCAGCGAAAAGGAATTGGAAAAGAATTAGTACAAAGATGTATAAAAACTTGTCCGAATTCAGAATGGTTAGTTCAAACCACTCAAGCACAAGAATTTTATAAAAAAATGGGGTTTAAGGAAAATAAAGATTATTTTCTTTCTATTTCTTGTAAATTGTTTAAATAATTTTTTTAAAACACCTTAAAGGGTGTTTTTTGTTTAAAAGTTAAAAAATTGAGAAGACTAATATTGATTTCTTAGAAAGGAAATAGGTTAATGAACAACGAAAAAGATAAAGTATCCATGACAGATTTTAATTATGCAAAAGAGATTCTTTCTTTAACTTTATTGTTTTACAAGAAACTGCAAGTATATCAAAAAATAGCCAAAGAAGAAGTCATTATTTCAAAAATTGAAGAATTGAGTCGTAATTGTTTAGAACAATTTGAACAATTAATTTCTATATTAGAGGTACAAGATAATGAACAAAGATAAAAAAAGTAGTAAAACTCCTATTTTAAATAAAGGAAAATACAATGATTATGATATTTTATTTGATTGCAAACAGACTGCGCATGATTTATTGGTATTATATTTTTATTTTATGGCAGAAGTATCAAGTGAACAAAATTTTAATAAAATAGAAGAAGTAGCGTATGAGTTGATTGAAGATTATCGAGGTATTTTAACCTTGATTACAAAACTTGGTTGGTTTAACGAAGTGTATGCGGATGATAAAGATGTTGTTTCTTTAATTCAAGAATTAAAAAATAAAAGAAAAGATATTGAAGATGAAAATAATGTCCATTAAAAAATGCAAGCTATATTGCTTGCATTTTAATTATTCATAACATTTTTTTAATTCTAGCACTTCTTCTTGGGTCAATGCTTTATTAAATATAGCCAAATCATCGATGATAGCTGGAATTCCATAACCATATTTTTCTGTAGAATCATTTCCAACATAATAAGGGAAAGCACTATCTAAAGATAAATTCTTTAATTCTTCAGAAATAGAACAAGTACCTATTAACTCAAAGTTTGCATAAAAACAAATTATATTTTCTTGACGATCAAATGTAAAGAGTAAGTGAGTCCAACCTTCTAAAAAATTATTAGGATATGGGAAAGTTGCATCAAAACGATTACTACCATCGCCAATATTTAATTTTATATCTTTTTCTACACCACGAGGTGAAATAATTATCCCTTGATTTCTGCCACTAGCCCAATCTTTATTTCCAAATAAAACGGGGTCGTTTCGAATATCTGCCATTTCAACATACATACCAATTGAAAAACTATTGTTACTTAATTTTAAGTCTTCTAATTTTAAATAACCATTATAAGTATTGAATCCATAACCTGAATGACCAGCAACTTTGTAAGAATCATTTTCAAATAAAGAGTAAGAAGAATGAATGTTCTTTTTAATATCTTCATAATTTTCTTCAAAATCAAAGTAAGAAGTAACAGATTGAGGAAGTTTACTAATTAAATTAGGATTAAGATTCAAAGATTGACCTAAAGGGCGTTCTTTTGTTTCTGTAAGAGTTGTAAAAAGATTGTTTGGAACTTTTGCAGTCCAAGAAGAAGGATTTTGTAAACCTAGTGCATAAGTTGTAATAGCGGCTATGTCACGAGTTTCAACTTGACCTATTTCTCCTTTTACAACATTTTTTCCGTGAATACCTAAAAATACATATTTTTCCTCATCAGTAATGCCGCCATGTGAAAAATTACGTCCACCATGATCAGAAGTTAAAATCAATAAAGTATCATCCAACATGTTATTTTCTTCTAATGTTAAATAAACAGACAATATGTAACTATCAATTACTTCTAATTGTTGAATGTATTTTGAACTAGATGGTCCAAATCCAATGTCATGACCAAGATGATCTACGCTATCAAATTGAACAAAAACTAAATTTGGTTTCTCTTGAACTAAATATTCATTCAAATGATTCACTAAAAGTGCGTCATCACTATTTTGATATTTGTAAACATTGATATTATCTTCAACTATACCTTTGTTAATTGCAGGCCAGTTACAAAAAGAAGCTAATTTTAAATTAGGGTTTTGCAAATAAGCAGTTTTGAAGATAGATGGATATTCTTCATTTTGATAAGGTGTACTTTCTGCAATTGCATTCGTAATTTTATGTTTAGCAGGAACAACTCCATGAAGCATAGATGTCCAACATGGAGCAGACATAGAAGGGGTGCTCGTTTTCATAAAGTTAGTTGTAGCTCCCTTTGAAAAAATGGCGTCAATTGCTTCTGTATTAGCATATTGATAATTATTTCCGGCGCCATCAACTCCTAAAATAATGACTCTTTCGTAGTGGTCTGTTTTCATGATATCCCCTCCTGATGATACTTTTTCTTTATTAGATGAGTTACATGAGCATAATTGAATTGAAACAAAAACTAACAACAGAAAATTAAATCTTTTTTTTGTTTTCATAATTGTTCTCCTTATATAAAGTTTAATCGCTTACATTATAGCATGTGTAAAATAAAATGCAAAATAAAAAATGGGAATTTTATTTCCCATTTTTCCATTCATTATTTTTACTTGTTAATGTGGTGAGCTACATCAATTAAAGCAACTGGAGATTTAAAAACTCTAACAACCACAGATTTTTTATCGACTTGATCAATATGAACGAGGGCTACATCAATCTTTGCTGAAGACAATACATTTGTATGAGGTTCTTTAGCAAAAGATAAA
Organism: uncultured Bacillota bacterium; assembly: GCA_905197115.1. Lineage (GTDB taxonomy): Bacteria > Bacillota_I > Bacilli_A > RFN20 > CAG-631 > Caccosoma. The sequence continues at coordinate 15,213 of CAJJXN010000008.1, read as the reverse complement.
TTTGCATTTTCATCAATTTCAATGTCTTCCATTTCTTTTGGATATTCAGCAACACCATTTTTAACAATTACAACTTCTTTTCCTTTTTCAATTTGAATGTTTCTTAAAGGAACATAGTTTTGGTAAGCTTTAAGATTATATTTTCTTCTAGAAACATAAGAGAGACAAGCAAAGACAAATAAAGCAATAATTAGAACTGCCATAATAATAATTTTGATGATATCGAAAGGTCTAGTAGGAAAATTAGTGGCAAAATAAATGATAGCAATAACATCTATAATATATAAAATATTAAATAATTTAGCTGTTTTACTTTTTGTACGCATATTATTCACCTTCTCCTTTATCTAATTGTTCGTTAACCACAACCATGCTAGGCACGAGCGCATCTTTACTATAATCAATAGCATAAGATGTTTGCTTTACATTTACAGGAGGTACAGTTGAATCATCAACTGGTGGAACTCGTAAACATGTAACATTTAAAATTGTAATGATTATTACAGCGAGTAAAGCAATGTAAAATACAGGACCTAAATTTCCTAACTTCATAAAATCTTGAAATCCAGAACTATAAACGAAGTTGTATAAAAATTCAAATGGAGTTCCTCCTAACAACTTGTAAGAATAAGTTTGAGTTGTCATTACAAAAGCAAGAAATAAACCTAATATTCCAAAAATTGTCGATAAAATCGAAAAACATATTAATCTTTTTTTCATATAATTCACCTCTATAAAATAATGATACATCATTTTTGGTCAAAATTCAACTTTTTTTATTAAAAAGTAATAAAATGTAAAAATTGTCGGTAAAAACACACTTTTTTGAAAAAAAGAAAAAAATAGAAAAAATCAATTAATAAATTATATTTATTAATCATGTTTTATTTGCTATAATATACAAGGTGATTTTATGAAATTAATTGTAGGACTTGGCAATCCAGGGCAACAATATCAATATACAAGACATAATATTGGTTTTATGTTTATTGATTTTTATGCTAAACACAAAAATAGCTTAGAATTTAAAAAAAAGTTCAATGGGGAATATACTCAACTTAATTTAAATCAAGAAAAAGTAATTTTATTTAAGCCAATGACCTATATGAATTTATCAGGAGAAGCGATCCAAGAAATCATGCATTTTTTTCATATTTTACCTCAAGATTTGTTAGTAATTTATGATGATTTAGATTTGCCTTTTGCTTCTTTACGACTAAGAAAAAAAGGAAATGCCGGTGGTCATAATGGTATGAAAAATATTTTATTGCATCTTCATACAAATGAATTTGACCGTATAAGAGTTGGAATAGGAAAACCTACAGGAAATCAAATTGATTTTGTGCTTTCTTCTTTTTCGAAAAGTGAATTAGAAAGTTTAAATCATACTTTTGAAAAAATGATAGAGGCAGTGGATTTATTTAGTATGAACCAGTTTGACTTAGCGATGAATAAATTAAATGGAGAGAAAATATGACGAAATTAAATGAGTTTATTCAGCATTTTAAAAATATTGATTGTCCCATTGAGCAAATGAAAAATTTTTCGGTTGTAAATGATGAGACACTTTCTTTTTTTGTGGCGAATAATTATTTAAAAAATCCTCAAACGATTGTAGTAGTAAAAGAAAATTTGTTATCTGCACAAACTTTTTTTAATTCTCTATCATTTATTTTAAAAGATAAATGTAATTTATTTTGCGTTGATGAAGTGACTAAGTTTACAAGTTTAGCGACTTCTCCAGAGATTGAAGCTTCCCGTTTATATGTTTTAGCAAAACTGATTAATAAAGAACCTATTGTAATCGTAACGCATACCATGGCGTTACAGCGTTTAGTGCCAAATATAGATGTTTTTAAACACCACATTTTAAATTTTAAAGTATCTGATATTGTATCGAAAAAAGATATTTTAAATCAATTGATAAAAATGGGGTATAAAAATGTTTTACAAGTTAATCAAGCCTTTGAATATTCAGCACGTGGAGGCGTAATCGATATTTTTAGTATACATTATGCAAATCCTATTCGTATTGAATTTTTTGACGATGAGATTGAAAGTATCCGTTTTTTTGATACACAAACACAACGAACTACTTCTATCATTCAAGAATGTCAAATTATGCCAGCAACAGAATTTTTAGTAAATAATTTAGATTCTGGAATTCAAAAAATAGAAAATGAGTTAAAAAAGCAAGAAAAATTAACTGATTTTAATTTAACTTTAGAAGAAATTGTTCAAACGGATATAATGAAATTATCGAATTATCAATTCGACGAATCTTTATTTAAATATTATTGTTATTTTGATTCGTATGGTTATTTAAGTCAATACATTCAAGATGCAATCTATATTTTATGTGACAAGGATAAGATTTTAGAAACAGCTAGTTTTATCGAAACAGAAATTTATCAAAATTACAACGATATGTTTGAACAAGGGCAATCATTAAATGGCTTTCTATTGCTTTATCCAATAAAGGAAGTACTCTCAACGATTATAAATAGTATTGAAGTTTCCGTTGGATTAGAAAATAAATACATTCCTTTTTATTCATTTAATAAAGTAGATTGTTATAATTTTAATTATGCATTGTTATCTCTTGCTTTAAAAGAATGGTTAGAAAAAGGGTATAGTATTTATATTGGGTTAGAAAATAAGGTACATTATGATTCTTTAATGACTTTTTTAAGTGCTAATGATTTTTCATTTTTAGAATATGATGAAAACATCAAAGAATTAAAAAATTGTATTTATTTATCAAGAGAAGATTTTCACATTGGCTTAGAATTATCTTTATATTCTTGCGTCTTATTAGGTGAAAATGAGATATTTAAAAAAATTTATAAATCAAAAGGACAATTTGCTCGTTTTAAAAACGCGGTTACGATTGAAAGTATAAGTGAAATTCAAGAGGGAGACTATCTTGTTCATGATCATCACGGGATAGGGATTTATCGTGGGATAGAAACTTTAGAGTCAAATGGTATTCATCGTGATTATTTAAAAATTGAATATAAAAATAAAGATGTCTTATATGTCGCTTTAGAACAATTTAAATTAATTCGAAAATATGTTTCAAAAGATGGAGTTGTACCTAAAATTCATAAATTAGGCTCAAAAGAGTGGGATAAAACTAAATCTAAGGTAAAAGAAAGAATCCGAGATATTGCTGAAAAATTAATTCATTTATATTCATTGCGTTCTCAAAAGGAAGGATTTGCTTTTTTAAAAGATGATTATTTAACGCAAGCTTTTGAGCAAGATTTTGGCTATGAACTGACAATAGATCAAAAAAATGCTTTAGATGAAATCAAAAAAGATATGGAACAACCAATTATTATGGATCGTTTATTATGTGGAGATGTGGGATTTGGTAAAACGGAAGTTGCTTTTAGAGCAGCTTTTAAAGCCATTAATTCTGGAAAACAAGTGGCTTTATTGTGTCCAACTACCCTTCTTGCTAGACAACATTATTTAACAGCACAAGAAAGATTTAAAAACTTTGGCGTGCGAATTGCAATGTTAAGTCGAATGGTAAGTGAAAAAGAACAAAATGTTATTTTAAAAAAATTGAAAAATAAAGAAATTGATTTTATTGTTGGAACGCATCGTCTTTTATCAAATGATATTCAATTTAATGATTTGGGTCTTTTAATCGTCGATGAAGAGCATAAATTTGGTGTTGAACATAAAGAAAAAATTAAAGAATTTAAATCAAATGTAGATGTTTTAACTTTATCCGCTACTCCGATTCCCCGTACTTTACAAATGGCATTAACAGGGGTAAGAGGATTTTCAACGATAACAACGCCAATTGATAATCGTATGCCTGTTCAAACTTATGTTTTAGAAAAAAATGATTATGCAATTAAAGAAATTATTGAAAGAGAATTAGCTCGTGGAGGGCAAGTTTTCTATTTACATAATCGCATTGAATCTTTACCAGCCTTAGAGTTGAAATTGAAAAAAAGTATTAAAATGGCAAAAATTGCGATTGCTCATGGAAAATTGAATGCTGATGAAATGGATGAAGTAATGGAAAGCTTTATTCAAGGTGAGACCAATATTTTGTTATGCACAACAGTAATTGAAAATGGAATAGATATTCCAAATGTAAATACGATAATTGTTGAAAATGCAGACTGTTTTGGATTATCTCAACTTTATCAAATACGTGGAAGAGTGGGAAGAAGTGATCGGCTAGCCTATGCTTATTTATTTTATAAATCAAGCAAAAATTTGAGCGAAATTGCGAAAAAAAGATTATCTACAATTAAAGAATTTGCTAATTTAGGTAGTGGATATAAAGTTGCAATGCGAGATTTAATTACACGCGGAGCAGGAGATTTGCTTGGTGCAGAACAATCTGGTTTTATTGAAAGCGTGGGCATGGATATGTATATTGAAATGCTACATGATGCAATTGAACAGCAAAAAAGTGGTGAAATCAAGCAAGAAGAAATGAAACCACATACGACATTAAATATTGATGCATATATTCCACAAGGATTTTTTAATAATGATTATGAAAAAATAGAATTATACAAACAAATTGATAAAATTGACAAAATTGATAAATTAAATGAATTAAAAGAAGAAGTGATAGATAAAGCAGGAAAACTTCCAGAATCTATGCGCTTATTATTTGAAAAGAAAATAATTGATATTTTTGAAAAAGAAGGGATTATCGAAAGTTATCAAGAAAATGAAAAAGAAATTATCTTGAAATTATCAAAACAATTTTCAAATTATCGTGGAGTAGGAGTCGATATTTTTGAGTTAGCTAGTAAAATTTCAACTTCCATTATTTTAAAGTTTCCTAATATGAGAATTGAAGCCCATATAAAAAAGATAGACAAATGGCTTTATATTGTAAGTGATTTTATAAAAGGGTTAGTTAAGATTAATCAAAAATATAAAGGAGAATAAAAATGAAAATTCATATTTGTACAAATAAAGATTTTTTATTGACGCATAAATCTTTATTTATAAAAGAGAATGTAATTAAACTAGATAATCATTTCTTTTACGATTTGCCTTTCATCAATTCTTTTCAAGAACTTATCAATCAAAAACCATATTTGCCTTACATTGAAGAAATTCATCTTTATATAGATGCAACTTTAATATCATTTGTTGATATGATTTGTATCATCGATTATTTAAATATAAATCATTACCAAAAGAAACTTACATTGCATTATTACGATCAAAATACTTTTCAATTCACACTAATGAAACAATTACCTTATGAGATAAGAAAAAAATGTAGTCAAATTCGTCAATATTTGTGTAAAGAAAATGACAATTATGATGTAGAACTATTAAAAAATTACATTCCTAATTTAAGAATGTGTTTAATGATGTATAACTCAATTCAATTTGATAAAAAAAAGTTATTGATTATTTTAAACGAATGTGTCAATAATTCAGAAAGCATTTTCGATGCAATTTGTTATTTTGAAAAAAATTATTCCAATTATGGATTTTCAAAAGAATATTTAAAAAAGAGTTTTGAAACAATAATGGAGGAAAAATATGACAGAAGTATTTGATTATGATAAAGATAAAGTATACTTAGTGGCCGTTTCTGGAGGACCTGATTCAATGGCTTTATTAGATATGCTTTATAAGCAAAAATATAAAATTATGGTGGCACATGTAAATTATAAAAAAAGAGTTGAAAGTGACGAAGAACAACAAATGGTTCAACATTATTGTGAAACAAAAAAAATACCATTTTATAGTACTGATTTTGACTCTAAAAAGGTAGATTTAAAACAATCTTTTCAAGTTCAAGCAAGAGAATTTCGTTATCACTTTTTTTCTGAAATTTATCAAGAGAAGCAATGCGATGGTTTATTTGTGGCTCATCAAAAAGACGATTTAATTGAGACCTATTTGTTAAAAAAACAAAGAAACGTCATAAATGAATCGTATTTAATTTTAAATGAAACAATAATCAAAAAGATGAAAGTTTATCGCCCGTTATTAAATGATTATAAAAATGAATTATTAGATTATTGTTTAAAAAATCAAGTTCCGTATCGAATTGATAAAAGTAATTTTTCTTTTATTTATCCACGAAATGTCATTCGAAATCAACTTTTAAATGAAGATAAAGAAAAAATTTTTAATCAAGCCATAAACGATGAAAAAAAATTAAAAGAAAAACAAATAGAAGTAAAGGAATATTTAAAAACTACGAATGTGTATTTATTGACAGAACTAGAAAAAAAAGATGATTTATTTTTACAAATTTTTTTACATCATGTGGTGGATACTTCTTATCAAAAATGGATTAATAAAAATATTTTGTCGAAATTAAAGAGTTTTTTTAAGAGTGAAAAACCTAATTTAAAGCATAAAATAGAAAAGAACTATTATATGATTAAAGCATATAATGTGGTTCTTTTTAAAGAATTAGAAGAAGAAAATAGTTATTGCTATCAATTATCTGAATTTAAATTATTGACGACGCCATACTTTAAAACGGAGTCACAAGGCTATAAAATGCAAGGGATTTATTTGTCTACAGAAGATTTTCCTATAAAAATTAGAAGTTATAAAAAGGATGATATAATTGAACTTTCAAATGGAAAGAAAAAAATAACTCGCCTTTTTATCGATAAAAAGATACCTTTAGATGAAAGATGGAAAATACCAGTAATTGAAAATAAAGATGGAAAAATTTTGTTTGTCAGTGGAATTTATCGTTATTTTAAATTAAAATTAACACAAAATAATTTTTTTGTGGTAGAATATAAAACAAGATAAATGTTTTTAAAACATTTATAGCAAAGGAGATGAAGAAGAAATGAATAATCCAAACGTTTATGGACCACGAAATAAAAAGTCTTCATTATGGAAATACTTATTATTTTGGGCAATGATTATTGTTTTAGTTGTTGTCTTAGCAGTTACAATGAGTGGTAAAAGACGAGAAAGTATTTCTTGGAATCAAAATGATGTCAAAGAATACTTAACTTGTGAAGTATTGATAGAAGATAAAAATAAAGAAGATTTGACAGCAGATGAATTAAAAGTTTATGAAGAATATGTTGCTCGTTTAAAAAATATTGAAGGAATAGAATTTAAAGTAGGTCCAATAAAAACTACTTTTATCATGGATTTTAAATTATCAAAAGTGATAAACAAAAAGAATACAACTTTTTATTATCGTGCTTATTATGAATTTATTGCTAACGATGGTGGAGATGAAGTAAGTCAAATTAAAAGTTGGATCAATAATGCAAATGCAATTTTAAAAATCGAGACAAAAAATAATCAAACCATTCCTACAGGAATCGTGGATACAACTGAACCAAATTTCTGGCTTGATATGTTAAAATCGTTAATTCCAATCATTATTGTAGGATTTTTAGCTTATTTCTTAATTGGTAAAATTGCCAATGCCCAAGGAGGCGGCAAAAATACTTTTGATTTTGGAAAATCAAAAGCTCGCTTAGAAGATGCTTCTCAAATTCATTTCAACGATGTAGCGGGTTGTGAAGATGAAAAAGAAGAAATGAAAGAAATTGTAGATTATTTAAAAAATCCACGTAAATATGCAAAATCAGGTGCTCGTATTCCGAAAGGTGTTATTTTAAAGGGACCTCCTGGAACAGGGAAAACGTTATTAGCAAAAGCAGTTGCTGGTGAAGCAAGTGTACCATTTTATTATATTTCAGGTAGTGATTTCTTAGAAATGTTTGTTGGTGTAGGGGCAAGCCGTGTGCGAGATATGTTTAAAAAAGCTCGTTTAACTGCTCCATGTATCATTTTTATTGATGAAATTGATGCAGTTGCTAGACAAAGAGGAACAGGCCTTGGTGGTGGACATGATGAACGTGAACAAACATTAAACCAATTATTAGTAGAAATGGATGGTTTCGAAAATAATTCAGGAATTATTGTGCTAGCTGCAACCAATAGAATTGATGTTTTAGATCCAGCGTTATTAAGACCAGGTCGTTTTGACAGACAAATTGACGTGAATTTGCCGGATTTAAAAGGTAGAGTTGAGATTTTAAGAGTTCACTCTCGTAATAAATCTTTAGCTAGTGATGTATCTTTAGAGTCCATTGCGAAAAAAACTCCTGGATTTAGTGGAGCTGAGCTTGAAAATGTTATGAATGAAGCGGCTATTTTATCAGTTCGAAATAAAAGAGATAAAATCAGTGTATCAGATATTGATGAAGCTGTGGACCGCGTTATGGGTGGACCTGCCAAAAAATCAAAAGTGATTAGTGATCGTGCAAAACGAATGGTAGCTTATCATGAAGCAGGACATGCTGTTATAGGATTAAAAGTTGCATTAAGTGAAACGGTACAAAAAATTACAATTATTCCACGTGGAGACGCAGGTGGATATGTATTAATGACACCAAAAGATGAAAGTATGCTCCAAACAAAAGGTGAACTTTTAGCAAAAATTACATCTTATTTAGCTGGAAGAGCTTCCGAAGAAGTGTTTTTTGATGATGTCACAACAGGAGCACATAGTGATATTGAAAGAGCAACAAGTATAGCTCGAGTAATGGTTACAGAATTAGGAATGTCTCCTTTAGGACCGGTTCAATATGAAAAAGATAGTGGACAAGTTTTCCTTGGAAGAGATTACGGAAGTACTCGCATCTCAGGTGAAGTAGCCAATGAAATTGATAAAGCAGTTCGTGAAATTATCGAAAGTTGTTTAAAAACGGCTCGAGATTGTATCATGGAAAATAAAGATATTTTGATTTTAATTGCAGAAACATTATTAAAATATGAAACAATTACGGCTGAAGAAATTGATTATCTAATTGAACATGGTTCGTTAGATGAATATAAAGCTTTACAAGAAAAAAATGCGATGAATCAAAAAGAAGATTCACCATCTCAAAGCCAAGAAACAGAAAAGAAAGAAGAACAATAATATGCTTTATAAGTTTTTAGCTTTTCATAAAGAAATTCGTGTTTATAGTGTAGATTCAAAAGAAGTTTTAAATGCTTATTTAGAAAATGTTAATTGCTCTGCAGTTGCAATAGCTGCAATTGGAAGATTAATGAGTGGTACACTAATGATGGGTGGAATGCTCAAAAATGATGAAAAACTTTTGGTTTCTATTCAAGGAAATGGACCATTAGCTGAATTAAAAGCAGAAGCAGATGCAAAAGGAAATGTAAGAGGATTTGTCAAAAATCCTCTTTGTGATGTTCCTTTAAAAGAAAATGGACATTTAGATGTGGGCAAAGCAGTTGGAGATATGGGTTTATTAACTGTCAAAAAGCAATTGAATTTAAAAGAACCTTTTGAAGGAAGTTGTGAATTAATAAGTGGTGAAATTGGAGAAGATTTAAGTTATTATTTTGGTATGAGTGAACAAACGCCAACAGTTGTTGGTTTAGGAGTATTGGTTGATGTTGATTATTCAATTCTTCAATCAGGTGGATTTATTATTCAACTATTACCAAATGCAAGTGAAGAAGCATACCAATATGTCGAAAATTTATTAAAATCAATCCATTCGGTTTCGGATTTATTAAAAGAATATGGTGCAAAAGAAATGATTTTGCATTTATTTAATGATGCTGAATTAATTGAATCTTATCCTGTTCAATTTAAATGCAATTGCAGCTTAGAGTATGCCAAAACTTTATTAAAAAAATTAGATAAAAAAGAAATAGAAGAGATGATTTTAGAAAATCAAGATATTGAAATTGTTTGTAATTTTTGTCAAAAAAAATATTGTATTTCTCCAACTATTTTAGAAGAAATAAAAGGAGAAATAAGATGACTTCTTTACAAATTGGATTACTATGCTTAGGGATTATTTTATTCCTAAGCATTTGTGTTTATTTATATGGTTCTCTATTTGAAGTGAAAAAAACAAGAATTATACGTTTTCATTATCATTTTAAACAACTTACTAAAATAAAAAAGCCAATTAATAATCATCAAACCGTAAAAGTTTTATTTTTTAGTGATTTGCATATAGGAAAAATATTAAAAGGAAAAAAATTGAAAAATAAAATTGATTTTATTTTAAAGCAAAATGCAGACATTTACTTATTTGGTGGCGATTTGATTGGATATAAAACGGCAAAATATTTTAAAAAACAAGACATAGAAGATTTATTTAAGCGCTTTGATGATAAACTATGTTTTAAAGTGAATGGGAATCATGAATTTAAAAAAGAAAAAGGAATTACTCAAGAAGAAAAAGATATTCTTTCATTGGGAATGACTTTTAAGAAATTAGAAAATGAAGAAACTGTTTTAACCATCAAAAATAAGACTTTTTCAATAATTGGTTTACAAGAAGGACAATATCATCAGCCACTATTGCCTAAAAATTTAAATGAAAGTGATTATAAAATTGTAATGGTTCATCAAGGAGATTACTTTGATAATATTAATGGAGTAGATATTGTTTTATCAGGACACACCCATGGAGGGCAAATTCGTTTGCCATTTTGTCCACCAATTTATAATCCAAAACATGGAAAAAAATATTTAAAAGGTGCTTATAAGAAAAACCAACAGTATTTAATTGTTTCTAAAGGAATCGGCTGTAATATGTTAAATTATCGTTTTTTAGCCCCAAGTGATATAATTGAATTATATATAGATTAAAAGGAGGATAAAATATGTTATTTGTAAAATGGACAACACTAGAAATTATAAAATGGGTAATTTGTGGATTACTTATTTTAAGTGCTATGATTTGTATTTTTCTTTTGTTAATAAACCATTTAAAAAAGAAACATCCAACTTTTGCTGAGATAATGAATGAGAAAAAAAGCATTCGTTTATCTTTTGTCATTGATATGAACCAAAAAACAGTTGAAACTTATTATGTATATGAAACAAATAATAAAAGTAAAATTGTGAATTATGATGAATTTACTTATTCCTTTGACTCGGAAAATTTAAAGAAATTGACCGATTGGTTAGCTTTTATCCATGATAATAGTGAATATGGAAACTATCGACGAATTGAGTTACAAATGTATGATGAAGCAGGGAATAAAAGACTTTATCGGTGTAGTTTACAAAATTATATTAAAGAAAATAATAAGTATTTTATCATTGCACAAGATATTACAGTCTCTAGCCAAATGATTAAAGATTATGAAAAGAAGTTAGCCTTATATGATACTGAATCTTTTTATGAAAACACACAAAGATTATTGAAATTAACTTTAGATAATGAATATGCTTGTATTGCATCCTTTAAGTACAAAGAATATGAATCCATCGTTAAGGATTTTAAAGATGATTTTATCAAATTAATAGACTATGAAATATTAAATCGTTTAGAAGCGATTATGGAAGAAGATATGGCAATTTGTCAAAGTAAAGAAGCTACATTTCATTTATTTTTTGCCAAAGTTGTTTCTTTTGCTAAAGTAAAGCAAAAGTTAAAAAAAGTTTTGCAAACTTGTTCTGGAAATCTTGTAGTAGGAAAAGGAAATTTTAATATTACTTTTTTTGCAGGTGCCATGATTGTTGGAAAAGAAGATTTATTAGATTGTCTAGAAAAATCAGAAATCGCACTCAATCAATGCTTAAAAAGAAGATTTTTTGCAGATAAAATTCGTTTTTTTGATAAGGAACTTTCTATTATTGAAAAAGATAAAGTGGAACTTTTATCTAATGTAAAAAAAGTTATTGAAGAAGGTAAATTTGATTTGACATTTCATCCTATGATTGATGTGCAAACAAAACAAATTGAAGGATATCAAGTAGAGTATTTTATTAATAAAGATTTAGATTTGACAACAGAAAAATTTTTAATGTTAGCTCAAGAAATTGGAGAAAGAAAGAAATTTTTTATTCAAATTTTGGATAGAATTTTAGCATATTCTTCTCAAAAAATAATATATTTAGTCGTTCATCACAATCAATTATCACGTTTTTGTGAAGCGTATGCGTCGAATGAAAAATATAAAAAAATAGATTTAAGATTGATGATTTCTTTTGAAAATTTAGATGTGACAGAAACAACATTAGTCACTTTAGAAAAAATTATTAAAGGTAATATTGAAAATAATCATATTCAATTTGGAATCGCTATAACAAACTTTCAAAACATATATTTAAACGAAATTATTTACAATAAATTAAAATTTATGATGATTTTTGAAAAAGTTTTAGATGCTTCATTTGATTCTACACACTATCGCATTTCTTTACAAACGAGTGAGCAAATTGCAAATCAATATCATTTAACAATTATTGGCGTAGATATCAATAATTTATATCAATATGAAAAAATGTTTGATATGAATGCAAAATTTTTAACAGGACCATTATTTAATGGCAAAATCCAAGAAAATCAAATAATAGATCAAAATTTTATAAAACAATTAAAAGAAGTCGAAAATAAAATTGAACGGTAGGTGATAAAATGGAGCGAGGAAGTGGTGTGTTATTGCACATAAGTTCTTTGCCATCTTTATATGGAATTGGAACTTTTGGTAAAGAAGCTTATAATTTTGTTCGTTTATTAAAAAAAGCCAAACAAAAATATTGGCAATTTTTGCCTCTTTCGCCAACAGGGTATAAAGATTCTCCTTACCAATCTTTTTCTACTTTTGCGTTAAATCCATATTTTATTGATTTAACCATGTTAATTAATGATCAATTTTTAAAAACAGAAGATGTTGAATCTTTGAATTGGAGTATTCAGGAAGATAAAGTTGATTATGGTTTAATTTATCAAAATAAAGAAAAAATTTTATGGTTGGCTTATCAAAACGGTTATAAAAAAATAGAAAAAGATGTTTTATTGTTTTATAAAAAACAAAAGTATTGGCTCGAAGATTATGCTCTTTTTATGTCTTTAAAGAAAACTTTTAACGGAAAAGAATGGTTAAAGTGGGATGAAGAATTCAAAAATAAGTACAAAAAAACAATCAACCAATACAAAGAGGAAAATCAAGATATTATTCTTTTTTATGTTTTTTGTCAATACATCGCTTTTAAACAATATTTGAAATTAAAAGCTTTTGCGAATGCAAACCATATACAAATAATTGGAGATTGTCCAATTTATGTAAACTTAGATAGTTGCGATGTGTGGGCTAATAAAGATCAATTTAAGTTAAATAGTCAATATTATCCAACTCTTGTTGCAGGAGTGCCTCCAGATTATTTTAGTGAAACAGGACAATTATGGGGAAATCCAATCTATCATTATGAGAATATGAAAAAACAAGGTTATCATTGGTGGATGTTAAGATTATTTCATCATAATCAATTATATGATCACATTCGCTTGGATCATTTTAGAGGCTTTGAGGCTTATTATGCAATTCCGTTTGAAGATAAAACGGCTTTAAATGGAAAGTGGTTTAAAGGGCCCGATCATGATTTTTTTAAAAAAGTATTTGAATTATTTCCAAATATTTCTTTGATAGCAGAAGACTTAGGGATTATAACAGAAGAAGTGAAAAATTTAAAAAATGACTTTCATTTACCAGGTTTAAAAATTGTTTTATTCGCTTTTGACCAATTAGATAATAATCATCCTTATTTACCCAAAAATTTTGAAAATAATTGTATTGGTTATTTAGGCAGTCATGATAATAATACATTTTTTGGATATGAAAAAGAAAATCAAGTCGGACTTAAAAATATGCAAGATTATTATCAATGTAAACAAATAGAAGAAATTTATCAAAAAGTATTAGAAGATTTGTATGCTTCTAATGCAAATGTGGTTATTTTACAAATACAAGATATTTTAAAACAAAATGAAACTTCGCGTATGAACACACCTGGAAAAGCGAGTAATAATTGGCAATATCGTGTTTTAAAAGAAAACTTAAACGAGCATCTATTTGATTTTATTAAAGAGTTAACTCAAAAATATGGGAGAGAGTAACTTATCTTTTTTAGATATATAAATGATGATAAAAATGATATACTAAAAATGTTTTGGAGGGGACAAAATGAGTGAAGAAATTATTGTAGTAAAAAATGTGAGAAAATATTTTAATGACATTAAAGCTGTAGATGACATTTCTTTTATTGTAAAAGAAGGCGAATTTTTCTCGTTTTTAGGGATTAATGGTGCTGGAAAATCTACTACAATTAACATGATTACTGGAATGATTCCAATGGATAATGGTGAGATTTATGTAAATGGACATTCAATTGATAATCATAGTATGGATGTAAAGCAAGAGATTGGTGTCGTGTTTCAGTCTACGGGTTTAGATATGCCTTTAAGTGTATATGATAATTTATTTTTTAGAGGAAAACTTTACAATATTCAAACAAGTGAATTAAAGGCAAGAATTCACGAATTAAGTTGTCAACTTGAATTTAAAGAATTTTTGCATCGACCTTTAAATAAACTTTCCGGTGGGCAAAAAAGAAAAATTGATTTAGCACGAGCTTTAATTCACCATCCTAAAATTATTATTTTAGATGAACCGACAACGGGTTTAGATCCTAAGACAAGAAAATTAATGTGGGAATATTTAAATGATTTACGAAAAAAAGAAAAATTAACGATATTTTTAACAACGCATTATATGGAAGAAGCAGCTCAAAGTGATTATGTAATTATCATTGATGAAGGTAAAATTGTTACTTCCGGAACACCCTTTGAATTAAAAGAAAAGTATACACAAGATTATATAAAGGTATATAAAAATAATTTGAGTGAAGAATTAATCAAACAATTTGAAACTATATTTGAAGGAAAATATAAAAATGAAAAAGAGTATTACATTTTACAACTCACATCACCAAATCAAGCAAAAGAATTAATCATCGCTTATCCTGAATTTTTTGATGATTTTGAAGTATATAAAGGGGATATGGATGATGTATTTATTAATGTGACTGGAAAGGATATTGGTGATTAAAATGACAAATGTTTTTTATAATTTAGTAAAAAGAAATGTTAAATTATACTTTAAAGATAAAGTTACTTTCTTTATGTCTTTAATTACGCCTTTCATATTATTACTTTTGTTTTTATTGTTTTTAAAAAATGTATATATGCAATCGCTTGATCAAATTCTAGCTACTGGAAATATGATTGTTCCAGCGAAAACAAAAGAAAGTTTTGTGGCTGCATGGCTAATTTCTTCGATTTTATCTACTAGTACTATTACCGTTAGTTTTTGTAGTGCAACAATCATTGTTTCAGACAAAATTAATCGAAGTGGACAAGACATGAAAGTGGCACCAGTTTCGAAATGGATGTT
>CAJJXN010000007.1 GCA_905197115.1 uncultured Bacillota bacterium | reverse complement strand
ATAAAGACGAAATTATTTCAGAAAATCAATTGATTTATATATTGAATTATATTTATAAGTTTTTGAAATGTAAAATAATTAACATTAGTTTAGGAGTAAGCGTAGTAACTTCAAATAGATTATATAATATTTGTAAAAAAATTAGAAAAAGAAATATATTTATTAATTGTGCATTTAACAATGATAAATCGATATCTTATCCTGCTTTTTTTGATTGTGTTTTCGGGGTAGACTGTGATTTTAATCTAAAAAAAACTGACGATTATATATTTTTAAAAAATAATCCATTTATAAATATTTTAGCATATGGAAGTATTCAAAGAGTAAATAAAAAAGAAAAAATTTTTGAAAGTGTATGGGGGACAAGTTTTGCATGTGCTAATTTTACAAGGATTTTATATGATATTATTATAAAAAAACAATTTAATGTTTATAAAGAACTAGAAATTAATGCAAAATATTTATTTAAATTTAAGGAATCTACTATTATACACACACCTTTTAATTTAGAATATATAAAATCAAAGAAAGTTGCTATATTTCCTTTTAGCAAAGAAAATCAAAATATTTTAAGATTAGTGAATGATATTCCAATAAATATTGTGGATTTTTATGATTTTAAAGAGAGTGGAAGAGTAAATTCAAACTTAAATTACATTTATAAGTTAAATGGAAAGGATTATATTGTCAAAAATATTGAAAAATTGGAAATTGAATCATTTGATACGCTTTTGATTGGACATATTAATCGATATAATTCTAAGATTCAAGAAAATATTTATTCTATTATTAAAATGTGTATTAAAAAAAACAAGAAAATTATTTCGTATGATGATTTAAAGTTTGAAAATAATTTGTATTTTACCCCTAAATTCAAGAAAATTGAAAGTTTATCTTTACTTATGGGAAAACTATTCAAATTTAATACCCCTATTTTACTTTCGTGTGGAACAGGGTCTAAAGAAGGAAAATTTACATTTCAAGTAAAGCTTAAATCTTATTTAGAAAATCGTCAATACAACATTGCATTTATAGGAAGTGAACCGAATTCTTTTTTATTTGGAGCAAAAGATTGTATTCATTGTGGATACAATTCAAATCTTATCGAATTTACACATAGAGAATTAATTTCAAATATAAATTATCGACTACATTTAATTGACGAAAAAAACTTTGACATGATTATTATTGGATCGCAAGCAAATATTTTGTCAAGAAATTATAATAGTGTCGAAAATATCCAATTAGAAAATTTTAGTTATTTTGCTGCTATAAACCCAGATGTCATAACATTAAACATACATTGTGAAGATGATATAAATTACATTAAAAAATCCATTTCGTTTATGACATCGTTAAACGATTGTCATATAGCAGGTATTATCGTATTTCCACTAAAAAATGTTAATAATAAAAACTCTTTAATTACTGAAGAAGAAAGACAAAAAATTTTGAATGAATTAAAAATTAATTTTCCTAATATTCCAGTCGCTTTTTTAGATGATAATATCGCATTAAAGGAAATCTTTGATAATATTATTAGTTTCTTTATTTAAAAAATAGTAAAAGGAGACTTTAAAATGAAATATATCAATCCTATTGAAAAAAATCCTCCAATTAAAACATATTTACATTATGCGCTTCCTTTAAGCATTATTTGTGCGCATGATTATATTGAAAATGTATACAATGTTTTTGTTCAATTAATATATGCTCCAGAAGATATATGTCCATTTGATTTTCATGAACTTAACTATCAATCATTAAATTTTTTAAGAGTTGAAAAATATTTTTGTTACAAATATGAGTTCAAGCAAATAATTAATGAAATTAAAAAAAATATAAGAAAAGGATTTTATTATATTTTTTGGACGGATTGTTTTTATGTGCCGAATGAAAAAAATTATAAAATAAAACATGCGCCTCATGGTTTTTTGGTATATGGTTATGATTCTTTAAAGGATATATTTTATGGATTAGGTTATAAACAAGATGATGGGCAATATGGAGACATTTATATTCATAGTCAAGAATTATATAAATCTATTATTTCATCAAAATCAGATTTTTTCCAAAAAATTTCTTTTGCAGAAGATTATTGGCCTGGATTTTATATTTCAAATATAGAAGAAAAATATAGATTTTATTTAAAATCAGAATCATATGATTTAGATGATTTTAAATTTCATCCTAAAAGATTGATTAAATTTTATGGACTTTCAGCTTCGAAAGAATTTGCAAATCATATATTTAATCAAATGAATAATAAAGAAAATATTGATCCAACAGGAATTGGAATTTTTATAGAACATAAATTATTTTTTTGTAAAAGAACTAAATTAATGGTTAAAGAACTTGATAATAAAAGAAATCTTTTAAATAAATTAGATTATTTGAATCAAATTGAAAAAAATGCAAATGATATAAAATTACTTTTTGTAAGATACTCTTTAACAAAAAAAGAAAAAATTGCAAACGTTATTTTTAATAAGATGCAATTAATACATCAAATGGAAGAATCAGTTTTAAATATTATTACAAATGTAGTGGATTAACAATAAAAAAGGAAATAAAATTTATCTCCTTTTTTCAAATTAATTTTCTAATTGTTATGAATATTTTACTTTATTAACAGCATATTATTTTGATTTTTGTTGATTAAAATAATTAATCAGTTGATAGATAATTTCTTTTTCTTGTTCATTAAGAGAAGTTACATTAATTGTTTCTTTTTGCTCTCGACCAAACAAATAATCGGTAGTGGTGTGTAATAAATCCGCTAATTGGATTATCGTTGAAGTACTTGGAATAGAAATGCCCATTTCCCATGTGTTAACACTTGAACGAGTAATTCCTAACTTACGGGCTAGTTCGGATTGTGTATAATGATTTCTTTCTCTTAATAATTTAATTCTATCAGCAATGCTCAATTCCAAACAAATCACCTCTTATAGATAGTATAAATGTCCTTAAAAGATAATACATTATCAAAAGTGATACACTATAATTGACAACACTATACTATTTTGTTGACTTATTTATGCATATTTTCTATATTAAAATTAGTAAGTGTTTTTTGAGACTAAAGATGAAAGGAGAAAGGGCATGTCAAAAAAAAATACGCATCATAAAATTTAGTTTTTTAATATTAATCATTTTTATTTGTTTGGGTTTAGGAACTTATTGGATATTTACAAAACAAAAACTGAATAATCGTTTGCCTTGCAAAAAAATTCAATTACAGGAAGAATATATTGAAAACAAAGCGATTTTAAACTTTCCTAAAGAGTTAAAAAAATTTACAATATATAATAAAAATAATCTTTCTTTAAAAGAAAAAAACTTTATTGCTGGAGATATTTTAGAGGTATATTATAAAGATAAACAATATACTAACATAGACCATGTTTTGGTAGATAAAGCAAAAATTTTAGAAATCAAAGCGATGATTTATCCGTGTGATACAAAAGTAAGCTTAATTGCAGAAGATATGTTTATTTATAATTTGGGTGAAAACATTGAATATGTTATTCATGAAGACAAGTCTTGTACAGAAAAAAATGAAATGCTATTAGTTGATAAGTTTTATGGTAGTTATCGTGAAGAATTAGTGGAGTATGAAGAGTTTTCAACACCACGCTGTGAATTAATTGCATTATATTCTTATAAAATAAGATAATCGCATAAATAATCCTTTTATAAATATTGCTATTTAAAAAAAATAAGTTTATAATATTTTTGTAGCAAAGATTGAAGACAATGTCTTATTTAGCTTACCTTATAGAGAAAAAATCAATGGTGGAAGATTTTTAGGTAAAAGATAAGAATACTCCTTCATAGCTCTATTTAATCGTAGCGTATCTTCTGCGTTAAAGAAGAATGAAGGGCATATTAAATAATTAATATGAACTAAGGTGGTACCGCGTCTATAAGCGTCCTTAGATGAAAATCAAGGACGTTTTTTTTTATTACAAAAAGGAGTGTTAAAAATGATAAATATTAAAGAAGATGAAAGATTACATGTTTTAAATCATAGTTGTGCTCATTTATTAGCACAAGCAGTAAAACATTTATATCCTCAAGCGAAATTTTGGGTAGGACCTGTAATTGAAGATGGATTCTATTACGATATGGATTTAGATGGAGCTGTCATTAAAGAAGAAGATTTAGCAAGTATTGAAAAGGAAATGAAAAAAATTGCCAAAGATGGCAAAAGAATTACACGAGAAGTGTTAACGAAGAAACAAGCTTTTGAAATGTTTAAAGATGATCCTTATAAAATGGATTTAATTGAAAATTTAGATGACAGCGCAGAAATTAGTGCTTATCGCCAAGGTGATTTTGTTGATTTATGCAAAGGACCTCATGTAGAAACAGTAAAACTTTTAAAACATTTTAAATTATTAAAGACAAGTGGAGCTTATTATAAAGGCGATAGTAATAATAAAATGTTACAAAGAATTTATGGTGTTTGTTTTGAAGATGAGCAAAGTTTACAAGATTATTTAAATTTCCTTGAAGAAGCCAAAAAAAGAGATCATCGTAAATTAGGAAAAGAATTAGAACTATTTATGTTAAGTGAATATGGTCCTGGTTTTCCTTTTTGGTTACCAGATGGAATGATTTTACGTCGTCAACTTGAAAACTTTTGGGTGGAAGAGCATTTAAAAGAAGGTTACAAATTAATTCAAACGCCCATTATGTTAAATAAAGCTTTATGGGAAATTTCAGGACATTGGGCAAATTATCGTGAAAATATGTATACCTCTGAAATCGATAAATATGAATTTGCGATTAAGCCGATGAATTGTCCAGGTGGTTTACTCGTTTATAAAAATAATATTCATTCTTATAAAGATTTTCCATTAAAGTTAGGCGAATTAGGTTTAGTTCATCGTCATGAAGCAAGTGGTGCTTTAAATGGTTTATTTAGAGTACGTACTTTCACACAAGATGATGCACATATTTTTATGAGTGAAAATATGATTCAAAAAGAAGTAAAAAGTTTAATTTCTTTATATGACCGCATTTATTCTATTTTTGGTTTAGATTATCACATTGAATTATCGACTCGTCCAGAAAAAAAATATATTGGGAAAATTTCAGTTTGGAATAAAGCCGAAAAGGCTTTGGCTAAAGCCTGTGAAGCGTCGGGTAAAAAGTTTATTATTAATCCAGGAGATGGTGCTTTTTATGGACCAAAACTTGATTTTAAATTAAGAGATTCATTAGGTCGTATTTGGCAATGTGGAACGATTCAATTAGATATGAATTTACCTGAAAGATTTGATATTTCTTATATTGATAAAGATGGTAGTAAAAAACGTCCAATTATGTTACACCGCGCATTACTTGGATCCATTGAACGATTTATTGGAATTATTACTGAACATTTCGCAGGGGCTTTTCCATTGTGGTTAGCGCCAAAACAAGTAGTTGTCTTACCGGTTAATAATCAATACCATTTAGCTTATGCAAATAAAATCAAACAAGCATTAACAAAAGCAAATATTCGTGCTCATGTTGATGCAAGAGATGAAAAATTAGGATATCGAATTCGTGAAGCAAATGTTAAAAAAGTTACTTATCAAGTTGTAATTGGCGATGAAGAAATTCAAAATAAAACGATTAAAGTGCGTAAGTTTGGCAGTCAAGAACAAACGACTTACACTTTAAAAGATTTTATTAAAAAATTGCAATTTGAAATTCAAAATAAGGTACGTTAATTATGAGAGGGAGAAATAAACCGTGGGCAGACCAATTTATTTTAGACCATGCCGATTATCTTTATCATCAAGAAACTTCTTTTTTAAACAATCAAGAAACTTACTTAGAAGTCGGGATTGGTAAAGGGGACTTTATTATTCAAAGTTGTCAATATTATCCTCATGTTAACCATATTGGCGTAGAGTTAAATAAATCTGTTTTTGCCATTGCTTTAAAAAAAATTGTAAACACAAATATTGAAAATGTTAAATTACTACAAGTTCCAGCTGCACAATTAGTGGAATTAATTCCACATCACTCTATCAGTAAAATCTTTTTAAACTTTAGTGATCCATGGCCTAAAAGTGGGTATAAAAAAAGACGTTTAGTTCATCCATTTCATTTACAAATATTTGAACAATTGTTAAAAAAAGATGGTCAAATTGCTTTTAAAACCGATAATTTAATGCTATTTGAATTTGGGCTTGAATCTTTTAAAGAAAGAAATTATGAAATAGTAGAATTATCTTATGATTATCAAACCATTTCTGGTGATTTTATTAGCGAATATGAAGCTCGTTTTCGCAGTTTGAATCAACCGATTTATCGTTGTGTTATCAAAATTAATTCAAAGGAGGAGTAATATGCCACTTAAGAAAAATCAAATTCAACTATTAAAAGAATTTTGTGATGCTTATGGAGCATCTGGACATGAAAAAAACATTACTCAAATCATGAAAAAATATTTACAAGCATATTGTGATGAGATTATTTATGATAATTTAGGTTCTATTTATGGTGTTAAGCATACCACACAAGAAAATCCTTTAAAAGTAATGGTTTGTGCCCATAGTGATGAAGTTGCTTTAAAAGTATCAAACATTACTTCTCAAGGTCTTATTCAATTTCAAGAAACGAGTATTTGGAATCAAATTTTGATGGGACAAAGAGTAACCTTATTTACAAGAGATCAAAAAATGTATAAAGGAGCGATTTGTGCAATTCCACCTCATTTATTATCCGATGATCAAAAAGGAAAACCAGTAGCCATAAAACAAATGCTTGCTGACTTTGGTTTTTTAAATAAAGAAGATGCTTTAAAACACAATGTTCAATTTGGTGATACGATGATTGTCGATGGATCTTTTGAAATCTTAAATGACAATCGAATTTTAGCCAAAGCCTTAGATGATCGAATGGGTTGTGCAACATTAGTAGAATTATTAAAAGGTTTAAAAAATATAGAATTACCCTATGAGTTATATATTGGATTAAATGTTCAAGAAGAAGTAGGACTAAGAGGAGCGACAACTGCTGCGCAAATGATTCAACCGGATTTAGCCATCGTTGTGGATTGCTCTCCAGCCAATGATTTAAAAAGTGATCAAGAATTAGGACAACTTGGAAAAGGCTTGCTTGTTCGTTTTATTGATGGAAATATGATTGCTTTTCCACAACTTATTGATTTTCAAAGAAAAATCTGTGATCAATATCACATTCCATATCAATATTTTGCTTCTAATGGGGGAACGGATGCGGGTATAATCCATAAAACAAATAATGGAATTTTAACTTTAACTTCTTGTATTTGCGCTCGAAATATTCATTCAAATTCATCTATCATGGATGTAAATGATTATTTAGCAAATATTCAATTTTTAAAAATAGCTTTAAAGAAAATAAATAAAGAAGTTTATCAAAAACTATTAAAGGAAGGTCGATAAAATGAGTTTTGCATTTTATATAAACAATCATTTGTTAATCAATCATGGTTCTAACCAAAAAACAGTTTATACGAAGCAAAATCAAAATGTTGTCGCTTTATATAATCAAAAAGATGAGATTATCGGTTTTAACCTATTGGAGTTAGAATTAGACTTGCCACAAGGGCTTATTATGCACCCATCTAATCTTTTGCAAGAAAAAGTGAATACCATTTTAAAAGAAAAAGGTTTTGAACCAATCACTTTACAAGGTGTAGAAAATATCGTGGTAGGAAAAGTACTTACTTGCCTTCCTCATCCTGATTCTGACCATATGCATGTTACAACAGTCGATGTAAAGGATGAAATTTTAACGATTGTATGTGGTGCAAAAAATATAAAAGAAGACATAAAAGTGGTGGTTGCAAAACCAAATACGATGATGTTTGATGGAACTTATATTGAGCCAAATATCTTGCGCAATGTCAAATCTTATGGTATGATATGTTCAGGATATGAATTGAATTTAGAAGGATATAAAAAAGGAGAAGGAATTATCATATTAGATGATTCTTATGAAGTTGGTAGTTCATTTTTTAAATAGGGGTGAAAACATGGCAGAAGAAAAAAAAGTGGATAAAAATGAAGAAACTGGATTTATTCATACAGAAGAATTACGTGATCTTTTAAAAGAAAAAGAAAATGAGAAAAAATTGCCTTGGTACAAAAAAATATTTAAAAAAGGTAAAAATAAAAAATAGTAGATAAAAATATTCACATTTTTGTGGATATTTTTTTTAATCTTTAAAATTAAATAAAGATAAGCATTAATTGATATTGATAAATTATAAAAATATTGCTAAAATAGGTATATAATTGATGAAAATGTGGAGGTAAGCACATGATTAAAAAAAGTAGTAAAATGATTTTAACCAGTTGTTTGTTTTTAAGTTTACTAAGTGGATGTACTTCGGTAGCAAAAGGAACAAAAACATATAGTTATGAATTTGATTACCAAAATGTAAATGGCGGTATTGAAATTACAGGCATTCAATATAATCAAAAAAATAAAAAATTAGATATTACAATTCCAAATGAAATATTAGGCAAAAAAGTTGTATCAATTGCAAAAGGTGCTTTAAAAAATATAAGTGCCATTCATAATGTAATCATGGGTGAAAATGTAAAAGAAATTAAAGAAGAAGCTTTTTCTTCTTGTGAAAACTTAAGTTCAATTCTTTATCCAGCGACTCAAGAAATTTTTGTTGGAGATCGTGCTTTTGAAAAGACAGCATTAAAATCACTTGAATTAACGAATAAAATGAAACTAGGAAATGAAGTATATAAAGATTGTCAACAAATTGCTTCTATTAGCTCACAAGCTACCCAATATGGAGAAAGAATATTTGCTGGTTGTACCTCTTTAAATAATTTAACATTAAACTTTGTTGGCAGTGATGAAAATACACCTAAAACGATTTCTTATTTATTTGATGAAATTCCAAGTTCTTTAAAAAACATTTCAATTGAAAATTCAAAAACCTTACTTAAAGATACTTTTGCTAATTTAACAAAAGTTGAAAAAATTGTATTACCATCTAATCGTGCAATTACTACATTACCTTCGGGATTATTTAAAGATTGTTCATCTTTAACGAGTATTAAAATTCCTTTTGTGGGACAAGAAACTTATTTTGCTGAGAATGCTTTAGAAGAAGCAAATTATTCTTTAGCTTATTTATTTGGAGTGGAATCAAATGATAAAATTCCAGAATCTTTAAAAGAAGTTATTCTTTATCCAACTGTTTCTACTTCAGGGGTTAAATATGGGATGAGTTCAATTCGACCTGTTAACTTTAATAATGCGAAGACAATTGAAAAAATTACGATGGATAGTGGATTAGAAATGATTGAAGCAAATGCTTTTGCAGGTTGTGTAGCATTAAATAATATTACTCTTCCATCTTCTTTACAAAGAATTGGAGCACATGCTTTTGATGATACAAAATATTATCAAGATAAAGCCACTACGAAAGATACATTAATTACGTTAGGAACATGGGCTATTGGAATTGAAATGAGTGGAAACAATCAAAAAGTTGAAATTTCTAATTCATTAGTGAATTCTTTATGTGATGAATTATTTATGAATAATGCTAATATAGAATCCGTTAAATTTGCTAATGTGAAGAAAATGGGAACAAATGTATTTAAAAATGCGACTAATTTAAAAACGATTGATATGAACGTAGTTACTACTATTCCAGAATCAACTTTTGAAGGTTGTACTTCTTTAACAGAAGTCATCTTACCTCGAGTTAGTGAAATTAAAGCGATGGCTTTTAAAGGTGCAACCGCTTTGACAACGATTTCACTTGCTAAAGTGACTTCCATTGCTCAATCAGCTTTTGAAGGCTGTAGTAATCTAAAAACAATTACCATTTCTAGATATTTAAAAAAAGTAGAAAAAAATGCTTTTAAAGATACAGCTTTAACCACGATTGAATTAGATGGAAATAACCAAACAACCATTGATGCTTTAAAGGCATTATTAGAAACAACTGATTTTGAACAAGAAGGAAATGAAACTTTAAAGACACTTATTCAAAATTTATCTTTATCTCCAGTTGCATAAAAACGAAATAAACTTTAATGAAGTAAATCTTTGTTAAAGTTTTTATTTTGACATTTTTAGCCTTTTTAAAGGCTTTTTTTATGAGTTTTATTTTATTTTTAAAATAAAAAGAAAAAAAATAAAAAATTAGCACTAAAATATTGACAGTGCTAAATGAAGTAAGTATAATAATGTTAGCACTTAAAAACATATAGTGCTAATGGGTGGTGATGAAATGGAGACAATACCAAGAAAATTTCTCATATTAAAATTAATAGTAGAGGAATTTGTCAAAACAGCTCATCCGGTTGGATCAAATACTTTAATTGAGCAATATAATTTAGATTATTCAAGTGCAACCATTCGTAATGAAATGTTTAATTTAGAAGAAGAAGGTTACATTGAAAAACCACATACAAGTGCAGGTCGTGTACCAAGCGTTAAAGGATATCGTTATTATATTGAACATTTAAGAAGTGATAATCGGGCAAGAACTATTAAGTCAAAGTTAAAAAATTTCATTGAAGACCATAGTAAGACCATGCATACCGATCAAATTATTGATGAATGTTGTCAAATTATTTCAAATATGACAAACCTTGTTTCGGTTGTGATGGGACCTGATGGCAGTAAGGAAAGAATTGCTAAAATTGAACTCATTCGTCTTAATTCATCTACCGCAATCGTCATTTTTATTACAGATAGTGGTTATGTAGAACATAAAACGATTAACATTCCAAGTGGAAGTAAAATTGAGGAATTAGAAGATTGCATTCGCATTATTAATAAAAGAATTATTGGTGTGACGCTGAATGATTCTGAAATTGCCTTAAGAAGTATTCAAGTTGTTTTATCTGAACATATTAAAAATTATGAAGCTGTCTATAATGCTTTTGCCCATGCATTTTTAAAATTTGCAAGTGAAAGAATATCTTATTATGGAAAAAACAACTTATTAAGTCAAAAAGACTTTGCAGATATTCAAAAAATGAAAAAAGTGGCTAAATTATTAGAAGACAATAATATTTGGAAAAGTTTTGATAATGAATATGAAGGCATCAATGTTTCAATTGGAAAAGAAAATAAAGTGACCGATCTAGAAGATGTTTCGATTGTTTCTACAAAACTGAAATTATCTAATTCAAATTCGGGTACTATTGCAATTATTGGTCCTACAAGAATGGATTATAGTCAAGTAATGGATGCGTTAGAATTTTTATCTAGTTCCATTGATGAACTTGTAAATGATAAGGAGAAATGAAAATGGAAGAAGAAAAATTAGAAAAAGAGGTTGCTTCAGAAAAAGAGGTTGAAACTGAAGTAACAGAAGAAAAAAAATCAAAAAAAGAAAAAAAAGACCTTGTGAAAAATTTACAAGAAGAAGTGAAAGAATGGAAAGATAAATATTATCGTCTTTTCGCTGACATGGATAACTTACGTAAGCAATATCAAAAAGATTATGTGAATATGGCAAAATATCAATCTCAAGCAGTAGTTGAAAAATTATTGCCAAGTTTAGATATCTTTTCAATGGTAATTGGAAGTGTAGATACTTTACCTGCAGAAGTAAAAAATTATGTGATGGGATTTGATGTTGTATATCGTCAAATGTTACAAGCCTTAGAAACAGAAGGCGTGGTTGAAATCCCATGTAAATTAGGTGATGAATTTAATCATGAAATTCATTTTGCAATGGATACAGTTGAAGTTGAAGATGAAAACCAAATCGATAAGGTTGTAAAAATTTATCAAAAAGGTTATAAACTTCATGATCGTTTATTAAGAGCAACAACGGTAAGCGTTGGGGCAAAGAAAAAAGAAAAAGAAAATAAAGAAGAGTTACAAGCGCAAGCTTAGGAGGAAATAGATTATGGCACAAAATAGTATTATTATTGGTATCGACTTAGGTACAACAAATTCAGTAGTTAGTTATATGCAACCTGATGGCAAATGGAAAGTAATTCCAAATCCAGAAGGAAAAAACACCACTCCATCTGTTGTCGCTTTTAAAGCAAATGGAGAAGAAATTGTAGGAGATGCTGCAAAAAGACAAATGGTTACAAATATTGATACAGTAGCTTCTATTAAAAGAAAAATAGGTACAAATGAAAAAACGCATATTAATTGTATTAACAAAGATTTAACACCTCAAGAAATTAGTGCAAAAATTTTACAATACATGAAAAAATATGCTGAAGACAATTTAGGTCAAAAAATTGAAAAAGCAGTTATTACCGTTCCTGCTTATTTCAATGATGCTCAAAGACAAGCAACGAAGGATGCAGGAGTGATCGCTGGATTAGATGTTGTTCGTATTATTAACGAACCAACTGCAGCTGCCTTAGCTTATGGTATGGAAAACAAAGGAAACGAAAAAGTTCTTGTATTTGACTTAGGCGGTGGAACATTTGATGTTTCTATTCTTGAAATTGGAGATGGCACTTTTGAAGTAATCTCTACTGCAGGTGATAACAAACTAGGTGGAGATGACTGGGATGAAGAAGTTCAAAAATGGATATTAAAAGAAATTCAAAATGAATTTAATGTTAACTTAGCAAATGATAAGATGGCAATGCAACGTTTAAAAGATGCTGCAGAAAAAGCAAAAATTGAACTTTCAGCTATGGTTGAAACCACAATTATGCTTCCATTCATTGCAATGACGGCTCAAGGACCAGTTAACTTTGAAAGAAAATTGACAAGAGCTAATTTCCAAAACATGACAAAACATTTATTAGATCGCACAACAAAACCAGTTGAACAAGCATTACGTGATGCTAACTTACAACCAAATGATATTTCAGAAATTTTATTAGTTGGCGGATCAACTCGTATGCCAGCCGTTGTGGATGCAGTTAAACGTATTTTGGGTAAAGAACCAAATCGTTCTATCAACCCTGATGAATCTGTTGCAATTGGTGCAGCTGTTCAAGGGGGTATTATCCGTGGGGATGTTAAAGATGTTTTATTACTTGATGTAACACCATTATCTTTAGGTATTGAAACTCTTGGTGGTGTAATGACTGTATTAATTCCTAGAAATACAACAATTCCAACAACAAAATCACAAACTTTCTCTACTGCAGAAGATAATCAACCAGCTGTTGATATTCAAGTATTCCAAGGAGAAAGATCAATTGCTCGTGACAATAAACTTTTAGGAACATTTAAATTAGATGGTATTCGTCCAGCTCGTCGTGGTACACCTCGTATTGAAGTTACTTTCAATATTGACGTAAATGGTATTGTAAATGTTAGTGCAAAAGATTTAGATACAAATAAAGAACAATCAATCACAATTAGTGGTTCTTCTGGTTTGAATAAAGATGAAATTGAAAAAATGGTAAAAGAAGCTGAATTAAATAAAGAAGCAGATGAAAGACGTCGTGAAGAAGTAGAAACAAAGAACAAAGCAGAATCCTATGTCAATGAAATGGAAAACAGAGTAAATGAACATGGAAATCTTGTAAGTGAAGAAGTATTAAACCGCACAAAAGATGCAATTTCAAATTTAAAGAATGATATTAGTAATTTATCTCCAGCTGATTTGAAAAATAAATTACCAGAATACGAAAGAACTTTTGCTGAATTTGAACAAGCAGCACAACAAGCGCAAGCAAGTCAAAATCAACAAAACTCTTCAAATGGTGGTAATACACCAAGTGATGACGAACCAATCAACGCTTAAAAACATTCAAATTAATGGGAGTGTAGAAAATAGCTGCACTCCCCATTTTAGATAAAAGGAGAAGACAATATGGCCGCAGAAAAAAGAGATTTATATGAAGTGTTAGGGATTAGCAAAAATGCGACCCAAGAAGAAATTAAAAGTGCTCACCGAAAACTAGTAAAAAAATATCATCCTGATTTGAATAAAGAACCAGGAGCAGAAGAAAAATTTAAAGAAGTTCAAAATGCTTATGATATTTTAAGTGATGAAAAGAAAAGACAATTATATGATCAATATGGTCATGCAGGAATTGATCCAAGTGCAGCTGGTGGCTTTAATGGTGCAAATTTTAATGGTGATTTCGGAGATTTTGGTGATTTAGGCGATATTTTTAGCAGTTTCTTTGGTGGAAGAAGAGGCTCTTCAAGAGCAAATAATGGACCAATGAAAGGCGAAGATGAATATCGTACATTGACCATTTCTTTTATGGATTCTGTAAAGGGAGTAACTTTAAAAATTCCGCTCAATTACTATAAGACTTGTGATCATTGTCATGGTAGTGGAGCAGAAACACCAAATGATGTTGAAACATGTCCAACATGTCGAGGAACAGGAAAAGTTAAAACTCAAGTACAAAGTATTTTTGGAAACATGATTTCTGAAAAGACATGTCCTACTTGTAATGGAACAGGAAAAAGAATTAAAAAATCTTGTAGCATATGTAATGGACAAGGATATGTTAAAGTTAAAGAACAATATGATTTAAAAATTCCACAAGGAATTAGCAGTGGTCGTCAATTACGTTTAGCTGGAAAAGGCGGAATTGGTCGCAATGGTGGAAGTTGTGGCGATTTATATATCGAAATTATTGTTGAAGAACACACTGATTTTAAACGAGAAGGAAATAATGTTTATTTAGAATTTCCAATTAATACAACAGATGCTATTTTAGGGCTTCGTTGTGAAGTGCCAACTATTTATGGAACAGAGATGGTTGATATTCCATCAGGAGTTCAAAATAATGCTACTATTCGTTTAAAAGGAAAAGGCTTTAAAGATGTAAGAAGTGATAATTATGGTGATCAAATCATCAAAATTGTAGTAAAAGTACCTACTAATGTAAGCAAAGAAGAGAAAAAATTATATGAACAACTTCGTAGCTTAGAAGGTGTTAAAAAAGATAAGCCAAATGAAAAGTTTATCGATAAAATCAAGAAAACTTTTAAATTATAAAGAGTAAAAGGAATGTAAGATGAGTTTATTTTACATTCTTTTTCTTTTTTTTAAAGTTTCTATTTTGTTTTTTATATTTTAAAATATAAAAAAAATTGTTATAATAATAAATTGAAGACAGGTGATTAAAAATGTCCAAGGATAAACATCAAAAAATCAAAGAAGAAAAAACTCAACCTGCAAAAGATAAAGAAACCATTACCGCCATGATTGGCTTAATTTTAATAGTTTTTTCTTTTTTAGTTATAGCGAATACAGGTGTTATTGCAAATGCTTTAAAATATGCTTTTATTTTCATGTTTGGAACTTGTTATATTTTTGTGGTTCTTTTTATATTAGGAATTGGCATTTACATGACTTTTAAAAAGAAGAATTTTAAAGTGTTTTCAAAAATTCAATATGTATTAGTTCTTTGTTGCTTTATTTGTATTTTAGCTTTATCTTCTTATGGACGCAATGTTACCATTCATAATTTTACAAGTGTTTTTAAAACAGTTTTACCAACAAGTTTAGCCGATACTAAAAATATAGTGGGTAGTTATGGTGGTGGTTGGTTAGGATATCTTTTAATGGCTATTTTCAATACCTTATTAGGATCAGAGGGTTGGACTTTAGCAATTTATATTTTATTACTTTTAGGTTTCTTATATTTACTTTTCCAAAAACCATTAATAAAAGTGTTTAAAAAATTCAAAAAAGTTTTGGCTGAGTCTAAAAAGCTAAAAAAAGAGAAACAAGAAAGAAAAAAAGAAGAATATTTAAAGCAACAACAAAAATTGCAAGAGGAAAAGCAACGCTTATTAGAAGAAGAAAAAGAAAAAAAATTGCAAGAAGAAATGATGTCTTCTCAAGCGCCTGCTAAAAGTTCCGTATTTTTAATTCAAGATGATGTGAAAGAAGATGCAATTGAAAGCAAAACGTTAGTAAAAGAGGCAACACCTTATAAAAAGTTATCTGATTTTGAAAATGTAATTGATGATTTAAATGAAACAAAAGTTTTTGCTCGTCCTAATTTTAGCGATTCTTCAAAGACAAGCAATGATTCATCTTTTTTGTATCAATCACCCGAACCACAATTGGATAAGTCAACTCAAAATTTATTTGTTAAAGAAGAAGTACAAACTAATTTCTTAAATCAAAATACCAATGAATATTTAAAAAAAGAAAGAGAATACCAAGAATTTTCAAAAGAATTAAAACAAGAAGAAAAAGAGGAACCTCAAACGAACACATTTGTTTATTCTTCAAATGATTCTTCTTTTGAAGAAATAAAAGATATAAAAGAAGATGAAGTAGAAAAAAAATGTGATTTAAAAGCATTTGATGCAAATAAATATCAATTACCTCCTCTTTATTTATTAAAAGATAATTCAGCTTCTATAGATGCGATGCGAAATGAAGACTTGGCAAGACAAAAAGCCGATATTTTATCACAAAAAATGCAAGAGTTAAATGTAAATGCGACCATTACAAATTATACAATTGGACCTTCTGTTACTCGTTATGAGATTATGCTTCAACCAGGAGTAAGAGCAAATACGTTCATGAATTTACAAGAAGACTTTAAACTCGCTTTAGGTGCTACTTCGTTAAGAATAGAATCGCCAATTCCAGGAAAACCGGCGACTATTGGAATTGAAGTTCCAAATGAAATTCGAGGAATGGTAACATTAAAGGAATTAGTTTTATCTTTACCAAACAAAAAAGAAAAACTTTTTGTTCCAGCTGGAAAAGCAATTGGTGGTGAACCAATTTCAATTAGTATTACTAGCATGCCTCACTGTTTGATTTCTGGTGCTACAAATAGTGGAAAATCGGTTTGTGCGAATTCGATTATTTGTTCTTTGCTTTTAAATTATAAACCGAATGAAGTAAGAATGATTATGGTCGATCCAAAAAGAGTAGAAATGTTATTTTATACGAATTTACCGCATTTAATGTGTCCTATCATTACAGAATCAAGTAAAGCTTTAGTTGCTTTAGATAAATTAGTAAAAGAAATGATGCGTCGATTCGACGTTTTTGCAAAACTAGGGGTAAAAAATATTGCTTCTTATAATGAAGTAATGAAACAAAAAAATAAAGATGTAATGCCATTTATCGTTTTAATTGTAGATGAATTTGCTGAATTAATGGCCTATAAACAATCCAATTTGGTCGAAGAAAAAGTTCAATCTTTAGTTCAACTTGGTCGAGCTGCAGGTCTTCATTTAATTTTATGTACGCAAAGACCATCTGTAAATGTGATTACGGGTACGATTAAAAATAATATTCCTTGTCGTATGACATTCCGTTTATCTTCTTTTGCAGACTCAAAAACGGTGATTGACGGTAGTGGTGCCGAAAAACTCTTAAATAATGGTGATATGTTATTATTAACACCTGATTATACTGGTTTACGAAGAGTGCAAGGGGCTTATATTTCAGATAAAGAAATAGATGACATTGTTTCTTATTGTAAAGAGCAATGTTCACCTCAATATGATCCTGAATTCATGGATTTACGTACAGAAGAAGAAAAAGAACTTGATATACATACAAAATTTAATATGGGGAATACTAACGAAGAAGACAATGGTTATAATGCGAAGTTTTTAGACATTCGTAACTTTGTTTTAATGGAACAAAAAGCAAGTACTTCTCTTCTTCAACGAAAATTTAAAATTGGTTATGGGAAAGCCGCTAATTTTATCGATATGTTAGAAGATGAAGGGATTATCGGACCTGAAAATGGTAGTAAGGGAAGAGAAGTATTAATGACATATGAAGAATGGGAGTCGAAAAATGAATCACAAAATAATTAAATTATCTCGTCACAATCGTCTAATTTTACAAAAAGATAAAAAGTTTAAATATATTGGAATTGAAATTGTATTTAAAACGAAATTTCAATATGAAAACATTACTGCTTTTCGTTTATTAAGTAAAATTTTAGCTAATTCGAATGCTTCTTATCCAAGTATTGAATCAATAGGAAAAAGAAAAGATGAATTATATGATTTAGAATTAGGATTTTCTCATTCCTACTCAGGAAAATTAAGTTTGCTAAAATTTCATTGCAGTTATGTAAATCCTCAATTCATAGCGGATAAAGATTATGAAGATCATGTTCTTGCTCTATTATATGAATGTATTTTTAATCCATATTTAAAAAATGGTCATTTTGATGAGTCGCTATTTGCAATTGCCAAAGATTTAGTTATTAATGATATTTTAACCCAAAAAGATAATCCAACCCGTTATTTAATGATGACACTTTTTTCCTTGGTTGGTAATAAAAAACAAGCCATATCAGCATCTTCTTATGGCGATAAAAATGTTTTAAAAAGATTAAATAGCAAAAATTTAGTTGATTTTTATCATAAAATGATTGAATCCCCTTTTGATATTTATGTTATAGGAGATATTCAATTTGCTAAATTAGAAGAAAAATTAAAAAAATATTTTTATCATGAGTCAATTAACAAAAGATTTTATTCACCAGCTATCGCTTTAAATAATCAACTAATTGAGCCGAAAATGATTTATCAAGAAATGAATCAAGCACGAATTGCAATGCTGTACACCACAAATATCGTTTTTAGTGATAAGCAATCGTATGTGGTTCGCATCTTAAATGATATTTTGGGCGGAGGAATGCAATCTAAATTATTCTTAGAAATTCGCGAGAAAAAGGGACTTTGTTATTCTATTACATCTTCTTATAATGCCTCTTATGGTTATATTTTAATTTATACAGGAGTACCACTTTCAAAAGTAGATGAAACAATTCAAGCGATAAAACAACAAATTGATTTAATCCAAAAAGGACATATTACGGAGCATGAAATAAAAAGAAGTGTAGAGACGTTTAAACGTAATCTATTCAGTCAACAAGATGATATGTTTTCTTATTTGGATTTACACATTCGCTATGCTTCTTTTAAACAAAAATTTGATTTAAATGAAATCATAAAAGAATATGATAAAATTACTAAAGAAGATATTTTGGAAGTAGCACAAATGCTCAATTATAAAACCCATGTAGTTCTTACAACAAAGGATGAGTGAGATATGCAAGTAAAAAAATATAGTGAAATTAAAGAAAAAGTATTTTTTACCACTTTAGAAAATAAAATGAAAGTTTTTTTCATTCCACAAAAAGGCTTTTTGGATAAAATGGCGATTATTGCTACCAATTTTGGCTCTTTTCACTCTGCTTTAAAAGGAAAAGATGAAGATCAATCAAAAATTCAAATTCCACAAGGAATTGCTCATTTTTTGGAACATCGCATGTTTTCAATTAAAGATCAAGATGCTACGCAATTTTTTGTGGATTTAGGAGCAAATTCGAATGCTTTTACATCTTATGACAAGACAGCTTATTATTTTAAAACGAAAGATAATTTCTATGAAAATTTAAAAATATTACTGAAAATGATGTCTTCTTTTGATAGTAGTGAAGAACAAATTGAAAATGAAAAACAAATTATCATTGAAGAATTAAATATGTATAAAGATGAACCTTTTTCAAAGTTACTAACAACGCTATATCAAAATGCATATTACATGCATCCAATTAAAGATGATATTGGGGGAACTACACAAAGTGTTACCCAAACGACGAAAAAAGACTTGGAATTTTGTTTTAAAAACTTTTATAATCCAAGCCATTTAACTTTAGTTGTAGCAGGTGATTTAGATGAAAAAGAATTAATAACTTTTTTAAATAAACATTTATTAAAAGAAAAAAAAGAATTATCTTTAAAAAAATTATCTTTTTTAAAGGAACCTATAGAAATCAAAAAAGAAAAAGAAATGATTTATGGCAATGTGACGATTCCTTTATTTGGAATGTTATATAAATTGCCTCCTTTTAATAAAAAACAAGATAAACAAAAAGAACTTTTAAAGATGGAAATATTAATGAATTATTTCTTTGATGTTTCTGGTATTTATACAGAATCATGGTTAAAGAAAAAAATTATTACGAGTGGAATGAGTTATTATCATTGTAGTAATATTGACCTAAATTGTTTAATTTTATATAATATAAATGAGAATTATGACCAAACGATCGAAAAGATCATTGAAGTCTTTGATACGAAGCATTTTCAAATGACACAAGAAGATTTTAATCGAATAAAAAATAAAATGATTGGTCTTAATTTAAAAAATTATGGTGATGGGGCCAATGTAGCAAAAGAGTATTTAATTTATCAATTAGATGGACTCGATTATTTTAAAGAAATTGCTAAAATAAATGAAATTACCATAAGTGATATAGAAGAAACCTATCTACAAATTTGTAAATCACCTTATTGCATTGTTGTTGAAAGGAGTGAATAAGAAATGATGAAAGGTATTGGAATTGATATTGTTGATATTAGCCGTTTAAATGAAAAAGTAGCGGATAAGATTTTATGTAAAAAAGAAATGGTTGAATTTAAAGGGTATTTAAATTCAAATAAAGAACGAGCAATGGAGTTTTTAGGGGGTCGTTTGGCTGCAAAAGAAGCTTATTTGAAAGCAGTTGGAGTAGGAATGTATAATGGAATTTCTTTAACTGAATTACAAGTTGTGAAAGATCAATTTGGAAATCCAACCTTTAAAAATAATCAATCTTGTTTTTTATCCATTACGCATGATGCAGGAGTGGCAGTTGCAATAGTTGTAATTTATTAAAAGTCCTTTTGGACTTTTTTTGATACTTTCGATTAAATTCGACATTTTATTTATTTTTTATTTCTTGTTACACTTTTAATGGTGATAAAAATGACAAATGTAGTTGTATTAATTGGAGTTATTGAAAAAGCGTATTATGATGAAGGAACTCAAAATTGTTATGTAGATTTAAAACTTGAAAAAACGATTAAAAATGAAAATGGATTCATTGAATTTGAAATTTATAAGGTTAAGTTATGGAGAGGAATATACAATGACTTAACTTCTATAAAACCATTACAAAAAAATGTGATTTTAGGTGTTAAAGGTCGATTAGAAAAAAATGAAAATGAAGTAATGATCGTTGCTGAAAAAGTTTCTTTTTTAGGAAAAACGATGTCTTAAATATAAGCATAAAATGGTTTCATAAATTTTCTTTTATTCTTTTTAGCAGTGATTGAATCATCCTTTTTTTTATGCTATCATTAAAGAAATGAAGAGAGGTAAAATTATGGAACAATACAAAAAATTATGTCAAGATATCCTAACTTTAGGTCAATATAAACCCGATCGTACAAATACGGGAACCATTTCTTATTTTGGACATCAATCGCGTTATGATTTAAATAAAGGTTTTCCTTTATTAACTACTAAAAAAGTTTATTTTAAAGGGATTTTAGCTGAATTATTATGGTTTATAAGTGGAGAAACGAATATTCGTCCTTTAGTTTTGCAAAATGTAAAAATTTGGAACGAATGGCCTTTTGAAACTTACAAAAAATCAGCAGATTATCAAAATGAGACTTTAGAAGAATTTGTAGAAAAAATTAAAAATGATGAAGAATTTGCAAAAAAACATGGCGATTTAGGTCCGGTTTATGGAAAACAATGGAGAGATTTTTTTGGAGTTGACCAAGTTAAAGAACTTGAAAAACAACTAAAAGAAAATAAATTTAGTCGTCGACATATTATTTGTGCTTGGAATCCTGCTCAAATTAAAGATATGGCTTTACCTCCTTGTCATGCTTTTATGCAATTTTATGTGAGTGCGGATAATAAATTATCTTGTCAATTATACCAACGCAGTGCGGATGTTTTTTTAGGTGTTCCATTTAATATTGCAAGTTATTCTTTATTGACAATGATGTTAGCTAAAGTATGTGGTTTTGAATTAGGAGAATTTATTCATACAATAGGTGATGCGCATATTTATAGCAATCATGTTGAACAAATAAAAGAACAATTATCTCGTAGTTGCAAGAAATTGCCAACGTTAAAAATATTACGAGATGTAACTTCTATAACGGAATATAAATTTGAAGATTTTAGTTTAGAAGATTATGACCCATGGCCAGTTATTAAAGGAAGGATTGCAGTATAATGAATACAATTATCGTCGCTTATAGTAAACATAATAAAGTAATTGGAATCAATAATAAAATTCCTTGGCATATTAAAGAAGATTTTCAACATTTTAAAGCATATACAATGAATAAAAAAATTATTATGGGAAAAAACACTTATTTTTCAATTGGAAAGCCACTTCCTAATCGAAAGACGATTGTAGCATGTAACGATTCTGATTTAACGATTCAACATGAAGATGTAACCATCGTAAAAGATTTATTTGAAGTATTAAAAAAATATCAAAAAAGTGAAGAAGAATTAGTTGTATGTGGTGGGGCCATGATTTATAAATTATCGTTGCCTTATGTTGATAAATTAATTATATCTGAAGTAAAAAAAGAATACGCAGGAGATACATTTTTCCCTTTCTTTGAAAAAGAATTTGATTTGATTAGTGAAGAAGACAGAGAAGAATTTATAATTAAGACTTATATTCGAAAAAAGGTGAATGAGAATGCTTAAATGGTTTTGCATTGTTTGTTGCTTGTTATTTCCGATTATTTCAGTCATTTTAAAAATTAACAAGCATGTAAAACACAAAGAAAAATATTCTTTAGAATATCGTTATATTCATATTCAAAAATTCATCAAAAAGTTAGCTAAAGTTGAAAAGAAAAGTATTCATTGCGATGGTTTTGAAATTATTAATAAACCACATGGGGGAAGAATTTATATTGCCAATCATCAAAGTATGGATGATATTTGTACAATGATCGAATTATCTAAAAAACCTTTGCGCTTTATAAGTAAAATTGAAAATGAGCATTCTTTTGTTTTAGGAAAAGCAGCGCAATCAATTGATGCTTTCTTTATAGATAGAAATGACGTTCGACAATCTTTAAGGGTTTTAAAAGAAGCAGCAAAAGCAGCTATGAATGGGCAAGATATCTTTTTATTCCCCGAAGGGACTAGAAGTAATGATGGCGAAGTATTAGAATTTAAAAGTGCTTTAACAAACTTAGTAAGTATGGCGAAAGTAGAAGTTGTAATTATCGCTTTGGATAATACAACGCAATCTTTAAAAAAAACTAAATATAAGCCTTTTAGTGTAAAAGTAAAAGTTTGCAAACCGATTTCATATCAAACTTTTTTAGAGCATAAAAATGATTTTACAGAATATACGCGTAATATTTTAAAAGATGAATTAAAACAATTAAGAAGTGAGGAATAAACTATGAATATGGTTGACATTATCATTAAAAAAGCCAAAAAACAAGAATTAACAAAAGAAGAAATTACTTATTTTGTAAATGGATATACACACAATGAAATACCCGATTACCAAGTATCTTCTTTATTAATGGCCATTTTATTGAATGGTATGAATAAAGAAGAAACAGTTTATTTAACAAAAGCAATGTTAGATAGCGGGGATGTGAATGATTTATCTTCTATTCAAGGTGTGACAGTAGATAAGCATTCTACAGGAGGAGTAGGAGATAAAACAACATTAGTATTAGCTCCTTTAGTGGCTTCTTGTGGTTTAACAATGGCAAAAATGTCTGGACGTGGACTTGGACACACTGGGGGAACCATTGACAAATTAGAATCCATACCCAATTTTAAAACTTCTTTAACGCCAAAAGAATTTTTTAAGCAAGTAAATGATATTCATGTAGCCGTTATTGGTCAAACCAATGAACTTGTTCCGGCTGATAAAAAATTATATGCATTAAGAGATGTAACCGGGACAGTTGATTCAATGCCTTTAATTGCTTCTTCTATCATATCCAAAAAATTAGCCTCAGGATCTCAAATTATTGAATTAGATGTAAAATATGGTGATGGCGCTTTTATGAAAACAAAAGAATCTGCCCAAGAATTGGCTGATTTAATGATTTATGTAGGAAAACAATTAAATAAAGAAGTAAAAGCAGTCATTAGTGATATGAATGAACCTTTAGGTTATGCGATTGGAAATTCATTAGAAGTAATTGAGTCGATTGAAACTTTAAAAGGTAGAGGCCCTAAGGATTTACAAGATTTATGTATTCATATTTGTGCAGATTTTTTAGTTGCTGCTAAAAAAATGACTACTTATGAAGAGGCTGTAACTTATGCCAAAAAACAATTATTGGATGGAGCAGCATTAATGAAGTTTAAAGAATTTGTAAAAGCACAAGGCGGAGACGTTCGTTGTGTAGAAGACTATTCTTACTTTAAACAACCAAAATATGCTTATCCTATTTTATCAAATAAAAAAGGAACCATTAAAATGGTAAAAGCTTTACAAATTGGTCATGCTTCCATGCTACTAGGTGGGGGAAGACAAACCAAAAACGATGTCATTGATATGAGTGCAGGAATTGTATTAAAAGTCAAAGCAAATGATAAAATTGATATCAATGAGCCATTAGCGATTTTATATACCGATAAAGAAATTACAGAAGAAATCAAACAATTAGTATCTACGGCCTTTATTATAAAAGAATAGACTTAAAAAAGAGAAATTGGAATAAATTTTTCTTTTTTTTCATATTTCAATCTTCATTTACATACATAATAAATGAGGTGTCTAGCATGTTAAAGAAAATTATTTATCCATTTATGAGTATTTTATTTTTAGCTTTAGGAATTATTTGTATTCGCTTTGAAAAACAAGGGAATAAAATTGTTGAAAAAAAGGCGGCTTATGTAAATGCTGTTGATTTAAATTTAAATTGTGGAGCCAGTTATTTAATGGAAGAGTCTACAGGGAAAGTTTTATATGCCCAAAATGAAACAGAAAAGTTAAAACCAGCTAGTATGACTAAGATGATGGGACTTTTATTAACGTGTGAAAAAATAGATAAAAAGCAAATTCAACTTGAAGATATCGTTACTGTTTCAGAAAATGCCGCTGCAATGGGTGGCTCACAAGTATTTTTAGAAGTAAACGAGCAAATATCCGTTCATGATTTATTAAAAAGTGTGTGTATTAGTAGTGCTAATGATTCCATGTATGCATTAGGTGAATTTATTGCTTCTACGAATGAAAACTTTGTTGAA
Source organism: uncultured Bacillota bacterium (assembly GCA_905197115.1). Taxonomy (GTDB): domain Bacteria; phylum Bacillota_I; class Bacilli_A; order RFN20; family CAG-631; genus Caccosoma. Next base: position 18,160 of record CAJJXN010000007.1, on the reverse strand, counting down.
ATGATGAATCAAAAAGCAAAAGATTTAAAACTTGAAAATACTCATTTTGCGAATGTGACGGGATTTGATGATGATAATCATTATACTTGTGCAAAAGATATGGCTATTATTGGTCAAAACTTACTAAAATATAAAGAAATTATTTTACCTTATACGAGTATGTATGAAGGATATATTCGTGAAAATACAGACAACCCATTTTGGTTAGTGAATACAAATAAACTAATTCGATTTTATGAAGGAATGGATGGTTTAAAAACAGGCTTTACTTCTCAGTCCGGATTTTGTTTGACAGCTACAGCAAAACGAAATAATATTCGTTTAATTAGTGTAATTATGAAAGCCGATAGTAGTGCTAATCGTAACGAAATGACAAAAACACTTTTAGATTATGGATTTAGTAAAGTAAAAGCACAAGAAATTTATAAAGCAAATGAAAAAGTAGCTACAATTAAAATCAAGAAAGCAAAACAACCAAAAGTAGATGTCTATACACCTAAAGATATTTCAGTGATTATTGATAAAGCACAGGAAAATGTAAAAATTGACAAGAAAATCAAATTAAAAGATAATTTGAAAGCCCCATTAAAAAAAGATAGTATCATAGGGAAACTAATTATCACTTTAAATGATAATGAAGTTTATATGTTTGATTTGATTGTAAAAGATAAAGTAGAATTGCTCACTTTTAAAGAACTATTTAAAGAATTTTTCAAAGAAGTACTAGCATAAATTAAAAAGACTTCCAAAGTAATTCATTACTAGGAAGTTTTTTATTATAAAAATTAGATAAAAAATTTTTTGATCTATTTACCTTCAAGTCTTTCATAAAGAAGGAATAAACAATTCTTTTTAATGTTAAAAAATGTCGTTTTATTCGCTTTTTTTCTATTTTTAGCTTGTTTTGTCGAAACTCTATTAATTTTAAAAAAAGAGTGTAAGATGTAATAGAGGTGATACAATGACAAATAAAATATCCTTTAAAGTTACAGATGGATTATTAATTATTAAATTCGAAGGTGATTTGGATAATATGGCTACTTATCAATATAAGACAAAGTTATGTGAAGTAATAAAATTAAATCAATTTAATAAAGTAATTATTGATTTAAGTAATGTTACTTTTATTGATAGTAGTGGAATTGGTTTATTACTTGGAAGATATAATCAAATTAGTCAATATGGTGGAAATTTAGTTTTATGCGGTATCAATAAACATATTAAAAAGACGATTCAAATATCTGGTATCGCTAGTATTATTGATATTTATGAAGATGGCTATGATCAATTAAAACAAAGTGAGGTACTATTATGACAAATAAATTAGAGATGAAAATATCGGCAATGCTTGAAAATGAGGGTGTAGTTAGAAATGCAATTGCTTCCTTTGTGAGCAGTTATAACCCAACTTTAGAAGAAATTATTGATATTAAAACAATTTTATCAGAAGCAGTTTCAAATGCCATCATCCATGGTTATGAATTTGACAAAGAAAAAGAAGTATATGTAAAAGCGACAATTAATGATCAACAATTAGAAATTATAGTGCAAGATTATGGAAAAGGGATAGAAGATATCAAACAAGCATTACAAACTAATTTTTCAACGCAAAAAGAACAAGAAAAAACAGGGATTGGATTTACGATTATTCGTTCATTGAGTGATCATTTTGAAATTCAATCATCGGTTAATGTGGGGACAAAATTAAAAATTATTAAAATATTGCAAATGGATGCAATCAAGGCAAACTAATATGAGAGATGAGCTATTTGAATCGTTAATCAGAAAGGCTCAAAATGGGGATAATGAGGCAAAAGATACGCTTGTTTTGAATAATTTATCATTAGTTTGGTCAATTGTACATCGTTTCAATCATACAATGTATGAGAAAGAAGATATTTTTCAAATTGGTTGCATTGGTCTAATTAAAGCCATTATGAAATTTGATTTATCTTATGATGTACAATTTTCAACGTATGCTGTACCAATTATAATTGGCGAAATTAAACGTCATTTTCGAGATGATGGAGCGATAAAAGTTTCTCGTTCTTTAAAAGAATTAAATGTAAAAATTAATCAAATTAGTGAAAAATATCAAGTTGAACATCATAAAAATATGACTGTTAATGAGTTAGCTGAACAATTAAAATTGCCAGTTCATGAAATCATTTTAGCGATGGATTCAAAATATTATCCAACCTCACTTTCTGAACCAATTTATGAAAAAGATGGTTCTTGTATTTGTATTGAGGATCGTATTGAAGATGTCAAAAACTTTTCAACCGTTGATCGAATCACGTTACAAGAAGAATTAAAAAAATTAAATAAAAAAGAGCAATTATTAATTCAATTGCGCTATTTTAAAGATATGAACCAAGAAGAAATTGCAAAAATATTTCAAGTTTCTCAAGTGCAAGTTTCGCGGATGGAGAAGAAAATTATTGAAAAATTAAAAAAACAATTTATATAAGAAATAAATGATTCGTTTATTTCTTTTTTTGTATTAAATAAAAATAATCACCCCATACTTATAATAAGTGGGTGATGAAAGTGATCATAAAAAACGAAAATATTCAACAAAAATTAAAAGACAATGGCAAAAAAAAGCAAAAAGGAATGCACATTTTAAAAGCTTTTTTAGTAGGTGGAGCTTTTGGCGTGATTGGACAAGGATTTTATGAATTATACCATCGGGTATGCAAATTAAGTGAACAAAATGCGATGTTAGTTATGAGTTTAACGATGGTTTTTTTAGGCGTACTTTTTACTTCTTTTTGTATTTATGACAATTTGGCAAAACATGGAGGAGCCGGTAGTTTTATTCCAATTGTGGGGTTTGCCAATGCTATGTCAAGTAGTGCAATTGAAGGGAAAAGTGAAGGCCCTATTTTTGGCATAGGTGGCAAAATCTTTTCTTTAGTAGGAAGTGTTTTTGCTTATGGTATTGTTGCCACCTATATTTGTGGAATTTTATATTATGTTTGGAAGGTGATTCTATGAATAGTCAATCGGTAAAAGTCAACCAAGTTTATTTAGATTCAGTAGGAATTATTGTTGGTAAATTAGAAAAAGAAGGTCCACTGAAAAGATATTTTAAACATTATATTGAAGATAGTTACTTTGGAGAATCAACATTTGAATTAGCTCAAAAAAAATTATCAAATAGTGCAATCAAATTAGCACTTAAACAATCTAAATATGAAAGCAAAGATATTGAAGTTGCAATAGGTGGAGATTTAAGCAATCAAATTCATTCCTCGACATCATCCATCGAAAATTATGCCTTTCCTTATATAGGGGTATATGCAGCTTGTGCTTCTTTTGTATTGTCGATGATTTTAGGCTCCATCTATATTGATAAGATGATAACTTGTAATGCTTTATGTTTTACTTCAAGTCATTTAGGCGTATCGGAAAAACAATTTCGCTATCCGAATGAATATGGAATTCAAAAATGTGCAACCAATACGACAACGCTTACAGGGGGCATCGCAACGATTTTATCCAAGAAAAAAAACAAAATAAAAATCAATTCATTTACCGTTGGAAAGATTGTCGATGTTCAATCAAAAAATGTCAATGATATGGGAACATGTATGGCGTATGCTGCGATTGATACATTTCAATCTCATTTGCAAAATTTAAATAAAAATATCGATGAATACGATCAAATTTTAACTGGTGATTTATCTACTTATGGTTATGATATTTTTAAAGAAGAAGCTAAAAAATTAGGCTATAATATTGCTTTAAAATATAGTGATTGTGGCTTAATGATTTATGATAAAGAAAGACAAGAAGTAAATGCAGGTGGAAGTGGACCGACTTGTTGTCCAATTGTCACATTTAGTTATTTTTTAGATAAAATGTTAAAAGGTGAAATGAAAAAAATACTGGTGATAGCAACAGGAGCATTGCATTCGCAAATTTCTTATCAACAAAAACAAAGTATTCCATGTATTGCTCATGCGATTGAATTGGAGGTAAATTATGATTGTTAACTGTCTATTAGCTTTTTTAATTTGTGGATTAATTTGTGTGATTGCCCAAATCATTATTGATAATACAAAATTAACCCCAGGACATGTGACATCTATTTTTGTCGTTTCGGGTGTCATTTTAGAGTTTTTTGGACTTTATAAATATGTACGAATAGCGGGAAAAGTGGGTGCGAGTATTCCTATTTCTAATTTTGGAGCATTAATGATGGAAGGTGTCAAAAAATTAATTGATACACAAGGAATATTAGGCATAGTAAATGGTGTATTTTCCATTACAGGAGGAGTAATTACTTTTTGTGTCTTTTTATCATTAGTAGTTGTCATTTTTAGTAGGGCAAAATCATGAAGACAGAAAACCCGTTTTTAAATATTAGTGATAAGACCCTTGCCACACGACTTGGTTATCAAATTAATTTTGATGTGGTAAGAAAACAACTTGATTATCAAGGAAAACCAATCGTTTTATATTTTTTATCTTCTTTAGTCAGTCAAGAATCTATAAATGTAATTTTAGAAAATATTTATCAAAAAGATTTGATTTGCAATGGATCGGTTGACTTTGTAGATGATATTAATTTAGTAGAAGCCCAAATCAATGCAGGAATGTTGGCCATTTTGAATTATCCACAACATAAATATTTAGTAGTAGATACACGTTCTTATCCAAATCGTTCTGCTTCTGAACCTGAAAGTGAAAAATCGTTAAAAGGGTCACATGATGGCTTTACAGAACATATGTTAACGAATACTGCTTTGATTCGAAGAAGAATTAAAAGCCGTAGTTTTCGTTGTGAATTATTGCAAATTGGTGAATTATCGAAAACATATGTCAATGTTTACTATGTAGAAAATCGTGTGAATAAACGATTATATAAAGAGGTCATGGATAAACTAAAAAAATTAGATATTGATAGTTTAGTCATGTCCGATCGCGCTTTGGCAGAGTTATTATTTAAACAGACATTTAATGTTTTTCCCGTTGTACGTTTTAGTGAAAGACCTGACATTGCTGCCATTCATATATTAAAAGGCTATTTGGTAATTATGATTGATACTTCTCCGGGAGCAATTATTGTTCCGACGACATTTTTTGAATTATGCCAACAACCGATGGAATATCATTTTTCACCGATAATCTCATCTTTTGGCAGACTTCTTCGTTATTTTAGTATTTTAATTGCTTTATTATTGGTACCTCTTTGGTTTTTGGCTGCTTCTGATCCGACCTTTACTTCAAGATTATTAATTTTAAAAGAAGGAATGAGTCGTGAAGACTTGTTTTTACAAATTTTAATTGTTGAATTGTTTTTATCTTTTATTCGACTGGCGAGTTTTAATACGCCGGGATTATTATCGACTTCTATGAGTTTGGCAGCGACCATCATTTTAAGCGAAGTGGCGGCTTCCATTGGCCTTGTAAGTGGTGAAGTTGTCTTTTATTGTGCTTTAAGTAGTTTAGCAGCCTTTGGAATTCCAAGTTTTGAAGTCAGCCGGGCAGTTACTTTATGGAATTTCTTATTTATACTTGCCATTGGTTTTTTCAATAAAATAGGTTTTATCGTAATGGCCTTCATTTTATTTTTAACTTTGGTAAGTGTTCGCAATTTTGGAAGTGCCTATTTATATCCATTTTTACCATTTTCTTTTCAAGATTTTTTAAAAACAATCTTACGAGCTTCCTCTGATAGTAAATATACGACAAAAGTGAAATAAAGTGGTTGACTTTAATAACAAAATGTTATTAAATATTCACTGGCAGGTGAGAGTATGAAAAAATTGAAAGTTGCCATCATTGGATATGGAAATAGAGGATGTATCTATAGTTCATTTATTTTATCAAAAATGGAAATGTTTGAAGTTGTCGGGGTTGTTGAATTTATTGAATCAAAAAGGGAAAAAGCCAAAAATGATTTTTCTTTGACCGATGAACAACTTTTTAAAAATGCAGATGATTTTTTTAATGCAAAGATTCAAACGGATTTATTAATCATCGCTTCCATGGATAAATATCATTATCCACAAGCAATGGCAGCTTTAAATGCAAATATGCATGTTTTATTAGAGAAGCCAATTTCTTTATCTTTAAAAGAATGTCAAGATATTGCAAATCTTGCAAAAGCGAAAAATCGTTATGTTGTGATTTGTCATGTATTGCGATATACATCATTTTATGTAAATATTAAAAAGATTATTGATAATCATGAAATTGGTGAAGTTATTCACATTAATCAAAATGAAAATGTTGCCTTTTGGCATCAAGCACATAGCTTTGTTAGAGGAAATTGGCGAAATGATACGGTTGCAGGACCCATGATTTTATCTAAATGTAGTCATGACTTAGATATCTTATATTGGTTAATGAATAAAGAATGCGAAAGTGTATCTTCTTATGGTTCTTTAAAACATTTCACTAAAGAAAATCAACCAAAAAATGCTTCTTCTCGTTGTTTTGAATGTAAGGTCAAAGAGGATTGTCCATATAATTGCTATGCCTTTTATTTAGATAATGGTAGAGAATGGGCTAGACAATTAGTTGGTGATGATTTATCGGATGAAAATATTATTCGATATTTAAAAGAAAGTGCATATGGACGTTGTGTTTACGAATGTGATAATAATGTGGTCGATCATCAAATTGTTAACATTTTATTTAAAAATCAAGCAACTGCCTCTTTATCAATGACTGCTTTTAGTAATGAATGTTATCGTACAATTCATGTATATGGTACACATGGAGATATTATTGGAGATTTTGAAAAAAGATTTATAACTGTGAATCACTTTAAAAAAGATTCTTATACTATTGATCTTAATAAAATTAATGATGATTTTTCCGGTCATGGTGGTGGGGACAAAGTAATGTTTTTTGAATTTATCGATTTAATATTAAATCATAAAATGAGTCAAGGACTTTCTTTGATTGAAGATTCTATCGTAAGTCATAAAATGGCTTTTGCTGCCGAAGAGTCTCGTTTAAATAAAGGTGAGCCAATAAAAATTGATTAATAGAAGAATCCTAATTTGTAATTAAATTAGGATTTTTATTTTTTTTAGATAGTGTTATTTATATTCTCATGTTATAATTTTTTTTAAAGAGGGGATTTCATGTTAGAGTTAAAAAATATTACAAAAATTTATACAAGTAGTAAAGAAAAAAATAAAATTTATGCTTTAAATAAAATTAATTTAGCATTTCCTGAAACTGGCTTTGTTTTTATTTTGGGCCCATCAGGGTGTGGAAAATCTACTTTATTGAATTTATTAGGTGGACTTGATTTTCCAACAGATGGACAAATTAAAATTAATCATCAAATTGTGGAATATAGTGAAAAATCACTCGATAGTTATCGTAATCAAAATATTGGATTTGTGTTTCAAGATTATAACTTAATTCAAAATATCACAATTTTTGATAATTTATCTTTAGCTTGTTTTAATTTATCGAAAGAAGAAAAAATAAAAAAGATTAAAAATGTTCTGAGTCAAGTAGGTCTAAATCATTTTGAAAAAAGATTGCCAACGGAATTATCCGGTGGACAAATGCAAAGAGTAGCGATTGCTAGAGCATTATTAAAAGATTGCAAAATACTATTAGCGGATGAACCAACAGGAAATCTAAATAGTGAAATGAGTCTTGAAATAATGGAATTATTAAAGACATTATCGAAAGAAAAATTAATTATCGTCGTTTCTCATAATGAAAGTTTAGCTAATCAGTATGCCAAGCGTTGTATTTATTTACGAGATGGAGAAGTTATAAAAGATACAGATCTTTATCAAATTGAAAATAATAAATTAATTGAAGATCAAAAATTACCTATTAAAAAATTAAGTAATGCAACTTTATTTAAGATGGTAGGGAATAATTTGGCGAAGAAAAAATGGGATACCATCATAAGCACTATCATGATATTATTATCTTTTATTGCAATGTTTATATCGTTTTTCTTTTCAGAATATAATCGTAAAGATGTGGATGTAAAAAATTTGCCTCAATTTGAATATGCAGCTATGGTTGATGATGATTCATTAAATGACACTTATAAAAGCCACATATCCGAAATAAAAAAGTTATATCCAGAATTAATTGCAATAGAGGATGATTTTATAAAAAGTTTCCAAGATTTGATTGACTTTGGCTTTATTTTATATCCAAACTATGAAGAAATTACAGAGGATGGAATATATATACTTGATTCTGTAATATTAAATAAAATGGAAAATGGGCATTTGTTTTATGATCAAGAAGGAAAAATGCCAGTTTTAGAAAACACAAGTTTAGATTCACTTACCGGAACTTATGTAAGAATTACACACAATTTACAAGATTATCTTTTTTATCGAATTAATGGAATTTATAAAGATAAAAGACAACTTCCTTTAGATAGAACAGGTGCTTACTATAAAGATATGGACAATTATTATAATTATATGCAATCTAAGATGTATTATCAAAAATATGGAAAGTATCACAATGATTTATTAAAATTAAAAAATTATAATTTTTCAAATCAAAATTTTTTATTTCGTATTAATGATGATACAAGTTTTAATGTATTAAATGATTCTATTTCATCCATTTATGTGTCACCATGTGTGAATTGGAAACAAACAGAACTTTACCAATATATATTAACAGATAAAAAGATAATAGAAGTTGATGAGAAGGAAACATTCTACGTTGAAAATGAAAATGAAATTTATTTAACATTACCTCTTTATAACATGGCATTTAAAGAAACAAAAAGCCTAGATTATTATATTCAAAATGACCCTTTTACAAGACAAATTCAAGTTTTAAATTATGCTTCTCACATAGATGAAGAAGTAAGTATTGAAATTAAAGACAAAGCTTTTAATGATTACCATTTTAAAAATCATAAATATATCTTTAAAGGTATTTTATTGGATAAGAATAGCGTATATACAGATGTTCAAAGATTAAAATATCATATGATTGTTTCAGAAAGTTATTATTTGCCGATTATTGATTTAATTGCTTGTAAAACTTTTAAAATTCGTATAGATTCAATTTTAAACTTAAGACAATTTATTAAAGATATGGATAAAATAAGTTCTCGGCCATATTATGCGTATATGCGATATATTGATGAGTTTGAAAATGATATGAGTTTTACCTTATTTGTTTTTACGTGTATTTTCGTTATTTTGATTGCTATAACTATTCTTCAACAATATCTCTTTATGAAACGGAATGTTAAAAATACTAGTAAAGAAATTGGTATTTTGCGGTCCATTGGGATAAGGAAAAATGATATATTAAAAATTTACTTGTTACAAATTTTAGCGATTACTTCTATTATTTTATTATTTACTTTTATCACTACAATTATTGCAGTGAATCAGATAAATTTAAGATTTGTAGAAGATTACACATCTAATATTTATGTATTATTTTATAAAGGATATTATATTCCTTTAATAATTGTGTTTATTGTGGCGTTAAACTTTTTAGCATCTTCTTTTACTTTATTTAATTTGATTCGCCGTAGAACCATTGACGTAATAAGAAATGAATAATTAAAAAATTAACAGAAAGCAGAATTTAAATTGAATATAAATTCTGTTTTTTTATTTCTTTGTTATTTAAAGAATGTTTGAAATATAATATTATTCCATTCATTATTGATGAACAATTGAAAATATTTTATTATCGCGGACTAAAAGAGAGGAAAGAAGAAAGAGGATATTTGCGTGATACTTGCCTTGCAGCACAAGACAAGTTTAAAAAAAATCTTGATAATTTTAAAATTCAATATGAGTGATAATTAGTGTGAAGTAATCCAAAGACGACTCCTTTAAAATAAATAATAAAAACGAGGTATAGAAAATTGCTATATCTCGTTTTAAAATGTTTATTTATTTTATTGATTTTGAAGTGCTTTAAGTACTTTTTTCGTGTTTGCAAAATTAAATTTTACATAATCCTTTAAGTAATCAATTCCTTTTTCTTTTGCAATTGCAATCGCTAAGTGATCTACGTCACTTGATGCACCTTTTAAAATTGGGCGTTGAAGTACTTTTTCCATTTTATCTAATTGTTTTAAAAATTCATAACGTGCGATAATACTCGCACAAGCTACAGCTAAGAATTTATTTTCAGCTTTAATATAAAAAGATACTGAATGCGTAATAGCTGTTGACTTATAATCTTTTAAATATCGAAAATAAAGTTCTTCATCACAAAATTGATCAATAATAATTGGTCCTTCAAATTTTGTTTCATCTTTGAGCCGTGTGATTAAAAAATTATGAAGATATGCTTTCATTTTATTCATATTATATTTATCTGAATGGTAAATTTGATTATATTTGGTATTATTTAAAATTGAAACTTTTGCTTTTAACTTTTTTTCAAGAATAGGGGCAATTTGTCTAATCGTTGCATCATTCAATTGCTTGGAATCTTTCACTCCTAATTGAAAAAGAAGAGGATAATCTTCAGAACGTACAAGGCAAGAAGCAACTACTACGGGACCAAAATAATCTCCTGTACCGACTTCGTCACTACCAATATGGGAAAAACAATCTTGTGATGTTTGCCAAATCGCATATTCATTGACTGCTTTGCTTCCTTGAATTAATACTGTATGATTTGTATAAATTTGAATTGTAAAATCCTTTGTGGCAGCACGAAATAAAATCGTAGGGTTATTACTAGTTACTCTACAATAATCATAAAATTGAACAATTTTTTCAACTTTTGCTTCATCAGCTTTAAATGAATAAGAATTACCAAGCATTTTCTTCCACCCGAAGTTTTAACTCATTTAATAAGAAGCGTAATGCCTTTCTTGTTTTTCCTTTATTTTCTAAACTGAAAACAGTAATATTCACTTCTGTTCCACTTTTAGACCCATTTAAAATAATAGTCACTTCATAACCGGCTTTTGTAGCAAAAATTTCATTATAACTATCATTATAATTAATATTACGATACTTTAAATCTTCTAACATACTTAAAACGATTTCTTTTATTGCGTCTACCCCTAATTTAAAGTTTAAAGTACGCAATGTGGGATCTTTGTGATCTTCTTTACTTTCTGAAAATGTTTCAAACATAGATTTTAATCGATCAAACATATAATCTCACCTCGCCTTAATCCTATTATAGCATACTTTTGATTTTTATTAAAAAAAATGTTATTATATTTTTGGTAAGGATGTAGATAGTATGCAACATTATTTTGTAAAAAAAGTTAATGATCAATTTGTTTTAGACGATGCTGATTTTCATCATGTTAAAAATGTGATGCGCATGAAAAGTAAAGATCAATTGGTTTGTATCTATAATCAAAAAAGTTATCTTTGTGAAATCAATTTTTCACCAGTTTCTTATACGATTTCAGTCATTCAAGAATTAGAAGAAAGTAAAGAATTGCCCATTGCTATTGAACTTTACCAAGCATTAATTAAAAATGATAAATTTGATTTTGTAGTACAAAAAGCTACAGAAATTGGAGTATCGAAAATCATTCCAACTATATGTGCAAGAAGCATTATTAAAGTGGATGCAACAAAACAAGAAAATAAATTACAACGATATCAAAAAATTATGAAAGAAGCTTGTGAACAGTCGCGAAGAACGTTTATTCCACAAATGAGTTCGTATTGCTATTTTAAGGATATTAAGTTAGATAGTGATACTTTAGGAATTTTAGCTTATGAGAATCAAAATCAACCTCAAACATTGAATCTTGCTTTAAAAGATATAAAAAATTATAAAAAAGTTGCCATTGTAATTGGTCCTGAAGGTGGTTTTGAAGAAAATGAAGTAAGATCATTAATGCAAAAAGGATTTCATTGTGTATCTTTAGGAAATCGTATTTTAAGAAGTGAAACAGCAGCCATTTATGCAATGTCTGTAGTGGCTTATACAATAGAAGGGGCAGGAAATAACTAATGGCTACATTTTTTATACATGCATTAGGATGCAAAGTAAATACATATGAAATTGAAAGTGTGAAAGAAAGTTTGTTACGTAAAGGTTTGACTTTAACTTTTGATTATACAGCAGCCGATTATATTTTAATCAATACATGTTGTGTAACAAATACCGCACAAAGTAAAAGTCGCCAAAAAATATCACATTATCGTCATGAAAATAAGAATGCTATTTTGATTGTCATGGGATGCTATGTGCAAGGCTTTGAAGATGAAATAAAAAAATTGTACAATGTCAATTTATTAGTTGGAACTAAAGATAGAAGCAAAATTGTCGAATATATCGACAAATTAGAACATGACAAGCAAATCTCTTTAGTAGAAGATGCTCAAAATAATTTATTTTATGAAAACTTGCATGTTTCATCTTATAGTGAAAATACGCGGGCTTTTTTAAAAATTCAAGATGGATGTAATAATTTTTGTAGTTATTGCATTATTCCCTATGTTCGTGGCAGAATAAAAAGTCGAAAAAAAGAGGAAGTAATAGAAGAAGCTAAGACTTTTATCAAACAAGGTTATAAAGAAATTGTTTTGATTGGTATTCATACAGGGAGTTATGGAAAAGATTTAAATGATTATACATTTAGTGATTTAGTAGAGGAATTACTAAAACTAGAAGGCTTGTATCGTTTAAGAGTTTCGTCGATTGAAGAAAGCGAAATTGATGATAAATTCATTTATTTAATGAAACATTCTTCCATTTTAGCACAGCATTTGCATATTCCTTTACAAGCCGGAAGTGATCATATCTTAAAATTAATGAATCGAAAATATGATGCCGACACTTTTTTAAAGAAAATGGAATATATTAAAGAACAAGTTCCTAATGTTGCGATCACAACTGATATAATTGTTGGCTTTCCTCAAGAATCGCAAGATGATTTTGAACAAAATTTAAAATTATCTCAACAAATTGGTTTTGCAAAAATTCATGTCTTCCCTTATTCAAGTAGAAACAATACTATAGCTGCAAAAATGTCAGGACAAATTCATGGAAGTATCAAAAAACTAAGAGCAAAACAGTTAATCGCTTTATCTGATCAATTAGCTTCTACTTTTAATCAAAAATATCTAAATCAGGAGGTTGAAGTGTTGATTGAAGAAATAAAAGAAGGGTATGCAATTGGGCATACAACTAATTTTATAAAAGTAAAATGCAAAATTGATACTACGAAAGTACATAAAAATGATATAATAAAAGTAAGAATAATAAATTGCAACTCAGAGTATGTAGAGGCAATAAGAGAGGATGAAATAAATGAAACTAAATAAATATATTGATCATACTTTACTAAAGCAAGATGCTACTTTAATGCAAATAAAAAAATTATGTGAAGAAGCAAAAGAATATGACTTTGCTTCAGTTTGTGTGAATCCATTTTATGTATCCACTTGTGCGGATTTATTAAAAGATAGTGATGTAAAAGTTTGTACAGTAATTGGATTTCCATTAGGAAGCAATACATCAGCAACAAAGGCATTTGAAACCAAAAATGCAATTGAAAATGGGGCCGATGAAATTGACATGGTATTAAATGTCAGTGCCTTAAAAAATAAACAATATGATTTTGTATTAGATGATATTTTAGCTGTAGTAAGAGCAGCCAATGGAACATTAGTGAAGGTTATTTTAGAAACTTGTTTGTTAACAAAAGAAGAAATAGTAACAGCTTGCCATTTAGCGATGAAAGCAAAAGCGCAATTTGTTAAAACTTCTACTGGATTTTCTAGCGGTGGAGCGAAAGAAGAAGATGTTCGATTGATGTTTGAAACGGTTCATCCTACGATGAAAGTAAAAGCTTCTGGTGGAGTAAGAAGTTTTGAAGATGCGCAAAAAATGATTCAAGCAGGAGCAAGCCGGATTGGCACATCTAATGGTGTTGCTATTATGTCAAATCAAATCGAAAAAGAAGATTACTAAAATGAAAATTGGGATACTCGATAGTGGCCTTGGTGGCATAGTAGTACTCAAAGAATTAATTAAACAAAACAAATTGGCGCATTATATTTATTATGGTGATTATCAACATACGCCTTATGGAAACAAAAATGACATGCAGTTACAAAGCTATTTAAATGCTGCAATGTCATTTTTTTTAAAAAAAGAATGTGAACTCGTCATTATTGCTTGTAATACGATGGCTACCATTATTCAAAAAGCACCAATTCCATATATTACACCTATTTTAATCGTTAGACAAAAAATTGCTCAAAATAAAAATAAAAAAATATTGGTTTTATCGACAAAAAAGACAATGGATAGTCAAGTTTATCATTTTGAAAATACAACAAATCTTGCTTGTCCTAAATTTGTGAAGGAATTAGAAAAAAATCCAAATGCAAAAAAAATTAAATCTATTCATCGTTATTTACATAAATATAAAGACTTCGAAATGATTGTTTTGGGATGCACTCACTATTTTTTATTAAAAGAGCAGATACAAAATTATTTTCATAAAAAAATAGAATTTATCGATAGTAGTCAAGAGTTAGCAAACCATATTCAATTTAAAAATGATACATTACATGTTGAATTATACGTGACAAAGTTAAATAAAAGAATTAAAAAAAATATCAAGATGTTATTAGAACCTGTCTTGTTTTCATTACAAGAAATTTAAAAAGAAGCGCTATTTGCTTATTAAAAAATAAAAAACTTAGTTTCAATTATGAACTAAGTTTTTTTGTTAAATTCGGTATATACTTTTTATGGTGTAATTTTGAAGTTGCGTATTTGGCCAATCATTTAAATAACTTCCCATGGTTCTAGTTGGATAATGATTTAATTCTAGTAATACTTTTAAGGAATCTTCGTCTACCATTTTTCCAAATCCAGCGTATTCATGATCAAGATGATAGCAATTGTCGACACATAAGAAAAATTGACTAGATCCTGAATTTTTATCGTTTGTTCTTGCCATTGAAATAACGCCTAATTCATGCTTTAAATCATTTTTAAAACCATTTGATTCAAATTCACCATAAATTGGCTGGCTTTCTTTTTGTGTGATATATTGTTTATCTTTAATATAATAGCCACCACCTTGGCACATAAAATCTTTGATGATTCGATGAAAAACAAGTCCATCAAAAAATTTTTCATCGACTAGTTTTAAAAAGTTGTTAACGGTAATAGGTGCAATATCTTCATATAATTCTACAAACATTTTTTTTCCATTTTCTAATTCTATACAAATTTTTGTCATAAGTTTACCTTCCTTTATGATAATAGTATACCATTAACTATTTAAAGTTGTTATCTTTTTCTTTGTTGTGTTGCTTTAAAGTTATAAATTGGTCGAATAATTTTTAAAATATCAACTGTATCCATAATATTTGGTAAGATATCTTCCTTAGATTTATAGGCAAAAGGAGATTCATCTAAAGTATCTTCTTGAATCGATGTCGAATAAATGCCTTTCATCGCTTCTTTAAAATCTTCTAATTTAATTTTTTCTTTTGCTTCCCGACGATTTAATATTCTACCAGCTCCATGAGGTGCTGAAAAATTATATTCTTGATTCGATTTACCTTTTGCTAAAATAGATCCATCTTTCATATTTAACGGAATTAGTACCATTTCATCTTGATAAGCACTAATTGCGCCTTTACGTAAAATATTATCTTTTGTTGAAATATAATTATGAATGGTATGAAAGTAGAAAAAATCATTTAAATTACAATTTAAAAAATTTAATATTTTCATTGCGATTTTTTCACGATTTTCTTTTGCGTAATCTTGTACAATGCTAATATCATGTAAATAGTCATTTTTTAATTTTCCGTGAAGAAAAGTTAAATCTTTTTCATAGTTTTGTTCGTAATATTTTTTATGTAATGAAGCAATTGCTTTTTCAATTTTTTCTTCTTGTTGTTTTTGTTTATAACGTTTAACTAAAGAAACTACTCTTTGATGATAATCTTTATCATATAAGGCAATCGCTTGTTTTTGATAATAATCGGCTACACTTTTTCCTAAATTTCGGCTACCTGTATGAATAATCAAATATTTATTATGTTCTTCATCTTGATCAATTTCAATAAAATGATTACCGCCACCTAATGTTCCCATGCTTTTATAAAAAAGATTGCTTTTTAATTGTTGATAACATTTTAAATTTGAAATCTTTGCATTTACAATTTGATTATCTTTATAAGAATCAAATCCAGAAGGAATTTTTTTGCGAATAAAACGATCTAGTTTGATTAAATCAATATCCATATCTTTTAATTCGACTGTAAGCATTCCACACCCAATATCCACTCCTACTAAAGATGGACAAATTGCTTGATGGATAGTCATTGTTGTACCAATTACACATCCAGCTCCTGCATGACAATCAGCCATAATACGGATTTTGGAATTTTTAACAAATTTTTGATTTAAAAAAGTAAGTATTTGTTGATTAGTGGTTTCATCAATAATAGAAGCATAAATCATTGCTTGATTGTATTTTCCTTTTAACATTTTCATTTTTATCACCTCACACTTTTATTTTATGTAAATAATTATAATTTGAAAATGTGCACTTTCATTTTAAATTATGTACCCATTTTTTAATTACGTTATTAATATTTTCTTGATTTTTTGTACCCAAAATGATTACAATTAAGTAGGAGTGAAATGATTATGGATAAAATAAAAGTAAATTTAAATTATAAATTATATCATTTGTTGATTCGAGATATGGAAGATTTTTTGTTTTACAAAGAAAACAAAGAAATTAATAAAAATTTGTTTTATAACACAATTGTAATAAGAATGTATGAAAGAATTATAAAGCAATATCAACAAAAAAGTGCACAAACACAAGAAATCTTAAATAAATATCACATTCATAATTTAAAATTAAGAGATGAATTAGTAGAAGTAAGCAATTTGCTTTATCCAATTCATGAAGATAGCAATGTTTATAACGAATCGATTTTATTTCGTCCTAATAAACAATTTTTACCTATT
Organism: uncultured Bacillota bacterium; assembly: GCA_905197115.1. Lineage (GTDB taxonomy): Bacteria > Bacillota_I > Bacilli_A > RFN20 > CAG-631 > Caccosoma. Next base: position 1,231 of record CAJJXN010000007.1, on the reverse strand, counting down.
TTTGAAGAAATTGAAGAAAAATATTTATTTAATCAAAGTATTTCGTTTTTTTATCGTAATTTATTTACGCTTTATGCGAATATGCGTCAAGATGAAAGAGAAAGATTAGTTTTTCAAGATTCACTTGAACGGATAGAAAAGTGTATTCGATTAAAAAAAGGGATTAAAATCAAAATGAATGAAAAAGAATTTATAACTGAATTAAAAAAATTAAATATTGATAATATTCAAATATTATCGGGAGATAAACAAACAATTGTTTCTAAATTAGCAGGGTATTTAGGCGTGGATGAGGCTTATGGAGATTTGTTGCCCGAAGGCAAGGTGGCCCATGTGGAGACATTGAAGAGCGATTCGGAGAGACGTGTTGCTTTCGTGGGCGATGGAATTAATGATGCCCCGGTGCTTGCCTTAAGTGATGTGGGTGTAGCCATGGGTGGTTTGGGAAGTGATGCAGCCATTGAGATTGCGGATGTGGTTCTCCAAACGGATCAGCCTAGTAGGTTGGCTATGGCAATTCGGATCGGGAAAGAGACTCGTCGGATCATCTGGCAGAACATCACGCTGGCTTTCGGGGTGAAGTTGATCGTGCTAATATTGGGAGCCGGGGGACTTGCCACTATGTGGGAAGCCGTGTTTGCTGATGTCGGGGTGGCCTTGTTGGCCATACTGAATGCGATAAGAATACAGAGACGAGTAAGATAAGAAGTTTATGGACGAGAAGGTATATTTGGAAAAACTGGAAAAGCGGGAGATCAAACCAACGGCCATGCGCCTATTGATTCTGAAAGCGATGACCCGCTTTACCCGGGCGTTTAGCCTGCTGGACCTGGAGACTGAATTGGATACCGTGGATAAATCAACGATATTCCGGACGATAAACCTATTTTTGGACCACCATTTGATTCACGAAATTGATGATGGCTCCGGTTCGTTGAAATATTCGGTATGTAGTAATGAATGCACCTGTTCTATCGATGATCTCCATGCTCATTTCTATTGTCGGAATTGCCACAAAACCTTTTGTTTAAGAAAAATTCACGTACCCACGGTGGCCTTGCCCGGTGATTTTACGTTAGAAAGTATAAACTATGTGTTGAAAGGCCTATGTGCCGAATGTTCTTCACGGGTGGAATCGTAATTAAAATAAATAAAGTATGAAAACAAGTAAATTTAAAACTACCGCTAAATGTGGCGGGGGGGGGGGGGGGGGGGGGGGGGGGGGGGGGGG
>CAJJXN010000006.1 GCA_905197115.1 uncultured Bacillota bacterium | reverse complement strand
CCACCGCTGACAGCATTGGAAATGTTAAAGAAAGCCGATGTTCCAATAAAAAAAGTATTGGATGAAATCAAAAAACAAGTTAAAAAGCAAAGTGAGTTAGATTCTATTTCAGATTTAGTGAATTTAAACACAAAAGCTTTAAAGAATCCACCTATCTTAATTGAAAGGGATAAAGAAATCAATTTATTAGTAGAAGCTTTACTTCGCAAACAAAAACCAAATGCAATTTTAATTGGTGAGCCAGGGGTTGGAAAAACAGCGATTGTAGAATATTTAGCTCATTTGATCAATCAAGGAAAAATTGCAGATCAATTAAAAGAAAAAACAATTTATGAAATTGATATTTCTGGAATTATTGCAGGAACAAAATATCGTGGTGAATTCGAAGATAAATTAAAAAAGATTATTAAAAAAGTAAAAGAAGACGAAAATGCCATTTTATTTATTGATGAAATTCATAATATTATTGGTGCGGGTGGAGCAGAAGGAGCTATTGATGCGAGCAATATTTTAAAACCTTATTTATCAAAAGGAGAAATTGTTTGTATTGGAGCGACTACATATGATGAATATATTAAAATATTTGAAAAAGAAAAAGCACTAGAGAGAAGATTTCAAGTTGTCAAAGTTGAAGAGCCAACTTTAAAACAAACGATTCATATTTTAAAAGAGATTAAAGGTCAATTTGAAAAATTTCATTCAATAAAAATTAGCGATGAAATTTTAAAAAAGATTGTGAATTATTGTGATTTATATGTAAGTGATCGTTATTTTCCTGATAAGGCAATTGATGTTTTAGATATTTCAAGTGTAAGAGCAAAAAATAATAAGCAAGCTCAATTAGAAGAAAAAAATGTTATTGAAGTCATTGAAGATTTGTTTAAAGTTAAAATTGAAAAAGGGAATAAAGCCCAAGCTTTATCAAAAAGTTTAAATCAAATTTTAATCGGCCAAAAGAAGGCAATTGCTTCAATAATTGAACAGATTGAATATATTGAAATGGGAATTAATGATGAAAACAAACCACTCGGAGTGTTTTTATTTGTTGGACCCACAGGAGTTGGAAAAACAGAAACTGCAAAACAAATTGCCGCTAAATATTTTGGCAATAAAGAAAAATATATAAAATTAGATATGTCTGAATATAGTGAACCAAGTTCAGTTACAAAATTAATTGGTTCTCCACCAGGATACGTTGGATTTGAAAGACAAAGTTTATTAGTCGATCATATTCGAAAAAATCCTCATTCTGTCGTCGTTTTAGACGAAGTAGAAAAAGCGCATCGAGATGTTTTAGATATCTTTTTAAGTGTTTTTGATGAAGGCTATTTTTATGATTCAAGTAAAAAGAAAGTTGATTTCCGAAATACAATTATTATCATGACATCGAATTTGGGCTTTAATGAAAAAATGTTCCATTCAAGTAAAATAGGATTTGTGAACAATCATATTACGGAAAAAGATATTCAAGTAGTAGTAGCAAATCATTTCCGACCAGAGTTTTTAAATCGGATTGACCATGTCATTTATTTTGAACTATTAGACGAACTTACTTGTGCACAATTAGCGAAAGAATATCTTTTAGAATATGCACATAAAGCTCATTATGAATTATCTACTTTAGATGATTTAGCCACAGAAATAGCAAAAAATCAAGAAGGAAAGCAATATGGAGCAAGAGGACTAAAAAGATTAGCTAAGAAATGTTTAATACAGAATATGAAAGAGAATTCAATTACAAAAATAAAAAGTAAATCCGTATAAAGTTCAAAAGATTGCTCACACTTTATGTGGGTGATGAAAATGACAAAAAGAAGTGTATATATTGCAACAGGATTATTTTTAGGGGGTTTTATTCCTTTAAAAGGAAGCGTTGAAAATGACTCTTCTATAACTTATCAAATTTATGCGAATGATAAAAAAGAAAATGTTTTATTAGAATGCAATCAAGTAAAAAATGAAATGCTACGTATTTATCGACAAAATAATGTATATAGTTTCTCTCAAATAGACGCATTTTTAAACGCTTCTTATAAACAATTTAAAGTAGAAGGAGTAATGGAAGTAAAATATCAAAATTATTGTTTGCAATTGTATTTAGATGCAAAAGAAAATACAAAATGTTTGATGAAAGGTTATTTGTTTTTAAGTGATAAAGAGCAAAACCTTGAAAAATCGTATTTCTTTGAAGAATTATTTCGTTAATAATGAAATAAAGAGAGTTTATGATAATTTATCATAACACAGACTATTGACAAATGCAGTTCTCCAAAAAGAGGACTGTATTTTTTTAGTATTGAGTATTTCCACTTGCATACGACCATATGACTTGGTTAATAACTTGATTTATTAGCATTATCATGCTAAATTATAGTAAGAAGTATATAGTTTTAATTTTTATTACTCGTTTCATCTATGTTAATTGTAGTTTATTAAATTTCTTAATTTTTATAAATAAAAAGGGGTATTTTATGAAAACACTACATAAAAACAAGTTCAAAAAAATTGTAATTGTTTTAATTATATTTTCTTTTATCTGTGTCGTTTTTTTTAATATTCCTATTACTATTTCTCGTTCAAAAGTTGAACAGCCTTACTATTATCAAACAACACAAGAATTAGTTGATAATCATGATTTTGTATTTATTGCCAAAATAAATAAAAAAACAAAGACGGATAGAAGTAGTAAAAACATTCCAAAGACCTATTACTCGATTAAACAAATTGATTTTATTAAAGGAAAAAAATTAAGCGATAAAAGTCAAATGTGTTTTTATGGTGGAAGTGTTTTTTTAAATTTTATGTCTATTGTTGACGATAATGATGAGTTTATTAAACCTAAAAAATGTTATTTATTTGTAGTTAATACAAAGGATGAGCATTCGATTGATTTTAATTTATATGCAAATAACCAAAAAATATTATTGGATGGATATGATGAAAAAAATGCTTACACAAATCAAAAAGAAGCTGTTCAAAAATTAATTGATCCCTATATCCGTCTCGTAACTGATTGATTTTATTTATTAAAGAAAAATCATGATTAAAATTGCTATAAAAAATTATAATTCTAAAAAATGGAGGAATAATTATGAAAAAAGTATTTAGTTTATTAGTTTTGTTTATAATATTAATAAGGGCTTTTTTTTATAATTCTGACTTTTCAACAATTAAAAAAAATAATTTAAATAATGAAATACAATATTTAAATGCTGATTACGATGAAGATTATTCAAATATAAATCTAGTTGAAAAATTTGATAATGTTTTTAAAGGACGAATTGATTCTTATATAGGCACTTCTCAATATAATGGAAATGGTACAGATATACCTTACACATTTTTTAAAGTAAATGTTTTAGAAAAGATAAGAGGAAAGTTAAAAAAAGATATCACAATAAAGTTCTATGGAGGATATGATTTAGATGGTAATTTAATATTATTAAAAAACATGCAATATCCTATAATTGAAAAAAGTTATTATTTTTATTGTAATCAAAGTAATTTAAAATTTGAAGATGATGGAAGAACAATAGATTATTCATATACTATCTCAATGGAATATAATATAAAAGAAAAATTGCAATATGATGAAATATTACATGAGAAAGAAAATACCAATTTATTTTTATATTCACAAAGTATATCTAATATTTCCCCAACCGGAATAATTGGTGGCGGAGAGACGCTCCCATCTAACACAACTTTTGATAAAGCTTGGGAAATTGATATAAACTCTCCTTTAGAAACGAATGTGAATATTTTGCCTCAACATAATAAATATTATAAATTTACTGTGAGTACAATTGAATATATAACTATTTTTTCTACAGGAACAGTGGATTCTGTAGTAAAGATATATGATTCCAATAAAAAATTGCTAATGAGCAATGATGATGTTACTACTAATATAACCGAATATGGATATGGAATTACATCTGGAAAAAACTTTTTCTTAAATTTTTATGCTAATAAAAATGAATTATATTATATTCAAGTTTCTTTATATTCTCAACAAAGTACAGGTTCATTTATTTTAAATGTTTATAAAGACAATTGGTACAAAACAACTAATATTAATAGTTTGTTTTGGAAATATGATGGGGTAGATGATAAAGATAAAAAAGTAGATTATAAAATAAAATCTAAATTTCTAGATGAAATTAATTATGGCCTTAAGATATGGAATGATATGGACATTATTTCTTTTAAACCAGATACATCTTCAACAACAAATAATATTACTATTAGCGATTATACCGATAAAGAAAATAATGCTCCAGTTGCTATTACCACATATAGAGTTATTTTGGATATGACAGGAAAATATAATTTAGCATATTTTAATACTATGACTAGAGATGAGAGAATTAAAACGATATTACATGAATTTGGTCATGTACTTGGATTAGATGAATTTAATAATATGGAAAGTGATATTAATATAATGGTACAAGGAATTAGATCTCAAACGAAATTAGGACCAGCTGATATTGCAGCATATAGAGCAAGATGGAAAAAATAATTTATACAAATATTTTATTTAGAAAGATGTTTATATTTTAATAGTTATAGTAAAAATTAAAATTATAATAAAAAAGTAGAATTTTAGAAAAATATTTTAGCATATTCAAAAATGAGGGAATTTTATATTAACTTAACATCAAAAAAATTTACATTTTTGATGAAAATGATAAAGAAGTTTCTACATTTAAAGATTTAAAATATGCATAAAGCGTTGTTTCTACAAATAAAGATTTATTAAATGTAAGGAGCGCAATAAGTGAAATATTCGCTATTTATTAAAAACTTTATTATTCAAAAATAGATAGTAATCAAGACAATAATTTTATTTTTAATGGTAATTATTTAATTAATATTGAAAGCAATATTTCAAAAGAACTACAAACAAACTTTCTGCTGCTGTATTTTAAAAATATAAAATAGATTGGTGCAATTTTATATAATTTTTAAATTATGCTAAATATGTAAAATTTACTGAATTTATTGAAGAATTGTTTCAATTGTTATTTTGATTTGAAGCAGTTTTCTCTTATCGAAATAAAAAATATAATTCTATCTTTTTCTAATTTGTGGAAAAATAATTGACTAAAAATTAAATAGAAAACTAGAAAAAACAATTTCTAGAAGAAATAAAAAATGCAGGATTTTATACAATTCATGATTGTAAGAAAATTAATATAACGATATGTATGGGGAAAACACTTAAAGTAAGCTAATGCTATTTGTCATACCTTAGGGATGGAGAAAGCAAATGGCGAATGATGTTTTACAAATAAGAAAAACACGGATTTCTCTCTTTTATTACTTTTTTTGATTAATTTTGACTTCTTTGTCAACAGTTTGAAAATTTATGATATATTATCATAACTCTTTTTTGTAAATAAAAATTCAAAAACACTCATTTCAAGTCAAAAAGAAAATTATATTGACTTTATATTAAAAAAAAGGTACAATATTACAAAATATTCCTTACGGAAATAGTAAGTTATATTTTAAATAAAATATATTAAAAAAAATATATTAAGAAGGAGGAAAAAAATATGAAAAAATCAAAATTAATGGTTTTATCAGCTTTAGCAGTCGTAGCTTTAAGTTTAACAGGCTGTGATAAAAAAGGAAGCAAACCAGGTACTGATAAAGCAGATATTCCATCATTTTCAGACAGCGATGTTTATCGTACCGTTTTGCCTGAATACAAATCATTATTTGATGCAGCACATAGTTCAACAGTAAATGCAGAACGTTTCGTCAAATTTGCTGAAGCGGAAGCATATTTGCTAGATTCTGCTGTATTATTACCAATGACAACCGAAGGAGGACGTTTTGGAATTTCTCGTGTACTTCCATTCCAAGGACCTTATGCACGTTATGGATCGGATTCAAGCAAATACAAAGGTTATAAAATTATTAAAAAAGCAAACAACGAATTACTTTCTACAGCACATCGTGATGAATTAAAAGCCGATTGGAGAGCTGCTGTTGAAAGAGGATTCGATGAAACCAATACAAAAGAAGCGTTCAATGCTGCAGAAGATGCAAAATTAGCTAGTTGGGGAATTACAGAATTCTATAACAACTATACAACAATTTTCTCTTCAATGCCTGAAACGCTTGATTACTTATCATCTTCACACGCTGGAGATTCTGAAGTAACTACCAATTTAGTAGATTGTTTATTTGAACATGACCGTTTTGGTGATGTAGTTCCAGCTTTAGGCGTTTCTTTAACACCAAATGAAACGAAAACAGTTTATACAATTAAATTAAGAGAAGATGCAAAATGGGTTCAAAACAATGGTCAATTTTATGCAAATGTTGTTGCGGATGACTTTATTGCTGGATTCCAACACTTATTAGATGCTAAAGGTGGTTCTGAAGACATTGTAAATAGCATTGTAAAAGGTGCAAGCGATTATTCAAATCGTAAAACGAAAAACTTTGATGATGTAGGTATTAAAGCTTTAGATGAACATACTTTACAAATCGAATTTATTCGTGAAGTACCTTATATTGAATCTTTATTAACATTCTCTATTTTCTCACCAATGAACCGTCAATTCTTCTTATCAAAGGGTGGCGCATTTGGAATCGATGAATTTAGAAGAGCAAAACAATTAGCAAATTATAGTTATGGAATTATTGATCCAACAAGTATTTTATACTGTGGAGCTTATCGTTTAACTCAAATGACAGCCTCTCAAGGTATTACTTATGCAAAAAATGAATCTTACTGGGATAAAGATGCAGTAACTTTAAACAACATTAACTTAGTTTATACAGCTGACCTTGATGAAATGATTTATTTTGATCAAGTCATTAAAGGAACTTATGCAGGTATGAGTTTAAATACAGATACTTTAGCAAAAGCAAGAGAAGATTATGCTGATTACATTTATCAACAAGATACAGCTGCAGGTACTTTCTATGGAGCATTTAACTTAAATCGTAGAACTTATTCTTTATCAAGAGGTCAAGTTGCTTCTAGAAAAACAGATAAAGCAAAAGCTTTAACTAAATATGCAGTTTTAAATAAAAACTTTAGAAAAGCATTCTTACATGCAATCAATAAAGCTTCTTGGAATGCAATTAGTAATGGTGATGAATTAAGAGAAAACAATTTAAGAAATATGTTAGGTGATCCTAACTTTGTAAACTTACCAGAAGCTTATGGTGGTTATAATGCACATACACCTTATGGTGAAATCGTACAAGACAAATTAAATGCAATTCTTGATGCAAGCAATGGTGTTCATAAATTTAAAGATGCACAAGGAAATCCATTAAACGAACAAATTAATGTGAGTGATGGTGTAGATGGATGGAATGATAAAGCTATTGCACAAGCTTATTTCAAACTTGCAAAAGAAGAATTATTGACTCAATACGCTGATAAATTTGGTGGAAGAGCCAAAATGGAAGAAGAATTTAAAATTGAAATTGATATTATCTATATCAAAAACAGTAAAGATGGCGAAGCAATTCAAAGAATTGCCTCAGCAGTAGCCGAATGCTTTGGAAGAAGTCAAGTTCAAATCAATGCAGTTGAAGCACCTAACCAAACTGCTTATTTAGCTTCAACTTATTTAGCAGCTACAGGCGCTGAAGCAAACTACGACTTCTACTATGGTTCTGGTTGGATTCCTGATTATGGTGATCCAGCAACATTCTTAGAAACAATGGTGCCAGGTGGGGCTGGCTATATGACTAAGGTTATTGGTTTGTGGTAATCACAAATAATTAAATATTAGAGGGTTAAGGGGACAACCTACCTTGCCCTCTTTTTTCTCTGTTATGGAAGGAGAAATGGATGTATGGGGAAATATATTTTAAATCGTATATTAAGGTCTATATTATCTTTAATAGCGGTAATGATTTTTACGATTGTACTAATCTATTCTTTAATGGATCGTGAAGCATTAGTTACAAAACAACCATCTTTTAATAAAAACATTAATAACGATGCAATTACTTTCAAATATGAAACTTGGGAAAACTATGGATATGTTGAAACGTATGATTATCGTAATTTTTGTAGTGTAAAATATGGAAATGATAAAGATAAATTTGATCAATGTATCAATATTGATGAAGTTTTTACAAGTCAAGAAAACTATTGTAAAGTAACGACAAAAGACAAAATTGATCCAAATGCTTACGCAATTTGTATGTCGAGCGAAAGAAATTATAAAGTAGATGCGGAAATACCTGAAATTGCAGAATTTATCAAACTTTATAAGAAAAATGGCTATGAAATTGTGCGTAAAGATCCAGTTTTATTGGATTCTTATGAAGAGACCGATTATCTTCAATTAGCACAAGGTGGAAGTGGTATTTTATTTGCTTATAAATCAAAGTCTACGTTCACTCGTTTGTGGGAATTCTTTAAAGGAGTATTTTATTTTGATGGTAAAAATTATTATCAATCTTTAAATAAAAAGAATGCATCGTTAGGTCAAAATACAATTGAAATGGATTCTTATTTGCGTTTTGAAAAAGATTTCAATGGAAATGTAGCTTTAAGATGCAATGGATGTAAAAATAAATATTTGTTATATTTTGACAATAAATTTCCTTTTATTCATCAAAATTGGATTGAAATTAATTTAGGTCGTTCAATGCAATATGGAAAAGATACAGTAGAAGTTATGACTGATTCACAAATGGATCCAATTATTGCGGATGTAACTTATCCTAATGGAGAAGTGGTTGAAAATACACATAAAATTAATTTCCATTCTTGCCAAATTAATATGAACCCAACAGATATGGAATTATCTCGTTATGATGGTTATTATACGAATTGTGCTGAAGTTCGCTCTGGCAAATCAATGATGAGTTTTTCATTTATGATTGGGATTATTGCAACCGTTGTGGCTTATTTATTTGGAGTTCCAATTGGTATTTTAATGGCTAAAAACAAAGGAAAGTTAATCGATAAATTAGGTATATGTTATATTATCTTTATGATGGCGGTTCCATCTTTAGCTTATATTTATATTTTTAGAAGAATTGGTTTTAATGCAGGATTACCTGTTCAATTGCAATTAGTGGGAAATGCTCCAGCATGGACAGCTTATATCTTGCCAATTGTTTCGTTGGCTTTACCATCTATTGGTGGATTAATGTCATGGATACGTCGTTATATGATTGACCAAATGAATAGTGATTATGTCAAATTTGCTCGGGCAAAAGGATTAAGCGAACTTGAAATATTTAACAAACATATTTTTAAAAATGCAGTTATTCCAATTGTTCACAATATTCCAGGTGGATTACTTGGAAGTTTAACAGGAGCTTTGATTACTGAACGTGTATTTGGTATTCCAGGGGTTGGTAAATTATTTACAGATGCGATTGAAAAAACGGACAATGGTATGCTTGTAGGGTTAACCTTCTTCTATGCTATTTTATCAATCACTGCCCTAATATTAGGAGATGTAATGATGGCTATTGTTGACCCTCGAATTTCTTTCTCTGAAAAAGGAGGTCGCCGTTAATGAATAATCAAGATTTACAAAATATTTCTCAAGATTTATTCGTGAGAGTAGATAATAACACTGTTGATTCAGAAAAAATTACCGCACCTCGCTATTCTTATTGGAAATCAGTTGGAAGAGCTTTCTTCCGCAATCCAGTCAATTATATTGTATTAGGATTAGTTTTAATTATCTTAATTATGTCTTTTATTTATCCTATCTTTAATCCTTTTGATAAAGGATTTTGGGCAGGAGGATATCATCCTGAATTAAATTATTTAACGCCTAAACAAGCGATTGCTCATTATGGATTTAATTTAAAATGGGTATTTGGTTCAGGAGAAGTAGGTGAACCTTTATTTGACTCACTATGGGCTGGGGCACAATCTTCTTTGACACTTGCCTTTGTTTGTGCAACAATTAACATTACAGTTGGAATTATAGTGGGTGCTTTATGGGGTTATTCCAAAACAATGGATAAAATCATGCAAGAAATATACAATGTCATTTCTAATATTCCTTATTTAATGTTTATTACTGTATTTGTTTCGATTGTTGGAACAGGATTTTGGTCCTTTGTTGCAGCAATGACAATTACGGGATGGCTAGGAATTGCTTATTTTATTCGTACACAAGTAATTATCATTCGAGATAGAGAATATAATTTAGCTTCTAAATGTTTAGGAACACCAATTTTAAGAATGGTTACAAAAAATATCTTACCATTTTTAACTTCAGTTATTGTAACAATTGTAGCTAGTGAAATTCCATCTTATATTTCTACAGAAGTATTCTTATCTTATTTAAATATTGGGTTAGGTTCAAAAAACTCATTAGGTAAGTTAATCAACGATAATCAAAAGTTTATGGATACACATCCACATATGTTTTGGATTCCAGTTATCGTTTCGTCTGTAATTACAGTTAGTTTATATATTATCGGTCAAAATCTAGCAGATGCTTCTGACCCGAAAACACATATGTAGGAGGGCAATGAAGATGAGCGAAGAAAGAAAAGTATTATTATCTTTAAATGATGTCGAAGTTAAGTTTAACGTTCGTGGTCGTGTTTTAACTGCGATTCGTGGGGTTACTTTTGATATTTATGAAAATGAATCAATTGCTATTGTAGGCGAATCTGGTTCTGGTAAATCTGTATTAACAAAAACATTTACAGGAATGTTAGAATCCAATGGATTTATTAGTAAGGGCAGTGTCATTTATCAAGATGACCAATTATCTAAGATTCATAAAGTTTTAACGAAAAGGGATTTACATCGTTATCATAAATTAGTTGCTTTCTTGGATGAAGCAGCAAAAGCCACAAATGGTAAAGAAGTTTACCATGAAATGCAAAACATGAAACAAGCATTTAAAAATGCAATGCGTTTATCGAAAGAAGAACAAGCTGCATATGCTAAAAAAATAGATGATTTAAACTTTGAAAAAGTAGAATTATTTAACAAGAAAATGGCAGATGATAAAAGAGATGCCAAAAAAGAAAAAACGTTAAAAATTAAAGAAATTGAAAAACAAATCAAGCAATTGAAAAAAGAAGAAAAAGACATTGCTAAAGAAAGAAAATTAAAACTTTTAAAAGATAAAGAATATGTTCAAAATTATAAAGAAAAAATGGCTTCTTTAATGAAGCAACATGCTGCTTTAATTAAAGATGCTAAGGTTTCTTCAAATACAAAATTACAAAATCGTTTGTTTGCAAAAGAAATTTTATTATCCATTGAAAGATATTCACCAGTAACGCAATTCTTTTATTTAAATAGTTTGAAAGATCGTTTCCAAGAAGCGTATAAAAAAGGTATGGAAATGAATGATCAAACGATTGAAAAGTTATATGAATTAATTACTTTTAGAGTAATCTTTAAACATGCTAATAATCATTATTTTAATGCATTAGATAAAAAAGAAGAAAGAAAACTTGCCGCAGAAAATCGCGAACTTTTAGCAAATATGCGTCGTACTTCTAAATATCGTATGATTAAATCTTTTGCAGATTCTATTCATGGCAATGCGAATTTTGTTCGCTTAGTGATTGATGAATTAATAAAAAGCAATGATTATAATCACGTTGAAGAATTATTACAAACGATTTATGAGCGAGAAGTAATGAAAGTTGGCAGTGAACTTGAAGGATATACGATTTTAGATTTAACTAAAATTAAAACCGCAGCAGATTGGCAAAAAATTAGAGGTTCACGCATAGCTACTGTTTTCCAAGATCCAATGACTTCTTTAAACCCAATTGTAACGATTGGTAAACAAATTACAGAAGTAATCATGAAACATCAAAATTGTAGTGCTGCAGAAGCCGAAAAAAGAGCAATTTATATGATGGAACGTGTGGGTATTCCGGATGCTGCTAAACGATTTAAAGAATATCCTTTCCAATATAGTGGTGGAATGAGACAAAGAATCGTTATTGCAATTGCTTTATCTTGTCAGCCTAAAGTTTTGATTTGTGATGAACCAACAACCGCTTTAGATGTTACCATTCAAGCACAAATTATTGATTTAATTAAAGACTTACAAAAAGAATTTAAATTTACAACTGTTTATATTACACATGATTTAGGTGTTGTTGCAAGCGTAGCAGATCGTGTAGCTGTATTGTATGCAGGACAAATTGTTGAAGCAGGAACTGTTCAAGAAATATTTTATGATCCAAAACATCCATATACTTGGGCCTTATTATCTTCTTTACCACAACTTGCAGAAAAAGGGAAAGAATTATTTTCCATTCATGGAACTCCTCCTTCATTATACAATGTAATTGAAGGCGATGCTTTTGCAGAAAGAAACCCTTTCTGCTTAGCAATTGACTTAAAATATGAACCACCATGTTTCTATGTTTCTGAAACACACTTTGCGAAAACTTGGTTGCTTGATCCAAGAGCACCAAAGATTGAAAAACCAACCATTATTCAAAACATTCATGAAAAATTAGAAAAAGCTCAAGCGCAACTTAACAAGGAGGAGTATGATTATGTCCGATACAACAAACAAAGAGGTAATCTTATCAATACGGAATATAGACATCGACTTTCAAAAAGGTAAGCGTGTATTTAAAGCTGTTAAAAATGTAAGTTTTGATATTTATAAAGGAGAAACTTTTTCTTTAGTTGGTGAATCTGGTTCTGGAAAAACGACAATTGGTCGTGCAATTGTAAGAATTAATCCATGTAGTAAAGGAGAAATCTTATTTAAAGGAAAAAGAATTTCTGGTAAAATTTCAAAATCTGAAGATAAACAAGTAGTGCGAAATATTCAAATGATTTTCCAAGATCCTGCCGCTTCTTTAAATGAAAGAGCAACAGTTGAGTATATCATTAGTGAAGGTTTATATAACTTCCATTTATATAAAAACGAAAAAGATCGCATTGAAAAAATTAAGAAAGCATTATCTGATGTCGGTTTATTACCCGAACATTTAACTCGTTATCCTCATGAATTCTCTGGTGGACAAAGACAAAGAATTGGAATTGCTCGCTCCATTGTAATGGAACCAGAATTAATTATTGCAGATGAACCAATTTCAGCTTTAGATGTTTCCATTCGTGCACAAGTTTTAAATTTATTTAAAAAGTTCCAAGAAGAACGTGGATTAACTTATTTATTTATTGCACACGATTTATCGGTTGTGAAATTTATTAGTGATCGTATTGGCGTTATTTTTCAAGGAAGAATCGTAGAAATTGCAACCGCAGAAGAACTATTTAATTATCCTTTACATCCTTATACAAAATCATTAATGTCTGCAATTCCGATTCCTGACCCAATTTTAGAAAATCAAAAAGAATTATATGTATATGATGATTCTATTCATGATTATTCGCAAGAAGAGCCACAATTAGTCGATATCGGTCATGATCATTTTGTGTTTGGAAGTAAAGAAGAAATTGAAGAATATAAAAAAATTCGTAACAGAAAAGTTAAAAAATAGTTGATTCCCAACTATTTTTTGGTATTTAAAGAGGGAACAATATGGAAAAAGAAATCAAGATAAAAAGTGATAAAAAAAGCATTGTCAAACGTTTCATTTGGTTTGTTATTTTCATGTTGATTGCTGTAATTAGTTTGACTTATGGAATGAATGCTTGTAGTCAAAATTTAAAAGTAAAAAAGGGCTTAAAAGAAATTGAACTATCTTCCATTAAACTTCCTAATGGTCATTTTATTACTCCATTTGAAAATGAGATTCAACTTTATTATTATGTGGATGAAAATAAACAACATAATGCTTCCCAAATGCTATCTGCTGTTACAAGAACATACTCTCAAATTGCTTATACCACTTTTCAAACACTTCATTGTGAGTACGAATTTAGTGAAAATAAAAGTATAGCTTATATTAATAATCATCCAAATCAAGAAATAGTCGTATCTAAATATTTATTTGATACTTTAAAAGATGCTTATGAGAAAACATGTTTAGAAAATAGCCACTATAGCGTTTTCTCCGGAAAAATAAAAGATTTTTGGAACTCAATGTTTTATAGTTCAACAAAGAAAGCAGATCCCTATTTTAATGAAACCAATAAAAAACATTTAGAAAACATTACTTTAGCTTTAAAGGAAAAACAAGATTATCAATTGGTTTTTAATGAAGAAAAATCAACCATTACTTATTTATTAAATATGGAAAATGAAAAATTATTTTTTGAAGAAAATGGTCATAAAAAATGTTATTTGAAATTAGATTTAAATCATTTATATGAGGCATATGTAATGGAAATAATGGGGTCTTATTTCATTAATCTTAATTTAACAAAAGGATTTTTCGTTTCCCAAAGTGGTTATTATTATCATTTAAAAGATTATTGGACACAAGACAAAAAAGTGCAAATAGCTCTTCAACTTTTTGCAAAAGAAAGTAAAGATAAGTCATATCAAACACAAAAAATAGGCAGTTTTTATTTAGATGGAAGTGTTAAAGGTACAACTTTTACAAATTATTATTTAAGAGAAAAAGATGTTTATCGTTATCAAATTGAAGAAGCAAATATTCGTCGTTATCCTCTTTATGATGCTTCTAGTGGATATCCACTTACTTTTATTCGTTATAGTCGAATGTATAGTAATCAAGATAATACTTCTTTAGTCGACTTAGGAATGAACAATTTACAAATGATGTGTATGCCTTTTAATGAATCCGAAGAACTTGCTAAAAATCTTCATCATTATTCAATTATTTATATCACAGATAATGGTTTATTCAATGATGTTTTAGATGAAAATTTAAAAATTTATACCAATATTTCTACTTTAGAAATAGATGAAAAATATGAAAATAGCAAAATAGAAATCTAAGTTTAAAAACTATTAATTAATTTAATAGTTTTTTCTTTTTATATTTTGGTTTTTTATATATAATATAAGATAGGGTGATACTAAAATGAAAAAAAATAAATTATTTTGCGTTTTGTTATCCGCATTTGTAGTCCTACAAGGCTGTAAAACAAGCAAAGAGGAGGAAAATATCACAATGAAAAATCAAGTGAATGAAGTTTCTTTATATGGAGGACATATTCAAGATGACTCTGGAGAAAATGCACATAAAGTGTACAAAGTAAAAACATTTGTAAAAGATAAATATTATATGGATTCATCCGCAAATGAGGCATTTAATATTTATGATGCAAAAGGAAAGTTATTAAAAGAAAATGGATATGGGCAAGAAATTGATATTGAAAAAAATAAAACATATTTTATTGAAGTAAAGACTAAAAATCCTTACGAATCAATTGATATTACATTTAATCCAATTCACAATAAAGTTGTGACACCATATGAAATTAATTCTTCTATTAATGCAAGTAAATATTCAACTAAGTCATTAAAGGAAGATCCACTTCAAGCAGCAAAAGTAAATATGGTTCAAAGAAAAGGTGGAACTTATTTGTATTCCAATATTCCAGAAAGAATGCCTAAAGAAGTGTTAAATACAGTCATTATGCGCAATCCAAATTTAACTGGCGAATGCTTTATGACTTTTGAACATCAAAATCAAACAGGTGTAGAAGGCATTTATATGGGATATCGAATTAAAAACGTGGAAGATCATGATATTTATGTCACTGTTATGAATGTAGGCTATCAAACAACGGATTCATGGCTTGGAGATCGTTCATGGAAAGATTATTATGGTGTTCGTTTTGATGTGGATGAATCAAAATTTAGAACGGATACTTTTATGTATGATAATAAAGAATATACGGCTCAAGAATGGCAAAAGGCTTATTTAAATTTTGATTATGATTATGTGCCAAATCCAATTGAACCGATTACTTATAAATTGCCAGCAGGAAAACATATGTATGTAATTGGTGGCACAACAAAAGATGCTTACAACCAAATTAATGTAAACAATACAGCTAATATTGGAATTAATCTAGGACATTGTGTAAATGGAAATGTACGCTTTAATATTACGAATGGAAAAGCAGTTGGCGATTTATGTGTTTATAAAGACTTAGGGTTAATTAACAATAGCCAAGTGCGAGTTCAAAATTTAAGAAAGTACGACAACGATGATTTTGGAGGACGTTGTGGCTCTAGCCCAATTCATGGAGTAATCGACAATAATGTAGTTTGGGAATTTAACGATGAATCTTATGTAGGAGAATTGCCAGTTACGTATCAAAACTATTATGCAGATAAATTAAAAGATAGTTATGAACCATTTGAACAAGTGACAGGATGTACGTATCATACAATTGAAGGAACACGTTGGTACACCCATTTATCGGCTCAATTAAATCATAAACATTGTGGAACAGATATGGTTGATATGCATACTTTTTTAGGTGATCAACCGGTTACTTTATCTAATTATATTGCAAATCCAACAGGACAAATATGGGATTTTGGAAACTGGATGATTGAATACCAAGAAAATTGCTTATTTGTAAATCATGGAAATGAAAATAAAAGAATACGTTATTATTTACGTAATGGAAGTTCAATTTTTTATATGATTAAAGATAAAGACAACAATATTATTAAATCGGGAGCAACAGTTGATCTTTGTAGTAAAGGTCAAGAAGTATTTGAAATGATCATTCCTCCACATACAAAAAAAGAAATTACAGTTCAATTTGTTCTTCCTGCTAATACCGCTGGAAATGTTGAACATTACGTTAAATTACAAATGGCTTAATAAAAATAACCTTCTAATTATTTAGAGGGTTATTTTTTATTTATTGAGTAGTCACCTTATTGGAATGAATAATATTTTTGACAGTTAACATTTTTTGATCTAAAGTATGACATAAAGAGGCACAGTCGGCGAGTTCTTTCGCAATTTTTGATTGAATATCTTCACTTAAATCTTTTTTATAACGTAATTTATGTTCTAAGTCTGCCCATGACTCCATGGTAATCGTTCGAAGTTGGACTTCAACTTTCATATTCCGCGTTTGGTTATGTAAAAAAATAGGAATTTCAATAATTAAGTGTAAGCTGCGATATCCATTCTCTTTTGGATTTTGAATATAGTCTTTTTTTTCGAGTAATTTTACATCGTCTTGGTTGATAATACAATCTGCTAGCATATAAATATCATCTAAAAAAGAACAAATAACACGAACACCAGCGACATCATGAAGTTCTTTTTCAACGTTTTCTAAAGTCATTTTTAGACCCAATTTTTGTAGTTTTTTAGCGATGCTATCGGGTGATTTTAATCGTGTTTTAATACTTTCTATTGGATTATTTTCGTTTTGTACAGAAAAATTTTCATTGAGAACGCGAAATTTTGTTTCTACTTCATAAATAGCACATTTATAATAAGACATTAATTCTTTCGTGAGCATGAGTTGTTCAATCACTTGCTTGTCCGTAAGAACTTCAGATAGTTGTTGTAAATTCTTTTTGTTCACGAAATCTCCTCCTTTATATGCATTTAAAGTATAACATAATTTTTTAAAATAAAAAGGGAATACAATCCCCTTTTATATTATTTACATTTTTTCCCATTGAGCATATAAAACTAAATCAGCAAACACAGGAGTTAAATCCGTAAAACAGCCTGTTGTAGGAGTAATTACTTTTTGTGTATACCAACCTTTAAATGTATAGCCATTTCGAGTAGGAATTGGAATATTATATCCAGCTGCAGCAAAATAAGCCCCACGTGGGATTTGATATTCAATTAAAGAGCCTTGTGGCATATTAGCCGGTTCGCTTGAAGAATCGTTTAAATTAAAACGAACAATATGAGTTTCTTCTTCTGTATCCAAACTTACTACCAATACCCAACGTCCATTTTGTTTCACATAAATATTATGATGATAAACGTCAAAATAGAAATCACCATCTACTCCTAAAGAGTTTGCGGGTTCACTGCCTGTGTACCAACGATTTGGTTGTTCTGGTTTGGCCCATTTTAAAGTATCGACACTACCATCAGTATAAGTAATAGTCATGGTATATTCATTATTTATTTCACCAGATACAATAGAAGCAATTCCTTTTCCATTTTCACCTTTTTGAGGTGCAGGAATTTGAACGACTACATCTTCTGATTGTGAGAAATAAAATATCAATGTCACACTACCATCATCATTGACAATTTGATCATAGCCAATAATACTATTTCCATCTTCTCCTTTTTCGCCTTTTTCTCCTTCAGGAATATAAATTTCATTCGAAGTTGTACCATCAGAATAGATAAATGTGATAATGGTATTTCCAGTTTCTTCATCTATACGATAATTCGTTCCTGTAATAGAAACACCATTTGGGATAGAAATGGTTGTTGGTGCTAGATTGGAGTCTGTATAAGTAATGGTTACAATTGTCGATTTGCCATCTTCAGATAAAGAATAAGAAATATCTTTAATACCCACACCATCTTTTCCTGGATCTCCATTTTCTGCTTTCGGTATTGAAAAAATAGTTGGTTCTTTTTCTTCATCAGTATAAGTGATTGTGATTTGAATGGAACCATCTTCTTGTTCTAAAGTGGTAATTTCTTTAATTTGAAGACTTTCTTCTTGTGGTTTTCCAAAAAAGGAACTAGAACATCCACTAAGATTACAAGAGATAAACAGAAGCGTGAAACATAACAAAAAAGCTTTGAATAATTTTTTCATATTATTGTACCCCTTTCGCATTTTCGATTAAATCGGAAACTTTTGGTGTTTCGCCATATAAATAGCCATCTTGCCCATTTAAGCAAATAAATTGGAATGGCTGTGAACCAATCGTAGTAACCACGACTTTTAAAATTAAATTTTTTAACATTTGCATCGTTTCAGAACTATTTGGTAAATCTAAATAATTATCTAATAAATCGATATCAAATAAATTACCTAAATGTTCTTTTTGATTTAAATCATCCATATCAACAATGGATAAATTGGCTCCTCCGCCATAAAAAGCAACTGGAATATTAATAAACTTTTGATTTTCTTCATTGGTATAAACATATCCTTTTGAAGAAGCAGTAGCATTTAATTTGACTTTTAAAGGGAAGATGTCATCTATCGTAATTTTTCGTACATTTTGTCCAAGTAAATCGGCAATTTTAGAAATGTTTTCTGAAATTAAACCGTCTAGTTGGTAATGATTCATATTTTTATAATCATAGAAAGTAGTATTTCCACTAATTTTAACTTTTACTGGATAAGAAATACCAGAAACATTAGTAGGTTCTAATGGAACAATTGGACGATCTTCAATACTAAATCCGGAAAATATTTCTCCAATAATGGATGGAGAATTAGAATATAAATAAACGCCATTAAATAAAGATTCTAAAGCTATACTTGCAATTCCACTTTGATAAAAATACGTATCTTTTATTTCCATGGAGCCTTTGTATTGGTCTTGTATCTTTGTGATATCATTTAAAGCATCTTGAATCGAAATTAATGCATTTTTCATTAAAGTCTTGTTACTAAATTCCCCTTTAACGAAGTTATTGACAATTGAGTTTCCACTATTACTATCTTCATTATCTTTTCTTAAGAAATCGTGTACAATTGCATCAATTGCCGATCCATCTTCTAAAGCAAATCGTTTTACATCGTTGGAAGCAATTTTTTCATATTCATTACTTCCAGTTTCAAGTAAGAAGTTTCTAGAGTTGCTAAGCATACAATTATCAATTAATAAATTCATAGAAGAGAAACTACGCATTACGTTCTTACCATTTGAAAAACGCGAGTTGCGAATAATGTTATTATTTCCATAAATGTCAATGACTGTACCAACATAATCCAAGTTGCTTAAATTATTACCAAAGTCACAATTTTTAACATTTACATCATTAATTAAAATATTGTCTCCATCTACATACATTCCTATGTTATCTTGACCAAAAGCAGTAATTAAAGGAAGGTTATTTGGATCTCCTAAAGTATAAAATGGTAAAGGACCACGGAAAAGATTATCATTTGTTAAAGCGGCAACAATTGTTCCTTCGATATCCTGTTCATTATAAGGATAAGCTAGATTGTGGAAATTGATAGTATAACCATTTCCATAGAAATCTTTTTGAATTCGAAGCCCAGCTAAAACTTGGTCAGAAATTTCTTTATATTCTTTTTTGTTTTTAGCAAATTTATTCCATTGAACTGTATATTCATGATTATATAGAGTGGTAAAGCGATAAATCTCTTTATCAAAACTAAATTTTTGATTGTTTTTGTTGAAGTTTCCAAAAGATTCAATGTTATTGCTTTTTAAAGAAAAGTTATCATTGTAAGCATTTTCTAAAGACTCGAATGATTTTCTCAATACAGCAATTTCTCCATCTTTTGACTGATTCGTGCAATATAATAATTCGTCATAACGATAAACATTAATACCATCTTTGACTACTTTAAACTGAATTGTAAAATCGTTAGCGATTGAATTGTCATCAAATCCTAAAGTAATAGAAGCATCTCCATCTTTTAAGATATTTATCGTATCATTTGTTAAAGAAAGAGAGACATTTTCTGTACTATTTTTAATTTGCAAAGCATTTTTTAAATAAGTTGGAATTGTTGTGATTTCATATTCAATTTTGGCTTTTTGCTTTGTTTGATTGAATAAATCGTATTCGCCATAATAAATTGTAGAATCGATATTATTTTGAGAAGAACGAATTTTTGGATTAGCGATAATAACACCATTTTCGTAAATGATGGCATTCATCGTTTTAAAAATATTTCCTTTTAAGTTGGAACAAGTTAATAAAATTTCTCCACTGACTAAAGTTTCTAAATAAGTATTGTCTTTATCAACAATAATTTTTGCATGTTCTACATCATCATTCAGGTCTTTATTCTTAATTGTCCACATCAATTCATTTCCTTTTCCTACCACACTATTGCGTTGGTTTACACCCCGAGCCTCTAACTTATGACGTTGATTCACTTTAAAGGCTTCGGTATCGTTGTAATCCCATTCGATAAAAAGTATGTCAGCATCAATATATTGGAATGTCAAATTCATTGTGACAATACCTAATAAAGAAATGATGAAAGGAATGATTAAGAGAATGATTAAATTTTTCTTTTTCATATTAATTCACCACTTCCAATTCTAAAAATAAACGATTTACTTTTTTTGGCAAGGCAATTATAAAAGGTAACCCAATTAAAGCAATAATCACCATGCTAATTACAAAAACAACATAAATATTTACTTTAAAGAAAGATAATAACAAAGAAACAAAGAAGAAAATAAAAGGTAATAAATAAGAATAAAATGTCGACCAAAAGATATTTTTTGGCTTATTTCTTTTAATCTTTAATTCTTCTAATAAAGAAACAATATTAAAGATAGTTAAAACCATCATGGTTAAAATAAAGCCAAAGAAAAATGTTTTTAAAGAAATGATTTGTGTGCTTAAAAATAAAATTAAAGAAAGAAGTAATGAAACAGTAGAACAAACAAAAGGAATCATTACTTTAATTAATAATTGTTTTTTTGGATTTACAGGTATCATTTTCATCAAACGAATGTTTTTTTCTTCCATTGAGATATAGTTATTCGCCCCCTGATTGATAATTAAAGTAAACATCATTATTAATAAAATATCAAGTAAAGGTACAAAATTTGGTAAAATTGCAGTGTAATATAAGAATAGTCCTGAGCGGAATATCGTGTTTAAGGCGCTAATCACTAAAAATACTAAGAAAGGTTGAATAATTAATAAACCGGTAAAAGAAAAAATATAACTTGAGTTTTTGGTAATTAAAATCAATTCTTTTTTGATTAAAGCTTTTGTAATTGATGTTTGCTTTAAAGTATGTTCTGCATTCATATTCACTTTTGATTTTTGAATTTGTAGTTTTCTAAAGTAATTAAAAGCTGCAATACTAATACATACACCCATTAAAAAGATGCCAAAAGCGATGCAAACAAAAGGTAAAACGCTAGAACTTGAAGATAAAAGAAACATATCTACTAAAAAGTTAACTGGTATAAAAAACTTTCTCATTTTAATTATTTGATTGATGGAAGTTACATTAAATAAAGCATCCAAATTATTATTGGCAACTAAAGTGATAAAGACGGTTAAAACCTTACTATATGCATAACAAAAAGCAAATAATAAAACAATGGCTACAATGAATTGTAAAATTAAATGTTGTTTTAAATAATCCGTCAATAATTTATAAGGAAATACAAAAATTAAGGCAATTCCAATTTCAAAAAAGAAAGTTAATAAAGGATAAAATAAAGCAAGATAATAAAAAATAGTCATTTTCTTAAAAATAATTCCATATGACAAAAATAAAGGATACGTAAATAAAAGACCCGTTGCATAATGAATTAAGAAAAGAAAAATAAGCTTAGATAAAATAATTTGACTATTTTTAATTGGATGATAAGTTAATTGTTCAATATCTTTTTTATTGAATAATAATTTCTTTGCTTGAATTAATCCTAAAAAGATCATCAAAATCGAGATAATAAATAAAAATAAAGTAAAAAACGCAATCGGTGCATTTTTATAAATTTTTATTTTTTGTAAGATTTTAGTGAATAAAAAGGTTTCTAATGAAACAAAGCAAATGAAAATAAGCACGTTGAAAATAGAAGAAATGATTCTTTTCTTCGTATTGGTTTCTGATGCAAATAATAATTTGAGATCTTTCATTAAAAGATTAATCATACTTATCCCCCATATGTTTCTAAAAAGATTTTTGATAGTTGTAGGCGTTTGTTTGGATCTTTATTTAAATCGTATAGTGCAGTTACTACACCATCATTAATAATGGCTACACGATCGCATAATTTCGATACAAGTTCAATATTATGAGAAGTAACAAATACGGTTTTACCATGATTTGCATATTCACGCATCATTTTCTTTAAAGCTTCAACTGCCATAATATCAAGTCCAACAGTTGGCTCATCTAAAATCCAAATTTTAGGATTATGTAATAAACTCGCAATTAAGCAAAGTTTTTGTTTCATCCCGTGAGAATAATTGGAAATCGGTAAAGCTAAGTCGCTTTCTTTTAAATCTAAACGTTGCATTAAAAAACGATAATTTTTTACAAATGAGCCTTCACTCATTTGATAAATACTCGCGATAAATTCTAAAAAATCATAACCCGTCATGACTTCATAACAAGTCGGTTCGCTGGCTACATAACCAAAAGTTTTTTTCGCTTCAATCGGTTCTTTTTCCATGTCAAAGCCATCTAATAAAATTTTTCCTTGTGAAAAAGGTTTGGAACCAATCATACAGTCAATGGTAGTTGATTTCCCAATTCCATTTTTTCCAATAAAACCAAAAAGTTCGCCTTCATAAACTTCTAAGTTGATGCCAAGCAATACATCTTTTTGACCATAAGATTTATGCAAATCTTGAATTGAAATCATTACTTTTTTTTCATTTTCTTGTTGTTCCATACGCTGCTAGCACCTCCTTAGTTTTAAATACCAAATAGATTTATCTTCATTAAAGAATGTATAGGTAGAATGACAATGTGAACATTGAAATAATTCCATAGTATTACTGATTTGTTTTTCCTTACAAACAGGACAATATGTTGAATAAATTCGATAACTTCCTTTACTTTGATGTAATTTTGAATCAAAATAGTAATCCATTAATTCATCTTCATTCATTACTTTGGTGTGAACATTTTTGTAGTCTTGATCCACTAAAATATGATTCCATAACGAAATGGATTCAATCGTTGTATAAGTTGCTTTATCCACTGCTGCAATATTATAATGAGTAAAACCATAAACATCAAAAAATAATAGATGGGTAGATGTATTGCAATTCGAATTTTCAATGTGTCGATTTTGAATTTGCATATGTATGCCATCGTATGTATGATTGCGAGACATAACAATTTTAAAATCTTTTGAATAAAAAGTTAAAACTTGATTCATCCAAACATCGCCCAATTTATTTGTGAGCATATCTTTACCTTTATTTTTAATAGATAAGCGAAATTGGTTTTTCTTTAATGTTTTAAAGAGTAAACAATAATAATAGGCAGAAAAATCTTCATTTAAACTATTTTTATCTTGATAAGCAATTAATTTTTTATAAAATTTATAACAATGATGGTAAAGGCGATCTTTTAATAAAATATTGGTCGGATGGACACTTTTAAGCGTTAAAGAAGCCTTGCTTACTTCTTTATAAAAATAAGTTCTTTTTATTTTATTAATTTTCTTAGATAATAGATCCAATTGCTCAAAAGCAATTTGAACTGAATCTGTTTGAGAAGATAAAGCTGTATCGTCAAAAACAGTCTTAATCATTGAAGCATAAAAATCACGATATTTTGAAATTTCTTCTTGAATTAAAGAAAGTAAATGAATTAAAAAGATATTTTCATAAATTTTTAATTCATCCACATTTTGATAATAGTGAACATAAGCAGGAACCATCTCATGATTTTGATTTCTCCAAAGTTGAGGATCTTGAATGGTTTTTTGAAACATTTCTGAAGTTAAGGAATGGACCTGTTCTGCTCTTAAAACGACATCTTCTCCTTTATTTGATAAATGAGGATGAGCGATGATGGAAATAATCACATTTAAAATAAATTGGCAATCAGCAAAAAATGCTAAATCATTATGAAAAGACAAATCTTGTAAGGATTTGCAATTTAGTGTTTCAATATCATTATAAAAAGTGGCTGCAGTTGGATGCGTTTTCGTGTAACGCTTAATTTCTTTTATCGCAGCTTTAAGATATTTTTCTTCACTGATTTTCATAAAATTACAACTTTCTCATTAAATTGTGAATTGCCTTTTCACTTTTTTCAAATGTATGGGATCCATAAGTTTTTTCGAGTAATTGAAGCAATTGTTTCAATCCACCTTTGATATATTCTTCAAAACGACCTTCTAATTTTACGATAATCTTGCGAGATAATAAGAAATCTAAAGCATCTTCTTTTTTACCGCCACAAGCCATAAAAGTTGGAACTAAAAGAGAAATTTGATTCATTACACGGTTACCAAAAGTAATATCAAATTCTTCATAAATGAAGTCACACACTTTTTGGAAATTTTCATAATCTTTTTCAGTTAATTGATATTCTTTGTGAGTTGAGGCTTCTTCTAATAATTGATTGAATTTAGAATGACTAAGTTGAATTGGCGAAGCATCTTCATTTACTTCAAAAGGAATATTACGATTATCAAAATCAATCGTAATCGCTCTATCATATACTTTATCGGTAATAGAGAACGTGGAATCGTCTTTGTTTGCAGTACCGATAAAATAAGAATTGGTTGGAATTTGAATATATCCATCTTGTAATTTAACAGGTGGAATAAATTGATATGGTAATTGCATAATTCTTAATTTCCATGATGGAGTTGGATACTCTAAAATAGATAAGAAATCTGCAAAATAGTATTCAACACGAGAAATATTCATTTCATCTAAAACAAATAAATTAATTTGATCAGGATTATAATTGGCTTCATAAAGTTGAATTAGAAAATCCGTTTCACTATAGGTTTTAGAGAAATCGTTAAAATAACCTAAAATGCTTGTTTTATCACGCCAAGTTGCTTGAACAGGAATAAACAAAGAATTTCCATTTACAAATTTTGCAAAATAACGTGGTAACGAAGATTTACCTGTACCACTTAAACCTTCTAAGATCATAAAGTGAGAAGCAGCAAATCCACTAATAAAGATTCGAATCGTATCGATATCAAAATAAAGTTTTTCTTCTTTTGCTAAATAATTTCTGAAACGATGACATAATTGTTCAAGTGTGATTTCATCGCTTACCATTCCTTCGTTTTCAAAACCATTGTATTTATTGTCGATGGTAGATAATGAAGGGAATACTTTTTCACGATCATCTAGTTTTTCTACTTTCGATGTAGAAATTGTTTCTGTTGCTACGCTACTAGGAGCAGCAACTGTACTCATTTCGCTATTCGTTGTAATGATGGGGTTAACATCAAAGCTACTTGAAATGTTTTGCACTTCAATATCATCATCTTCAAATTCAACAACATTTTTAGGATTGAAGAAACGATAAGGTTTATCTACAAAAATAAAGTTAACAACTAACATTAAAATAGCACCAATAAATAAAACGAGTACGATATAAGCTAAAGTAGTAATCACTAAGGTTTGTCCTAAAAAAGTAAAGACATTACCGAGGTTTTCTTTACTAATAGGAGATTGAATAACAAGACCAACACCTAATGATAAAATCGTTGATGCTAAAAAAGTTCCAAAGTATATTGCAATCATTTTGAAACTATGTGGATTTTTATTGTTAATGACTGCATAACGACGTTCATAAATAATAAATCCTGTGCAGGCAATAATATAAATTGCTAATAAAATTAAACACATAAAACCAGAAACGCCACAAACAATTTCTTTAAAGTGTAATCCTCTAGCTAAAGCAGCAAAAGGATTTTCTGGATTCATAAATTTGTAAGATCCTTCTAAACAAAGGCCTACAAATACTAATAAAAATGCATAAAAGAAAGATAATGACCAAGCCATCAAATTCTTTCTTGTAAAGTAGGGTTTATTCATGATTTTCCTCTCCCTCCGAATTGTGAATATCTTCTTGAGTTTGATTTGAAGTTTCCTCACTTGATTCAACTTCTTTTTTGCCTACAAAGCCTTCTTCATTAAATGAATAAGCCTGTCCTTGATAATAAAGTGTTTCTTGAAATTCTAAATTAATCGATTGAACATCAATTGTATCATTATAATCAATGACTTTTTCAAGTAACTCAATTCTTTGTTGATGAGCAGCATTGATTTTAGAAGATTGTTTATCAAACATAATTATACAATAGATGACTGCAACAACCGTAATCATTCCAGGATAAGATTGGAAGAACATAACAAATATTCCTAGTGTTCTAACTCGTTTATTTGAATATTTCCCAATAATATCTTGGAATTTTGGTTGATAACGATCGGTTGCATTATTGGAATCGCCTCTCGTAATATAGCGTGTTTCTCCATTCACATTTTCAATCGAAACAATGCGATGGATTACATTGATGCCTTGATCATTTACAAAGGCGATAATATCATATTGTTTTAATTGAGTAGGTGATGTCACCTTATCTAAAACAACAATATCATATGTATTAAATTGATTGTCTAAGTGATTCACTGTTAAATATTCATTTGCTTTATTTTTTTGACTCATGGAGCCAGAAGTAACTACCATAATGGCTTTATTGTTAATCATGGTTGCACTATGATTGATACGATTAAAAATAGAAAATACAAATACAGGAATAATAATAATTAAAGCTAAATAAAAGAAAGTAGATTTTACAATATGAACTATTTTCTTTTTTCTTTTTACTTTTTCTTGTTTTTCATAGAAATAATCTTCGATTAAATCGAGATCTTTTTTCCCTGTTTGAATTTCTTGAATGTATGAATGTGCATAAGAACTATATAGAATCGTAAAAACGGCTGCAAAACTAACAACACCAATGAATGTTACGACTAAAGCAATGATTTCAACAGTGGTCATAGATTTGACACTCCTTTATTTAGTTTTGAGCTTTAATAGTAATTGTGAATTTTAAATCTTCAGAGTCACCTTGAATTGTGTTATGTAAAGAAGTTAATGTTGCTTTCATATCTGCATCACTAACATTTTTACCAGTATCATCTGTATCAAAGTATTCGCCAGGATTTTTACCATTAAAAGCAGTTCCCCAAGTAAAAGCAATTTCATAAGAGAAAGTTTTAACGTTTGCGTCTCCTTCTTTATCGCTTAAAGTTAATGCTTGAGCTGTTGTAACACATTCAGGTAAAACGATGTAATTTAACTCACTAGCTGCAGCTGCTTTAACGCTATCAGGTACTGTCATTTCAATTGTAGCGCCTGTAACGTATTGTGCTGGTGAAATTTCGCCTGTTACAGTTACAGATAAATTTTCAAAATTAGTTCCATCGTTACGAACACGACCAGTTGTATCAGTTTCTTTTGGTTCAAAAACAAAAGAATTTTTGCTTAATTGAACGTTTTTAATTTCGATTGAACTATCGTTTACAGTACCAACACTAATGTTACCATCTTGAGTTGTTTCTGCTTGAGTAGCGATAACCCATGCCGCAAAACCTGTAGATACAAGTGCTACGGAAGCAAATAAACATGCTCCTAAAATAATTTTCTTTCTTTTGTAAGATTTTCTTGTTTGTCTTTTTGTCATTTTAATTTCCCCTTTCAAATATATAATGACTTTAATTCTTTTTATATAAATAACCTTATCAAATTGGATAAGGATTATTTAAACTAGTAAGTTACTCGCCATGCTTTATATGTAGTGTTATAAGCAAATGGAGTCGTTGCATAACTATAAGAAGTATCTGTATATTTTTCTTTGTTATGAACTAATTTAGATGTGTTGACCACAATTTCTGCTTTGGCTGGTATTGTTGCATCTTCAACAATTGGGCACCAAATTCCTGCATAATAAATATATCTTATTCCTTCACTTGTAATGCCATGAAAACTTTCATCATAAGTACAATCTTTCAAACTTGCAGTTTGATTAAAAGCACTTTCTGTACTACTTCCTGCTAGTAGATTGTTATCTGTATAAAAGAAAGCTTGTGTGCCACTATCTTTTGTAAAGATACCACTATATTGATCAAATTTTCCTGTAATGACATTTGAACTTGTTGCCTCTTTATAATATGCAACATCTTTTGATACTAAAGGTTGAATATAGAAATGATTTGCAGAAGAAATAGAAGAATTGTTATCTCTATTTAAAATATCATTTCCTTCAAACCAAATACAAGAAGCAATTTCTAAATCAAAACTATAAGTTTGCAATTTAACACTTGAATTTAAAGATGAGATGTTATGAGCATTAAATTTTTGTGGATTATTACCATTAATTGTGAATTGATTAATGTTCATAAATCCAGATAATTCATATGGAGCATCGTTTCCTGAATTGAAATTAACCGTTCCATAAATATTTACTATTGCTTCTTGGAAGTATTGCCAATAGAGTGAATAACCGCCTCCAAAAATCCCATAGAAACTATAAGGAACATTTTGATAATTGGTACCCGTTTTAGAAGATAAAGGTCTATTTAAAGCAGTTATACTTCCAGACAAAGCTTTGGTTTCTCCAGGAAGTGTCTTTTTGACAACCGATTCTTGAACGACGATATCGGAAAAACTTTTTTTCGTATTTCCAGAAGAATCCTTATAATAATTTAAATCCAAGATACTATTTTTATCCATTGTAAGTGTAGAACCAGGCATTAACTTAATTTGTTGTGAAACTGAAAAAGTTGAATTTTTAAAATCTAAGTCCATAGCTGAACTGATTGGAAAAATAACTCTATCCAAATTAAGATCAAAAGTTTTTGAAATTTTAATTGTTATAACTACAGTTTTTTCAATATACACAGATGCTTTAATAGAAATTGCATTAACTGTTGCAATTAAATTTTCAAACGTGAAACTATATTTACGATAAGTCATATTGTAACGAAGACTATCGTTTTTTGTGTTTAAAACAGATAAATCATAAGGTTCAAACATAAAATTAGCATTTGCCAATGAACTTTGACAAGACACTAAATAAGAAGAACCATAACCAATAAAAGGAATATAAATATTAGTTACTCCTAAACTACCCAAGTTTAATTTCGTGAAAATATCTAAAGAACCAGCTTTAGTATTATTGACATGGAATTTAACTTTACATTCTAAATAAGGAAAACGATAGTTTTCAAAAGGACATATCCCTTTTGAATATCCCCATAAAGTGGTATTACCACCTTTCATGTCATCAAGAACAAAAGGTGTTTTTAAATTACCGCCAGGCATGACTTCAATACTACCTGTTCCAATTGAATCAGTAATAAGACCAAATGAATGAACCATCCCACCATCATTAATAATTAATGAATGGCCATTTAAATCTAAAGAAACATAATTTTTGATAATATAACCTGCAAATTGATAACTAGATCCAGTGTAACCACCAATATACATTTGACCGTTGACGATTAAATCATTTTGTAAAACTATTGTATAATCTTTTGGATTTTTTTGATTTGATCCTTCGTAAAAATCTAATGATATATATTGATCGTTACTTGCATATCCAGAAGTTGCTGGACCAACAGTATGAAGTAAAGGGTCCGTAATGGATTCTTCAAGTCTAGCTTGAATATCTGTTTCCCCATTATTCATACAAAAATTAACTATAGCTCCAGATTGAATAGTTGTATTTAAAGAACTAGACCCTAAATTAACAGAAGTAGTATAGCTATTAAAAGAATCATCATTAGAAATATTGAAACTAGCATTGTTTGCATTAAAAATATGGAAGGAACCATTGTTACAAGCATTAACAAATTTAGTTAATTCTAGATTTTTATCTGATGATATAGCTAACCATTCAGCAAAAATTGTTAAGTTTTTAGTAATTGGCTTTGAAAAGTCAAATAATGTATTGTCGGTATTAAGCCCATCTGTTGTGGCATTAAAAAAACCTGCAAGTGTATATCCATTTCGTGTAAGTTTTGGTTTGGTAAAAAGAGAATCTTTTTTTATTAAATAATTAGAAATAACTGTTGCTCCAATATTTCTTTTTGTGCTTAATTTGTAAGAAACATCCTTTGCTGTGCCATCAACTTTGAAGGTTTTGTCTTTCCATGTTGAGGTTTTAGAACATTGTGTAATAATAGTAATATGTTCTTTCCAAGTTGTAATAGTTTCACCATTTTCACCAGTTATAGTGGTTTTTGGTTCAATTTCATCTACATATTTACCTACACCACCACGACTATCCCATTCTTTCCAGATAGCATTATCGCCTTTTAATAAGTTGGTTGTTTCGTCTACATGAATAGTTGAGTTATTAGATTCAGTGGTTTCTAAATTTGGTTCGGTAGTAATGTACTTAAGTGAAATTGTGTAATAATTTTGCGTAGAACTATCTACAAATTTATAACCATTATCAATTTGTCGGTGAATGTTCCAAGTTGCGGAAACATTACTGATTAAACAAATAGAGAGAATTGTGAAAAGAACGATACAAAAATATCGAAAATGTCTTTTCATATAATCCCTCCTTATAATGGTTAATTTTTATCTTGGATACTTAATGAATAATAAAAGTTAGTTAATCCTAATACAGTAATAGAACTTTCTAATAAAGCAGTAGGATTACTAAAAGGTAAAATAATATTGATAGGTACGATATTGTCTTTATTATCCATACTTACAATATTATATAAACTTTTTTCTGTAGATGATTTAATTGGAATATTTGCCGTTATCATGTACATATTTTTTGTGGAATCATATCCTTTTTCAAGATATTCTAAATTATTTACTTCTAAACGAACATTTTCAAGATTTTTACTCATACAAATTAATTTTGTAGGAGGGGTTACATATTCATTAGAAGTAACAAAATTTAAAACTTTTGTGCTATTTTTATTTTGAAAATAATAAAATTGATAATGTAAATAATAATTTAAATCATCAAAAGGTTGATTTGTTAAGATAGACTTATCAATTGTAATTGTCAATGTAAGATTGGTTGCAGAAAATGAATAATTGTTATTTCCTTCTTTGATGTACGTGAATCCAGTTGGCGGATATTTTGTTAAATCATAAGAAATACCTTTATCTTGTATAATCGTTGCTTCATCGACAATAAAATTCATTCCTGTTAAATTGACTTCATGTGAAGTGGAATAATTAATATTCCAAGAAGCAAACCCAAAACAAAAAATTGACAATGCTGAAATGACTGCTAAAATAGCAGTTATTTTTTTATACATTAAATAGCTCCTTAGTTAGCAGCAGCGACAACAGTTAAGGTTAATTTGAATGATAAGCCTTCTAAAGCAGTTTTTAAACCTTCTAATTTTGTTTTGGCTTCAGTAGCTAATGTATCTGTGTAGGTTTGAGCATTGTAATAATCAATTGGATTTTTACTATCAAAAGCAGTACCCCAATTAAAATTAAGAGTAAGAGATGCACTACCTTGAGTTGTAGAACCATCCACCGCAGTAAAACTAGTAATATCAGCTACAGTTGGTAATGCAGCTACATAGCCATCAGTAACAGCTTGAGTCCATTTTGCAGTCGCATCAGTGGCTGTATTGGCTTTTTCTACTACTTGTAAAGATACTGTGATTTTTTCGATTTCAGTGTAATTTTCAACCTTGAAAGATAAAGTGGCAGATAAGTTTTCTTGTTTATCAACTGTTGAATTTGTTAACCATGGATTAGTAACTGTATCCGCTGGAGTTTTTCCACCATAGATAATTTTGTTTTGATTGTTAGTCCATGCAAAACTATCGGCAACAAAAGAGATTCTTTTATCCTCTACGGTATCAACAACGATTTCTCCGGTTTCAGCATGTGGTTCGGGGGTGGAAGTAATCACCCATGAAGCAAAACCAACGCTCACTAGGGCAACACTGCCAAGAATTGCACTAGCTAAAAAAATAGATTTTTTCTTGTTTTTCATGTTTAATTTCTCCTTTTTTAAATTTTTTACGTAGTAACTATACCATTTTTCTACTAATTTTGCAAGAAAATGGGGCGTAATTACCAAAAAATTACTTCTATTTTTGAATTTATTTGTCATTTTTTACTGTGGAATAATTAATTTATTCGGTAAAATCAGTGAAATTCAATGTTTAAATACGATAAAATAAATTTATTAAATATTATTTTTTAATAATTTGTTAAAAAATGGAATTATGCTATAATATCATAATAAAACCAAATAAAAAGGGCAGTTAAGCCCTTTTAAATTATTTAATAGCAACAACTTCCATTCCTAAAGCTAATTCTATTAATTTTGCCACTGAGAGTTTATCACTATAAATGTGATAACTTACACCATTGTATTCATAAACTAATTGTTGATTACTTAAAATACCAACATTTCCAGCAATTTCTACTAATTCACCACTGACTTCAGAAACGACCATTTCTTCATGACTCGTTAAGATATGTTGACCAACCGTAAATGCTTCTTCCCCTTCATATGTTAGAATATGTTGCGTTGTTGCTCCTACATTAATTACGCTTTGTTCTTTTAATGTAGCTGAAATAATCGCATTTGTTGGATATAAAGGTAAATCATTAATTGTTGAAGTAGTTGTGGTTGTAAGTTCACTTCTCGCTTGCGTCATATTATCACTTACTTCAAAGTAATTATCAGCAAAAGTAGGATCAAATTCAACTTTTACAAAAGTTACTTTAACTGCAATATTATTGTCTTTATCATAAATATGTACCCAAATTGGTTTTAATTCTTTAGTCATTTTCATTTCTTGACGTGTCCAATTTGGAGAATTCTTATAATTTGGTGTTGAAGTAATAACATAACCATCTTTTAATTTTGATAACTCATATTTTCCTTTAAATACATCTAACATAGATTGGTATAAATAAGGTTTAGCACCATTAAGTGGCCATTCGCCTTTAAATTTATACGCTTGATTTAAAGCCGGAGTTAAAACATATACACCTGCTTTATTACGAATAATAATTTGTTCTTGGTTTACTCCTTTATCAAAAAGGGAAACTCTAAATAATGGTGTGTTTTTATCTTTTTTGTAAGATACTTTCACTAAATAATCACGCATATCATCTCCATTATGGAACTCCATATTCGCTTCCATATGATATGCATTTAAATTGGAGTTTACTTCATTTAATTGGGATTTAATACCATTACTTTTCTTTGACACGAGTTTGAAAATGGCAAATCCAACCAAACAAGCAATTAATACTAATAAAATAATTCTCTTAATCCATTTCTTTTTCATAATGTCACCTCTAACTATTTCTTTCAACACAAAATATGAAAGTAAGTTCCAACTTATACCAAATAAAGTATAAAAATGAAATAAATGTTTAAAATAACATAGATGAAGGAGGATAAATATGAATATTGTTCAAAAAACAGCTTTATCTTTGACGCTGATTGGAGCCATTAACTGGGGCTTAGTAGGAATCTTTAAATTTGATTTAGTTGCTGCAATATTTGGTGAAATGAGTGTATTCAGTCGAGTTTTATATGTTTTAATTGGACTAGCAGCATTAATTAATATTGCAATCTTTTTTATCGATTTAGACCATTCAAGAGAAGTTAAAGAAAGAGTATATGCTTCAGACAAACATTAATTGATAACATAGCGAAAAATACAGTTTATTTCTATAAATTGTATTTTTTTATTAAAAAAATAAGAATTGTTAAAATAAAGGATATCGTTTATAATGTTAAAGAAGAAGTGGAGTGGATAAAGATGGCAAAAATTATTGCAATTGCGAATCAAAAAGGTGGAGTTGGAAAGACAACTACGGCTATTAATTTATCTGCTGCATTAGTAGAACAAAAACAAAAAGTCTTGTTAGTAGATATTGATCCTCAAGGAAATTCAACGCGAGGAGTCGGTTTTGATAATGATATGATACGTGTAAGCATTTATCATTTATTAATGAATGAAAAAGATGTTTCAGAATGCATTTCTTCCACTCAATTCGATAATTTAGATTTAATTCCTGCAAATATTGATTTAGCGGGAGCTGATTTTGAATTAGCAACAGCTAAAGATAATAAACAATTTCGTTTAAAAAATCAACTTGATAAAATCAAAAATCAATATGATTATATTGTGATTGACTGTCCACCTTCTTTAGGATTACTGAGCATGAATGCACTTGTTGCTTCAAATGGAGTCTTAATTCCTGTTCAATGTGAATATTATGCACTTGAAGGATTAGTCCAATTATTAGCAACCATTCGTCGCATTCAAGGTTCATTAAATAAGAAATTATATATTGAAGGGGTTTTACTTACAATGTATGATTCCAGAACAAAATTAGCCAATGAAGTAGCCATTGAAGTTCGTAAGTTTTTTAAAGAACGAGTTTATAACGTAAGTGTTCCACGAAATATTAAAATTTGTGAAGCCCAATCAAGAGGTAAACCAGTCATTTATTTTGATAAAAATTCGAGTGGTGCAAAAGCTTATTTGGAATTATCAAAGGAGTTGTTAGAAAATGCCAAAAAAAGAAAATGATATTTTAGGATTGGAAAAAATTTTCGAGAAAAACGGGATTAATATTAAAACTTTAGCGCAAGTTCTTGAAAATAGTGAAGTAAATAGTATTATTGAAATTAAAGTAGAAACGTTAATTCCTAATCGTTATCAGCCACGCTTAAAATTTGATGATGAAAAATTAAATGAATTAGCTAATTCTATTAAAAAGCATGGAGTAATTACCCCTATTATTGTGCGCGAAGTGGGAGAGAATCAATATGAAATAGTGGCAGGTGAAAGAAGAACAAGGGCTTCTATTTTAGCTCAAAAAGAAACGATTCCAGCGATAATTGTTGATTTTAATGACAAACAAATGATGGAATTATCTTTAATCGAAAATATTCAAAGAGAAGATTTGACCGGCATTGAAGAAGCGAGAGCCTATTATGAAATGAAAACACAATTAGGCTATACTCAAGCACAAATTGCAAAAGAGGTGGGTAAAAATCGTTCTCACATTGCGAATTTACTTCGTTTGTTAACTTTACCGAATGTTGTGCAAAATTATATTTTGGAAGGAAAAATTTCAACGGGTCATGCAAAAGTATTGGTCGGATTAGATGATAAAAAAGCGGTGAGCGTGGCAAATAAAATTATTTTGGATAATTTAAGTGTACGTGATGTTGAAAAATTATTATTAAATGAAAAGCCTGTTAAAAAGACAATAAAAAAACAAGTTCAAAATGATTATTCTCAAATTGAAAAAACATTAAATCAAAAATTAAATTATTCCCGGATTTATGTAAAAGACAAACAAATTCAAATAAAATTTTCATCTAATGAGGAATTATTTCGTTTTGTCGAACAATTAAAGGTTAAATAAAATGATTGATTTAATCGATAAATTTAATGATGAAGAGCATTTTGAATTAGCTTTAAAGTGCATTTATACTTCAATGGAGGATTTCGTATTTTTTAACTTGAAAGAATACATACAGTTTCAAAATGTCGCATTTTATTCTCATACATCGAATCAATTCCTATTAAAAGGAAAAAAAGTTGTTTTAAATGAGCAAACCAAAGAAGAACGTTTTTATAAGGTCTGTCAGATATGTTATCAAGAAAAAATTCAATTTTGTTTCTTCAATGAAATTCCCTATCGCATTCTTTATCCGATTTTATCCGTAGTGTTAAAAGAAAACCAAGATTATTCACAAGTGATTTATCCAAATGTTCCTATTATTGCGCATCTTAAAGATATAAAAGCTCAAAACCGTTTAACGAAAGTTAGCAATTCAATGAATGCACCCTTGCAATTAATTTATAAAAAAGATTATAAAAATAATGATTTTGTCGAATTTTTAACGCAAAACATTTTAAAAAGAATAAATGATTGTTAATTTCATTTATTCTTTTTTACTATAAAGTCAACATAAAGATTGGCAATATCGATATCTGTATATTGATACAACATTCGGCATCCAACTACATCTTCAATTTCATTTAAAACAAATTGATTATCTTTTAATATAAAATCAATTCCAACTAATCCAAAATCAAAATATTGAACAATTTCTTTTATTTGGTTTCTTTCTTTTTCAGTTAAATGATAAATTGTTGCTGTTCCTCCTAAGGAAAAATTACTTCTAAAATCATTTGAATTAGAAAAACGCTGCATGGCACAAATAATTTGTTTTCCTAAGACATAAACGCGAACATCTTTACCTTCTAAGGATACAATTTCTTGACAAAGAAGTTTTTCTTTTTTAGTCTTTTGAAAGACAGATTCAATATCTTCGATAGAATGGGCCAGAAATACTTCATTTCCACCATGACCATCAATGGTTTTAATAATTTTTGGGAATGGTATTTTATTTTGTCTGTAATTATCTTTATAAATTAATTCAGAATAAGCCATAAAAATGTTTAAAGAAGATAAATAAGCATAAGTTTGAAATTTATCATTGACAATTCTACTTACAAAAGAAGAATTGTATAATTTCACTTGATGATCTTCAAAAAAAACAGATAATTCAAGATTAACACAACGCATAACAACAATTTGTGGTAAAACAACATTTTTAATTTCATTTACATGGTTAATGATTTTTATCTCAGCAGAAATATGGTGTTTTTTAAAAGCTTCTTTCAAATAAAATGCAAAAGTTTTATTTTTTAGATACCGCGTAGAGTCATAAACAATCCATGCATTCATGATATATTCTCCAATATATAATCAACTAATAAAATTGATAAATCAACACCTGTAGCTTTATAAACATTTTTAAAATGTGCATTTGAATTGATTTCACAAAAAATAGGTTCTTCGTTTTCATCAAATAATAAGTCAATTCCAGCAAAATCTACATCTAAGATACGAGCAACTTTTTGTGCCATTTCTATAAATTCTTTCGAAGGAGTAAAAGGTACCATGGTTCCTCCGTTGCTTACATTTGCTTTAAAATCACCATTTTGAGCGATTCTTTTTACACTTAAGACAACTTTCTTACCGATGACATATAAACGTACATCTCGGCCAAAACTAGATTGGATAAATTCTTGAAATAGTATATTTTTAGTGCCAATTTTTTGCATTAAATGAAGTAATTCTTGTTTGTTAGAAACTAGATAGACTTGTTGTCCAAAAGAACCTTTGTTTTCTTTTACAATAAAAGGAAAAGAAAGTTGCTTTATAACATTATCTAAGAAATCATAATTGGTATAGCCAATATTTTGATACGTAAAAGGAGCAAGAATTGTTTTTGGCATTTTAATGGAATGATTTTCTAAATAAAGAGCAGTTAATCCTTTATCATCACAAATCTCAATTACTTTGGCTTTATTAAAAACACGAATACCTTGATTTTCTAAATGCTTGGCTAAGAATACATCTTTATCCCAAAACAAAACAAAATCAGCATCTAATGGTTTTTTATTTTGAATTGTAACGAGTAATTGGGCATTTGTTTGTATTATAATTTCTACATTTTTTGCTTTAAAAGAAGAAAGAAGCATTTCATGAATTTCACTAAATTTTTTTGTATTTAAAAAATCATTGGTTATCAAGTATCCTTTCATTGAGTAACTACCCCTTTCTATCTTGATTTATTATATCACGATAAAGGAAATTTAGTAGTAAACAATTTATTTAATAATTACTTTCTTAATAAATTAAAAGAAGTAACATTTCCTTAATTTTAAAATCATATACTTTTTTAGGTGATTTTAAATGAAACGATTTTTATTAATTTTATTATGTTCTATAAGTGTTTTTTTATTACCTAATAAGAAAGTAAATGAAGAAAATAAAATGGTTTCTTCTATTCCAATTGCTTGTTCAAGTTATGTGGTGATGGAACGAAGCACAAATAAAGTTTTAGAAGGTAAGGATCTTTATGAAACGCGAAGCGTAGCTAGTATTTCAAAAATAATGACTGCGATTGTCGCCATTGAAAATGTGAATTTAAATGATGTTGTAACCATTCCAAAAGAAATTAATCAAGTCTATGGAAGTATGCTTTACATTCATGAAAATGATCAAATTCCAATTATGGATTTATTATATGGTTTAATGTTAAGAAGTGGAAATGATGCAGCAGTTAGTATAGCTATTCATGTAAGTGGAAGCATAGAAAAGTTTGTTGAATTAATGAATCAAAAGGCTCAAGTTTTAAAGATGGAAAACTCCTTATTTAAAAATCCTCATGGTTTAGATGAAGAGGATGGAGGAAATTTATCGTGTGCATATGATATGGCAATTTTACATGCATATGCTTTAAATAATCCAATTTATCGACATATCACTTCTTGCAAGAAATATAAGACTTATCAAAATAAGAATCGTTTATTTAATATGTATGAATATACTACGGGAGGAAAAACAGGCTTTACGAAAGTTGCAAAAAGAACTTTAGTTACCAGTGCGAAAAAAGATGATTTAGAATTAGTAATTGTCACTTTAAATTGTGGTAATGATTTTGGAATTCATAAGCAACTTTATCAAACTTATTTTTCACAATATACAGGTATTATTATTTTTAAAAAAGGGGAAAACAAGGTTGATCAATTTTGTGTAAATGTAGAAAAAGAGTATGTCATGATGGCACCTAGTCAACAAGAAAAAGATTTATTTTTAAAATATGAAATCAAAAAAGAAAGTAAATGGGTAAGCGTTTATTTGCAAGATAAATATGGATATGTGTTAGAAGAAATAACAATTGAATTGTACCAACTTCCAAAAAAATATTAAAATAAATAAAAAGAAAAGGTAAACTAGAATTGAGTTTACCTTTTTTTACTTTATAAAATAATTGTTTACTATTAAATTTTTTCTAATGTAACGGAATAATAACTTTCGTCATCTTCTAAACGCATTTTGATAGTTGTTTTTGCTGCATTAATAACAATTCTGCTAGCATCTGGCTCATATAACCAAGAATTGCTAGGCCAAGTTGGGAAAGTTAGGTTGGTTCCATCATAGTCCCATGTATAAGCTTTTGCACTACCAGTATTTTGTTTTACAGAGCCTGTTTTGTCACTATTGAAAACAAAAGTTACAGCAATGTCATCATCTTCATAAAACCATGTTCCAATTAGCCAGGAAACATCAACACCAGGTTGTTCTTTTTCCCAATTAATTTTTAAGTTAATTGAATCTCCATCGGCATTATCACTATATAGTGTCATAGAAATAATTGTTTTATCAGCATTAATCGTTACACTTGATGGTTTTCTAGTAGTCATATCTTCATCACTAGACCAAGTAAGAACTTTAAAATTCGTGCCATCATAACTCCAAGTAAAGTCAGCTGTATTATGATATGGAAGTCCTACGTCTTGGTCTAAAGTGCCTGTGAAGTCATCTTTTAAAACCATTGTACAATCAAATTCGGCATTTTTCCATTTCCACGTTCCAATTAACCAAGAAACATCAACCGCTTTTTCTTCAATTTTAAATGTGATTGTTGAAGAAACAGATGGAACACTTGCGGAGGCTACGGTTAAAGTAGCATTTCCTGCAGCCTTAGCTGTAACATTAATCGTCTTTTTATCTGTTGATAAAGTAAAATCTAATAAAGAAGGATTGTCGCATGATACAGTCACATCATTTTTAGCTCCATCAGGATATGTTGTAATACTTACAGAAGATGTATCTCCTACGAACAAATCTTTTTGACTACTATCTAACCACATTGCTTTTACAATAGGGCGAGTTACGCTAACTTGAATGACCTTTGTAACCATGCCAGTAGCGTCACTAATCGTTAATTCAGAAGTTCCTTCTGATAAAGCATAAAAATAAGAAGATGAAGAAGATTTCTTACCAATAACTGTTGGTTCAGAACTTGAAACAATATTATAAGCACCTTTATCAAGAGCGGTGGAAGGTGTAAATGCATCAATATATAAATTTATGCTTGATCCAGCTTCACACTTATTTTTATTTTCAGCGGCATTTGAGAAAGTAGAAACATATACATCATCTAAAGAAGTAATAAAATATTTAGAAATATCAAAGTTAAGTGGAGTTGAATTTGGCAAATCACCGATTTCTAATTTAACACTTCTTTGATTAAATGATTTAGGACCTAAAGACGGGTCAATTACTTCATGTGTTTCAGAATTAAAGTTATCTTTATCCCATTGTTGTGTTAAAAATTCACCGGCAATAAGGCGATTTTGATGATCAAATTCGTAAACAGATTGATAAGTTCTTTCACCAGTTTGTGTAACCGACTTAATGGTCGCAACAAAGCCACTATTTTTCTTTTCAATTGTTGTCGTGGTTTTTTCTTCAACTAAATAATTAAGAGTAAAAGTTTCTGTTGATTTTTTAATAAACCAATCAGCACAATCGTGATTAATTTTCTTCACTAAGTTAGCGGCTGCTTCAGTTGTTTTTTCACTAGTAGAAGAAGAACTAGTTTCATCATTAATTTTATATTTTTTAGCTGTAGCACCGAGTTTTGTGTCAATTTCATAATATAATTGTGAATCATAACCACGATATTGAATAAATTTGTCGACACCTTCTGAAGATTTTTTCTCTCCTTCTTCTAAAACTTCTTTTTCAAAGAAAGATACTTTACCTTTTGTAGAATCGCTACTATCTTCCCAATTTAGAAAACGATAGCTTCTTGTTTTTGCATCTTCTAATAAATCTTTTACATCGTCTAAGGTTTCTGGAAGAGGTAAAACAATTGTAGAACTACTTGATGAATTACTTAAACTACTTGAACTGCTTGTTGATGTGCTATTACTGATAGATGGTGAGGTAGCATTCCCACTTGAAGAATTGGAAGTATCTTTCGTTGTAGCACATGAAAAAAGAACAAATGAACTAATAATAAGAAGTAATGGCTTTAGTTTTTTCATATTTTTTTCTTTCCTTTCAATAGTCTATTGCCTTATTATATGAAAAAAAATAGCATTATGCAATGCATTTTTTTAAAAATTGCTCAAAGAGTCAAATAAAAATTTAATTACGTATTTATTTGTAAAAATATAAAAAAAATGATTGTATATACATTTTTAAAGGAATATAATATTTAGTAATATTGATAAAATCAATGAGAAAGGAAAACGATTATGAAGAAAAATTATTTGTTTACTTTATCCGCTTTATTACTATTAGTTGGGATAACAGGTTGTAATGAAAAAAAAGATGATTCTACTAAATCAAGTTCTAATTCATCAAATAACACTTCAGAAAGTGTCAGCACAAAACCTTTAGATCCTCAATTACCTCTAGCTTTAGAAAATGCAAAGAAAAGTGTCACGATGGATGGCAGTTATATTTCTGTTTGGCCACTTGATGGACTTGTTGAAACTGAAAGTGAATTACATTTAACAATTTCGAATGATTTTTATCAAACTTCTCGTTTGGTAAAAGATTTTAGTGGTCGTGAAATTAAAAAAGACTTTATTTTTGTGAAAGGAAATGATGGTAAAATTTATGATCATCAATTATCTTTAAAAAATAAAGT
The DNA here is from genome assembly GCA_905197115.1 of uncultured Bacillota bacterium. Classification (GTDB taxonomy): domain Bacteria; phylum Bacillota_I; class Bacilli_A; order RFN20; family CAG-631; genus Caccosoma. Next base: position 4,462 of record CAJJXN010000006.1, on the reverse strand, counting down.
AGAAGACACTTTATATACCCATGAAACATTAGGTAAAGATGGTATACAATACGATACATTTTGTTTAAATCCATTTTCAAATTTGACAGTGGATGATTTTTATTTAGATAATGCGAATCGTTATGCTATTAAAGAACAAAAATTAGAAGTATTTAAAGGTTTAACTAGCTTTGAATCAGTTCAAGATTATGCTTTTTATGACTTGGATTTAGAAAAAGTTACTTTTGATTATGTAGATGGCGTATTTAACGAAGTTTTGATTAAAACGAAAAAAGGAAAAAATATGTCAGATGAAGAGTTTTACTTCGAGTTCACATTTAATTTAGGATTTAATGGAGAATTAGATGTTCCAACTGTAGCTTTAAAAGAGCACAAAGAAGAACACGATATTTTAAAGAATGCATTTGCTAAACTTCAAACAAAAATTGATGGTGGAAATTATACTGTCCATGCTGTGGACGCAGATAGTGGAGATCACAATGAAATTTGGATGGAATATGACAATTACTATGTAAATAACGAATGTTTTAGCGATTTTAAGCCAGCATTAAGTGATTATAAAGTAGGTTATAAAAAACAAGCAGATGGAACCTATCATCGTTATAGTTACTATGTAAGTGGAATTAATAAATCAAGAACAATTTATGCGGATCCAAATAAAAGTTCAACCGCTATCTTAAGCAGAGAACAATTAGATGTTAATTTAAAAGATTTTGCTCCTGAATTTTTTAGTGCGAATCAAACAAAAACAACCTTTACAGCAACAGATAATAAAGTCATTGATGCAATTCGTCGTTTAGTTTCTCCATTTTATGATGCAATTGATCCATTTTTAGTAGGAACAAAAGTAAAAGTAAACTTAGATGATGCAGGAGATATTGAAAGTATTGTTTGTACCGCCTATGACTGGTCCAATGAATATACCGATGATTTTACTTATACATTTAAAGATTTTGGTACAACAGTGATGCCAATTGAATCAGCTGACAAATAAAGTGTGATGTTATGAAAAAGAATTATATTTGGTTGGCATTATGTGGATTGTTAGTTTTAGGAGGATGTAATCAAAAAGAAACAAGTACTTCTAATTCAACTAGTGAAAAACCACAAGTGACGAATGATTTAAATGCCGCTCTTCAATATGCAAAAAATCATAGTTTTAGCGTATTTGGTGATATTTATTCCGTGTTTGAACAATATGGTGGTGAAATCAAAATGAGTTATTTAAATAACTCGTTTGCAGATGGAATCATCTCTAATCAAAAAGCCTATTATTATGATGAAAATGAATTAAGTGAAGAAGCAGAATCAATTTATTATAAAAAAGCAGATGGTAAAACATACTATAAAACAATTACCTTAAAAAATGAAGTCGCTGAACTAGAATATTTAGTAGATGGAAAAAGTGTTTTATTTGATGACAACTTTCATAACCCTTTTAAAAAATTAAAATATTCCGATTTTGTCGAAGGAAAAACAGAAAGCGAATTTATTTTAAAACCATCTTCTGTGAATGCTTTTGCACAATTACTAACACATACTTCTTTATCATGCAAGAATATTACTTTTGTAATTGAAAATAATCAATTTAGTTCCGTATTAATTGAAACTTATGCAAGTGTGGGCTCTTTAGGATTAAACACAGCAGAAAAATATGATTTAGATTTTCTTTATGATATTTCTTTAGAAATTCCAACGCTTACACCTTTTGAACATAAAAAAGAGCATGATCAACTTGAAATAGTATGTAAAAGTTTAAATGATCAATTATCTTCAATGAACTATACAGCAACAATAACAACAACTAATTTAGATGGAACTCAAGTTTCTTCTCAAACATCTTATTATGTTGTACAAGAAGCACTTTATCATGATAGTCCAGATTCTTATGGTCGATGCTTAGGTGTTGTTTTACAAAATGATGGTTTACATGAGTTTTATACCGAAGGCTTGGAAGAAAGTAAAAATATCGTTGTGTCCGAAGAAAAACTAGATGGAACACGTAAAGATTATGAACCAAACTATACTGGTTTTGCAAGTGAATTATTTGATTGCGAAGGAAATACTTATTATGTAAAAGATGCTTTTGTTCCATATATCACTTATTTACTTGCTCCTTATACAATTCGTGATTATTTAGCATATTTTGCGTTTGAATGTATGATTCAATTAGATAATTTAGGCAGTTTTAAAAATCTAGTGATTCGTTATTCAGATACAATGTATATGCAATCGGGAATGGTACAAGTTTCCTATCATCATTTTAATACGACAAATTTACCTATACAATTTTAAAAAGCTTGTTTAATAAGCCAAAACTATTCTTTTTTAGGGATATTTTGGCTTTTTTGTTTAGAAAAAGATGACAAATATCTTACTTGCCTTTATAATGAAAGTGAGGTGTCCTACGATGGAAAAAATCATAAACATAGAAAATCTACGACAATTTGCATATGTTAATCATAAAATTTGTAAAAAACCCATAAAAGGAATTGTACTTTCGTTTTTTGGATTAGGAAATACGTCGATGTTTTCAAATGAAATTGCCGAAGGTGAGTTTTATGGTGAGCATGGAATTTTATATGTCGTTCCTTATACCAATCCTTGGTCTTGGATGAATAAGCAATCAATTGAACTAGTGGATGAAATTATAGATGTTATCATCAATTATTATGAATTGAGCGAAAATATTGCCATTGTTTCATCTGGAGGAAGTATGGGAGGACAATCTGCAATTGTTTATATGGCATATGCGAAAAGAACACCTATTGCATGTGTAGCGAATTGTCCTGTTTGTGATATGGTTTATCATTATAATGAAAGAAAAGATCTACCTAGAACATTATATAGTGCCTTTTTTAATGAACAAGGAAGTTTAATAGATATATTAAAAAAATATTCTCCATTGCATTTAATGGATAAACTTCCAAAAGTAAAGTATCATCTCTTTCATTGTAATAACGATAAAGAAGTTAACATTCAAGCTCATTCTTCTACATTTGTTGAAAAAATGAAAATAAACCATTTCGATATTACGTATGATGTGGTTTTAGATCGAGGACATTGTGATTTGAGTGAAGAAATGAAGAAAAAATATGTTAATTATATAATAGAAGAAATAAAAAATCAGTTTTAATTTAAACCAAATAAACCTAAGGAGGAAAAGTGAATGAAAAAGAAATTATTACTTATGGTATCATTGTGGGCATTAGGGACACTAACATCTTGTACAGAAGGCAAACTGCGAGAATATGAAGATGTATATTTTAAATTCGCAGTAAAACGATTTGAAGATGGAAGTGTAGAAGGATATTTAACAGGATTCACTGAATTAGGATTAGAACAAAAATATTTGATTTTACCCAATACATTAAATAATATTAGTATAAAAGGATTTGGATATAAATATAACAAATCGTTTGGATGGGGAAATTATTATGTTGGATGGGAAACATTGGTTAGTACGAATCTTGAAAGATTATATATAAATAATGATAATAAAAATGAAGATTGGATTAGTGATTATGGCTATGGTAGACTGCCTAATTGTTATAATGTTTTTTGGAAAAGTATAGAATCACTTCAAATTATAATACCATCGAGAAAAAAGTTTATTTGTGGATATAATCTTTATCTTAAACGACGAAATGATACGTATGAACATGGTATATTAGCCAATATATCTTATATGTATAATTATGAAGGAGCCGAAAATGAAGGATATTATTGGGTAGATAGTTATGATAATAGTTTAATAGAATTTATTCCGCCAGTTCCACAACGAGAAGGGTATACATTTGAAGGGTGGTATAAAGAAAAAGAATGTATAAATGCATGGGATTTTTCTAGTAATATAAAAAAAGAAAAAAAAAGACCGACATCATTTAATGATTTTAAAGAAGAATATCCAGGAACATATTTATATGCTAAATGGAATTTAATAAATTAATCAAGGGAGTTACTCCCTTTTTTTTGTTATATTCTATAAACATAAAATCATATAATCAATTAGAATGTTAGGGTGAAAATATGGGAAAAATATGGGGAGGCATTATTTTAATTGCATCAGTTTATGCAATATTAATGGGACGAGTTGAAGTTTTATTAGATGGTATTTTATCGATTCCCGATGAAAGTTTTTCATTTTTGTTAATTGTCATAAGCTCAACGGTTTTTTGGACAGGATTTATGTATATTTTCAAAGAAGTAGGCATTATTGACTTTATTTCTTTAGCAATACGACCTTTGTTTAAAAAAATTATGCCAAATTTAACAGATCAAGAAGCCATCGAATATTTATCTATGAATATTGCAGCCAATATGTTTGGGTTGGGTTTTGCAGCTACACCAAGTGGGTTAAAAGGAATTAAAAGACTAAAAGAAATATCGACAATGCCCGAAGGAGTAGCAAGTGATGAGATGATAACCTTTTTAGTCTTAAATACGGCAGGGCTTTATTTAT